>NZ_BMOD01000004.1 GCF_014646895.1 Deinococcus roseus
CGGACCGGGTGGTGTTCTTTGACAAGGGGGCAATTGTGGAGGAGGCCACCCCGGAGGAGTTTTACAACAACCCGCAGCATGAACGCTCCAAACTCTTTCTTTCCCAGATCCTTGGGCATTGATCATCCTTCAGCATCATGCTGTCCCCTTCCAGAAAGGAAGGGGATTTTCTTTGACTCTACAGCTCTATAAAATCAGAGCAATGGTTCGACTTTCACTGCACAGAATCACTGCACAAAAGTCTCAATGTCGCTGTTTTTGATGCTGAAGGTTCTGGACACCCCTTTGGCATCCGTGGTGACCCCCCAGAGCGCATGGGCAATTTCCATGGTGGCTTTCTGGTGGGTGACCAGAATGAACTGGCTCCCTTTGGAGGCCAGCAGCTTTAAAAAGTGGGTGAACCTTCGGATGTTGGCCTCGTCCAGAGGAGCATCCACTTCGTCCAGAATGGCAATGGGCAGGCCACGCTGGTCTTCTGGTGCTTCTGAAAGGGCAAACAGGAAAGCAAGCCCCACCATGGTCCTCTCCCCTGCAGACAGCAGGTGGATGTTGCGGGTGCGTTTGCTTCTGGGTTGAACCACCATTCCCATTCCTGTCGGTTTGCCGGTTTCATCCCGCTCCAGCTGCAATTCTCCCAGGCCGCCCAGCAGTTCCTGCGCATAACTGGAGAAAGCCGTCTTGACCCGGTCAAAGGCCAGATACAGCTTGTTGTGGATGTCCTGCCTGAGGTCCTTCAGGGCTTCCCGGATCTGCTGGATGGCATTCCGGGTGTCCTGAATGTCGCTTTCCATAACCTGCAGGCGCTGGGATTCATGCTGGTGTTCCTGTTCGGCCAGGGCATTGATGGCCCCGAGGTCCAGCAGCAAGCGTTCCAGCGTCTGAATACGAGAAGTCCAGTTTCTGAGGTCCCCTTCGGGCATCTGTTCGGGTGGGGTGACCTCACCGATTTCCTGCCGCTGGGTTTCCTTGCGGGCCAGGTTCAGACGGGTGTTTTCCAGGGTGCGCTGCAGATCTGCCACTTTGCGGGTCAGGGCAGCATGTTGTTCGGAAATCTGGCGGTATTCCTTTTCCAGAGGGGCCAGCTCAGGCTTGCTGAGCGCCTGCAGTTTGCTCTGGTGGGTGCCCAGTTCACGCTGATGGTTGTCCAGGTTCAGCAAATAGCCCTGAATCTGTCCATTCAGACGCTGGTGTTTCTCACGGGTGCTGCTCAGGCGCTGCAGTTCCTGCTGGTGGTGCTGGTAGGCGGTGTGCTGTTCTTTGACCCCGTGCAACTCAGAGGTGAACTGCTGTTCCTGCTGGCGCATGGTTTCGAGGTCCTGACGAATCTGCGCAGTGGCTTCTTCCAGCACCTGCACACCAGCAGGGCTCGTGGTGCCTGCTTCTGCATGCATTCTGCCCTGCACGCTTCTGAGTTGCCTCTGCAAGGCATCCCTGCGGGCAGCAGCCTGGGTGAGGGTGCGTTCCAGCTGGGCTTCCTGGCCTTTTTCCTGCTGGTGTTTCAGGCGAAGATCTCGCACCTGGTCTTCCAGCTGTTTGAGGCTTTCCTCCAGCGAGCGTTCCTGCTTGCGTGCCCGGTCTGCTTTGCGGTCCAGATCGTCCAGTTCGTCTTGCAGGTCATGGTAACGCCGCTGGTCGGCCAGCACCGTCAGACCAGAGTCTTTCAGTTTACCCCCGGTGACGGCTCCTGTGGCCTCGATGACCTCTCCATCCAGGGTCACCAGTCGGGGCCTCTGGGCATGGCTGCGGGCAATGCGGATGGCGGTGGGATGGTCCTGCACCATCAGGGTGTCTCCCAGCAGGTGTTCACTGATCAGGGGAGGATCACTGGGGCACTTGTTGTGGGCGTAACCCAGCACACCACGCTCAGCCAGCAAACGGCTGTCTGGCCTCACACGGGATCTGATCAGGTCCAGCGGCAGAAAAGTGGCCCGTCCTCCAGAGCGTTTCAGGTGCTCAATGGTGTCCTGGGCCACCTGGGCATTCTGCACCACCACCTGCTCCAGCCTGCGTCCCAGGGCTGCAGTGATGGCGGTTTCGTACGCTTCGGGAACACTCAGGCAGTCTGCCACACTGCCAATGATGCCCTCGATGTCGCTGTTGAGGGCATTTCTGGCCCCTTCACCATAGCGGGCATAACTGTTGAGCAGCACTTCCAGGCGTTTGAGTTCCCGTTCCAGAGGGGCTTTCTCGTTGTTGGCTTTTGAGAGGTCGTTTTTGGCAAGTTGCAGGTTCTTGCGGGCCATTTCAAAAGCATCCAGTGTGGTTTTGTACTGCTCCTCTGTGAGGGCCAGCCGGGAACGCACCAGGGTCAATTGCTCCTCGGTGGTTTTGAGGTTTTCACTGTCCTGATCGACCAGGGTTTGCAGGTTGTCTGCTTCTTCTTGCAAGGTGGCGTTCTGGGCTTCTTCACGGGCCGCTTCCTGGGCCTGCAGGTAAGCCTCTTTGAGGTCTTTTTCGCTGGCCTGCAACCGGCGTTCAGCACTCTGCAGGCGGATTTTCAAGGACCTCAGGCTGGCCTCAATCTGCACCGGGTCTGCTGCAGGTTTCTCGATGGCAGGCAAAGCTTCCAGAAGCTCCATCTCTGCAAGCAGGTTCTGCTGGTCCTGCTGCAAGAGGTCCAGATATTTTTCGGTGTCCCGCACCCGCTCTTCGGCATTTTTAATCAGGCGCAGGGTGCTTTCGTATTCTGCCCGTTCCACGCCTGCGGCCTGCAAGGCCAGCCTGAGGGCTTCCTGACGGTTCTGTAAGGCCGTGAACTGTTCTGCTCCTTGCTGGATTTCTGCTTGCAAAGCAGTTTCCTGGGTTTGCAAATCCTGCAATTCACGGGTGAGACCCTGATGCTTTGCCCAATGGGTGGCCTGCTGCAGGTGCTGCAATTCCAGGGTGTAACGGCTGTGTTTGCGGGCGGTTTCGGCTTCTCTGTTCAGTTGCTCGGTTCTTTCCCGCAGACCCGCAGCCACCAGTTCCAGCTGTTCCAGGTGCCTCTCCACTTCCACCAGACGGTCCAGGGTCTGTTTTTCCCGGTGGGTCAGGGCACTCAGACCTGCAGCTTCTTCCAGGTAGCCCAGCAAAGTCTTGCTGTCTGCTGTGACCACCCCGGAGACCTCTCCCTGCCCGATGGCAGCCAGACCTCCCGGTCCCAGGCCACTGCCCCTCAGGGCATTCTGGATGTCCCGGACCAGCACGTTTTTGCCCAGCAGCTCCTGTTCGGTGTCTCCATCCCGGTACACCCGGCGGGCCAGGTTCAGGCGCTCAGGGAGAGGGCTTTTGTGGAGGCCTGAAAGTTCCAGCAACACCTCTGCCAGACCCAGGGAACTTTTGCCCTGGCTGCCGTGGAAAATGAGTTCGGTGGCATTGCCGGCCCTCAGCTCACGCACCCTTGCCGTGTGGGTGGCCCAGCGGATCGCCTCGATGACGTTGCTTTTCCCGCTGCCGTTGGGACCAATCACAGCGTTGATGCCAGGCACAAACTCAATGCGGGTCTTCTCTCCAAAACTTTTGAACCCTTGCAGGCTGATGGACTCAATTCTCAAGGACAACTCTCCCGGTTGAACGCATTGCGCAGATCCACATGACCCGCCAGACTCTCCACGGTCTTGCCCTCCACCATGAAAGCCACGTCCAGATTGTTGGGGTTGAGGTCCAGCAAGGTGCGGGTGATGGTACAGATCAGCAGCAGCTCAGCGGTGCTGCCATAATTGAGTTTCTGCCAGGATGCAGGAATGTTCACATAATAATGGCCTTCCCGTGTGAACACCACCGGAGCATCCCCGGTTTTGGGCAGGGTGCTGACGCTGCCTTCCGCCTTGGGTCCAGTCATCAGGGCTTTGATGGCCAGCTGGGCCAGGGTGGTTTCATTGTCCACTGGGAGCTGCAGGCTGCGTTCCTCGGTGCGGTATTTCTCCAGGGCAGGATCATTGAAATACAACCGCACATTTTTGGATACGGTGGCCCCTCCGGTATTGAGGTCATATTCGGGCACACTGGGCGGCAGGGTCACAAAATAATAGAACAATCCGGCAGCAGCCAGCAGCAACAGGGCAATGATGTTCACAGGGGTGAGCACTTTGTTCATGGCTTGAGGTCCTTCTGGGTCTGGGGGGTTTGCTGGGCTTTCTGGGTTTTCTGGTCTTTGGGGGTCAGGTAAACCGTGATCCCCCGGGCCAGCCCGAGGGCCAGGGTGTCCAGGTAAGTGGAGTCTTTCAGTTTGGCCAGGTCCTGAGCGTTCTGGGGGTAGCCCAGTTCCACCATCAAAGCAGCCTTGGGCGCTTCAGAAAGCAGGTACAGGTCGCGGGTGGCTTTCAGTCTGGACTTCACTTTCACTTTGGAAAGCTCTTTTTGCACGGTCTGCCCAAAGGTTTTGAGGGCTTCAAAGTTGCTGACGGCCAGCGAAGTGGCATTCTCTTCACGCAACTGCCGGATGTACTCCAGCTGTTCATGCCCTGCAGGATAAGACATCACCACCCCGCTCTGGGTGTTGCCTGGAGCATAGCCCAGATGCACACTCACAAAAGCATCACTGCTGCGGGCCAGGGCCGCCCGGTTCTGCAAAGACACTGCAGTGTCGCTGGTGCGGGTGTACTTGACCATCCAGCCTGCTTTGGAGAGGGCCTGTCCCATGCGGCGCACCACTTCCAGAGCCAGATCCTTTTCAATCACCCCACGGGTGCCGCCGGTGTCCTCTCCGCCATGCCCTGCATCCAGCACAATGACCGGCTTCAGGACCCGTTCTTGCAAAGCTGTTTGCTTCACCTGAAACTGCGGCCCTGCATCCAGCACCAGCCGGGCACTGCGGTCCGACAGGGGGGTGAAAAAGAACTGGTAACCAGATCCTTTGGGCAAGGGGGCACGCACCACCAGATCATCTCCATCCACCTCCACCTTGACCCTGGGCAGGTGTTTTCCAGATGAGGTGTAGGTGGTGCCTTTGGCCCATGTGCTCCGCACCACCAGTTTGATTTCACTGGCCGTGGATTGGTCTTCAATGGTCACATTCTGATCCAGCTCAAACACCAGACGGTCATACTTGCCATCTGTTTTGGAGGCCACATTGCCCAATCTGGCCCGTGGAATGACCAGCTGGTTTCCAGACATGGTGATGGCCAGCGCATTGGCCAGCTGTTGCACCGGAACAAAAATGCCCCGGTTGACCACAATGGCAGGGAAGCCCGTCTGGGTCTGGTCGTTGACCTGGATGTAATACGCCTGGTAAATGCCTGCTGCTGGATTGGACTCGATGGGCAGGGTCAGGGTGTTCTTGCCGTACTTGACCCGCACCGTCCGGGCATCCACCGAAACCAGAAAGTACGGGCTGAGCAGTTCTGCCCGCACAAACTGGACCCCATAGTAACTGATGCTCTGCACCTGTTTTTTCCCCACACCCAGGGTTTGCAGGGTGTACTGGGCGAAAGCGGTGTTCATCAGCAAAAACAGCAGCAGCAAAAACCGTTTCACAATTCCCTGAGTTCCCGTTTCATGGTTTTTTCAGCTTCTGCACGGCGTTTGTCGTGCAGCTTCTTGCCCCTGGCCACAGCCACTTCCACTTTCACGTACTGCCCTTTGAAGTACATCTTGGTGGGAATGAGGGTCAAACCTTTTTGCACCAGGGCTTTTTTGAGTTTGACAATCTCAGAGCGGTTGAGCAGCAAACGGCGTTTGCGGCGCGGCTCGTGGTTGTTGTAGGTGCCTTTTTCGTAAATGGGGATGTAAAGCCCTTCCAGTTCGATGTTGCCATTTTCCAGACGGGCGTAAGCGTCCCGGAAATCCACCCCACCAGCACGGATGCTCTTGACTTCCGTTCCGGTCAGGACGATTCCGGCTTCATAACGCTCCAGAATTTCATACTCGTAGTTGGCGCGGCGGTTTACGTACACGACTGACATTCTATCCTCTTTTCTTGAAAGAGTCCTTAGTTGTAAAGGAGGTCTTTCCTTATCAAGGCAGGGGGTTTCGGGCAGGGCAGACAAAGTGAGGATGCTCCAGAGGACCAATGCCCCTGGAAAGGCGTTCTGTCTCTTTTCTGGAAGCATAAAAATGAACATTTGGGTTTGAAGGGAGGTTTGAATCGGTCATGTTGCCCATCCTAAACAAAAAAGCACCCCGACGAAATCGCCGGAGTGCTTAGAAACGTCCCTGGAAAAATCAGGTGTTCTGACTTAACCTGCTCAGCCTTTGACCGAACCGGCCAGCAATCCGCGGATGAAGTACTTCCCGAGGAAGATGTACACCAGCAGGGTGGGCAGGGCGGCCAGCAGGCTTCCGGCCATGGGCAGGTTCCACTTCACGGCTTCACCACCGGCCAGCTGGGCCAGGGCCACCGTGATGGGCTGGGAGTCGGGGTTGGTGAGGGTCACAGCGAACAGGAACTCGTTCCAGACCTGGGTGAACTGCCAGATGATCACCACCACGAAACCGGGGATGGAGATGGGCAGAATGATGTTGGTGTAAGCCTGGAAGAAACCTGCACCGTCAATCTTGGCGGCTTCCATCAGTTCATCAGGAACTTCAGAGTAGTAGTTCTTGAAGATCAATGTGGTGATGGGAATGCCGTAGATCACGTGCACCAGAACCAGTCCCCAGATGGAGCCGTAGAGGCCCACACTTTTCAGGGTCTGGAAGATGGGGATCAGGGTGCTCTGGTAGGGAATGAACATCCCGAACAGCATCAGGGCAAACAGGATGCCGCTTCCCCAGAACTGCCATTTGGAGAGGATGTAGCCGTTCAGGGAGCCCAGCAAAGCAGACAGCAGGGTGGCCGAGATGGTGAGGACCAGGCTGTTCTGGAATTTGGGCAGGAACAGGCGCATGGCTTCTGCAAAGCCCTGCCAGTTGGGGGTGGTGGGCGGAACCCAGGCGGTCGCCAGGTTGATCTGGGAGGGATCTTTGAACGCAGTGATCAGCACCATGTACATCGGCACCAGGAAGAACAGGGCAGTGATGCCAAGGACCGTGTAGACGATGGGCATGGGGATCAGGGTCTTGTGGGTGCTGCCGTGGGCGGCACTGGCAGGAGCAGCCTTGGTCATCTGCGTTCCTTTCTCAGGGAGGTGTACAGGTAGGGCACGATCACGGCGGCCACCAGCACCAGCAGGACCATGGAGATGGCAGCACCTTTGGCGAACTGGTTGCTGCGGAAGCTGGTCAGGTACATCAGCAGGGCAGGAACGTCGGTGGTGGCGTTGTCTGCACCGGCCATGGCAAAGACCAGGTCGAAGATTTTCAGGCTGATGTGGCCCAGAATGATCACGGCGGAGAGGGTGATGGGGGTCAGCAGCGGCAGAATGATCTTCTGGTAAATCTGGATCTCGGTGCAACCGTCCACACGGGCGGCTTCACGGAGGTCTTCGGGAATGCCCCGGATTCCTGCGAGGTAGAGGGCCATGGTGTAACCAGCCATCTGCCAGACTGCAGCAATGATGATGCCGATGAAGGCAAGGTTGAAACCGTGGTCTTCAGGAATGGGGTAAAGCCATTCAGCATTTCTGCCCCAGATGATGCCCCACACCAGCAGAACCAGTCCAGAAATGGCAGCCACAATCATGCGATTGGTGTTGCGGTTCTGCCATGCCTGGTAGGCCAGGTAGAAGAACACCAGACCCACCACCAGAGCGGTGTAGAAAGGCACATCCTGCCAGTTGAACTGCCAGACTTGCTGGCGGGTGTTGAGCCACTGAAAGCCAAAGTATTGCTTATCAGTGCCAAAAAGTGTGTTCAGTGCACTGTTGCCCAGCTGGTTGAAGCCCCCACCAGGCTGCAGCAGCCAGCGCCAGATGGTTCCGGTCACGATGAAGGACAGGGACATCGGGAACAGGAAGAGGGTTCTGAAGAAGCTCTCCCCTTTGGGGTTCTGGTCCAGCATCACGGCCAGAATGAGGCCCATGCCCAGCGATCCTGCAATGAAGAACACGGTGAAGAACAGGGTGGAAACCAGGTCCTGCCGGAAACGGGAATCCAGCAGACCGGTGAACAAATCACCATAGTTCTGGAATCCGATGTACTTCAATTGGGGGTTGAGGGCAAGGGTCTGGGCAGGGTCCTGACCCCAGTTGGTCAGGGAGGTGTACATGGTCTGCCCAATGAAGCCGTACACAAAAATGCCCACCAGAATGATGCTCGGGATCAGCAGCAGCGCTGCGTACAGCCGGTCAAAATCCATGGGTTTTTTGGAGGCCGTCTTGGGAGACGGGGTGTTTTTAAGGATGGGTTGTTTTGCATTCGCCATGGTGCGGCTCCTACTCTGTCTTGCACAGCCCTTTTTGTGACATCCAGAACGTTAAAAAAATCCCACCTCTATAGGGAAGGACGGAGAGAAGACGTTCTGGCTCCCGATGAAAAAGGGGGTCAGTTCACCCTCCGGTGAACTGACCCTCGGGAGTTTTAGGGGTTGTGCGTGAAAACTTACTTGCCCAGGTTGCTCTGGGTTGCGATGGCCTCGGCAGCGTTGGCGGCCTTGGTGGCGCTCTTGGTGGACAGGTAGATTTCCATCACGGTGGCGAAGTTGCTCATGAAGGTCTCGTTGGCAGCTGCGCCGTGCACCAGGCTGCCGACGATCTTGTTGGTGCGGAAGTCTCTGGCAGCACTCTGGGAGTACTTGCTGTACTTGCTGAGGTCGGAGTCATTGCGGGGGGAGATGGAGCCCTTGAGGGGGTTGAACGCATCCTGACCTGCTTTGGAACCCAGCAGACGCAGCCAGTTGGTGACTTCGGTTTTGTTCTTCACGCCTTTGGGCAGACCGAAAGCGTCGGCCAGCATGATGAATGTGCCATTGGTACCAGGGGAAGCCACGTAGCCAAAGCCCGTGCCTGCTTCCAGTTTCAGGGTGGTGGAGAGGTATCCTGCAGCCCAGTCACCCATGATGTTGAAGGCGGCTTCGCCACTGACCACTTTGTCGATGGCCTGCTGCCAGCTCAGACCGGAAGCGTCGGTGTTGGTGCAGGCCAGCACTTTGCCGAAGTTTTCCCAGACCTTGATGGCTTTGGGGCTGTTGAACTTCAGTTTGCGGTTCCAGAGGTTCAGGTAATCGGCTGGGCCCAGTGTGCCCAGAGCGACGCTTTCCCACAGGTGTTGCTGGGTCCAGTTTTCGCCGACTTCCAGGGGGGTGATGCCTTTGGCCTGGAGGGTTTTGCAGGTGGCGAAGAATTGGTCCCAGGTTTTGGGAGGGGTGATGCCCCACTCGCGCAGTTTGGCGGGGTTGTACCACATCACGTTGGAGCGGTGCACGTTCACGGGAACGACCCAGGGTTTGCCATTGGTGCTGATCAGGTCAAGCAGGCCTTTGGGGAACACTTTGTTCCAGCCCTGCTCTTTGTAGAGGGCGCTGAGGTCGTCCATGCGGCCTGCAGCCACCCAGGTGCCGGTCAGTTCCTGACCAGCGTGCACCTGGAAGGAGTCTGGTGGATCTCCCCCGAGCATGCGGGTTTTGAGCACAGCACGAGCGTTCACACCTGATCCCCCGGTCACAGTGGCGTTTTGCACGTCCACTGCGGGGTATTTCGCTTTGTACAGCTTGACGAGTGCTTCCAGGGCAGGACCTTCGTCTCCGGCCCACCAGGAGAAGATCTCAAGCTGCTTGGACTGGGCTGCTGCGGATGCAGCCAGCAGTGAAACAGTTACGGCGGCGAGTACTTTCTTCATAGTTGCTCCCTTTCCACCTTGATCAGTTTGTGATGTCGTTACCCAAACGGTAACGCCCAAAACAATGTTCTGTCAAGGCCTCCCTTGTGTTCTGTTGTTTCTGCGACCGCACGACCAAAACACTCTGACGTGGCGGCAACACGTGAGTGGTGGTGCTTGAAGTGGGATGTAAAGCAGTCCTCATATGCTGTTCGCGGCACAAACAGCATACTTAGTTTTCAGAACAAACTAAAGGTAGCAGAATCCACCCCGGCCTGTAAAGCCCCCTTTCAAAATCTTTCAAAGTCAAAAGGGAAGTGCTTCCAAGAACTTCAAGAACACGCTTTCATAGACCAAGTTCAGTATATCCTGAGGCGTTTGCAGAAACCTTACAAAGATTCGTAAACGTTCACAAATGTATTTCCACTGGAACTGACCCGCTGAAAACGCCACCAGACCAGAGCCCCCTGACCTTCCCAGAATTTGACTGGACAACTTATAATCTGTAGGTTATGACGCTCATCCGTGACCTCAAACAACATGCTGACCAGACCGTGACATTGCAAGTCTGGCTCACCGGAATCCGCTCCAGCGGCAAAATTCACTTTCTGCAGATCAGAGACGGCTCGGGTTTCATGCAGGCCACAGTCTTTAAAGGAGATGTCTCCGAAGAGGTTTTCCAGACGGCCAAACGCCTGCAACAGGAAGAAAGCCTGATCCTCACTGGCCTTGCAAGGCTGGACGACCGCGCGCCTGGGGGCGTAGAGCTCAGTGTGCGTGAAATTCAGGTGGTGGCCGACAATGCTGCCGATTACCCCCTCACCCCCAAAGAACACGGCATTGACTTCCTGCTGGAACACCGTCACCTGTGGCTGAGACACAAGCGGCCCTGGGCGATCATCCGTGTCAGAGACGCAGTGCAAACGGCCATCAACAACTTCTTCCATCAGGAAGGCTTCATTCGCTTTGATGCTCCCTTTTTCACACCCAACGCAGCAGAAGGCACCACCAACCTCTTTGAAATCAACCTCTTTGACGAGGACAAAGCCTACCTGAGCCAGTCCGGGCAGCTTTATGGAGAAGCCGGAGCCCTGGCTTTCGGGAAGGTGTACACCTTCGGCCCCACCTTCCGGGCAGAAAAAAGCAAAACCAGACGCCACCTGCTGGAATTCTGGATGATCGAGCCCGAAGTGGCCTACGCAGACCACCAGGACAACATGGCCCTGCAGGAACGCATGGTCAGTTCTGTGGTCAGCCATGTGCTGAACCATTGTCAGGAAGAACTGAAAATTCTGGAACGGGACCTCGAAAAACTGAAACCCGCCTCAGAGGGCAATTTCCCCAGAATCACTTATACAGAAGCCCTGGAGATCCTCAAAACCTACGGACGCGACATCCCCTGGGGTGAAGATTTTGGTGCGCCCGATGAGACCCTGCTGGGCAACCATTTTGACCGTCCGGTCATCATCGAGAAGTACCCCACTGCATTTAAAGCCTTCTACATGCAGCCTGACCCCGAAAATCCTGACACTGTATTGTGCGACGACATGATTGCTCCAGAAGGCTACGGAGAAATCATCGGAGGCTCCCAGCGCATCCATGACTTTGAACTGTTGAAAAGCCGCATCGAAGACCATGGCCTGCCTTTAGAAGCCTTTGAATGGTACCTGGACCTCAGGCGTTATGGCAGTGTCCCGCACAGCGGATTTGGTCTGGGTCTGGAGCGTCTGGTGTCCTGGATCACCGGAATTGACCACCTGCGGGAAGCCATTCCCTTCCCCAGAATGCTCACCCGCATGTACCCCTGAGCCTCCAGAATCTCTTTCTGACCATAACAGCAGAAAAAACCAGGAACAGAAGTTCCTGGTTTTGATTTTGACAGGCGCTTTCAAAAACACTTCATTGCACAATTTATTGAGGGGTTTTTGCTGAAGTCTCCCCCATCTGCTGGCCTGACCAGCGCATGCCCAGCTGAAAAATCGGCGTGGCCAGCATGGTGGTCACCACCGCCATCAGCACCATGATGCTGAAGAGCAAAGGACCAATCAATCCCATCTGCAGCCCGATGTTGAGCATCACCAATTCCATCAGGCCCCGGGCATTCATGAGCCCGGCCAGAGCCAGTGCATCTCCCCGGCTTTCCCCTGACCTCCAGGCCAACCAGCCACAGCCCACCAGTTTCCCTGCAGAAGCCAGAAAAATCATCAATAGGGCAACCAGCCATCCAGAAATGCTGCTCAGCAAATTGAGCTGGGTGTTCAGGCCCGAGATCACAAAAAAGATCGGCAGCATCAACTGGGTGGTGAGTGGGGCAATGCGCTGTTCCATTGCCTGCACCACCCAGCCTCTGGGGGAAATCATCCCAAACAGAAAGGCCCCCATCACATAGTGCATTTCCAGGTATTCGGTGGCCGAGGCACACAGAAACAGCAGAACCATCCAGATGGGAAGGGCCCAATCGGTGGCCTGTTTCTGGCTGAGGAAATCTGCCAACCAGCGCAGCATGGGACGCAACACCAGAGAGCACACCAGCAGAAACACCATGGTTCCTGCACCTTGCACCACAGCATGTTCAGAGTTCCCTCTGGCGAGCACCAGAACACCTGCCAGCAAAAGCCAGGCCACCACATCATCTATGGCAGCACTGGCCAGGGCCAGAGCACCCAGACGGGTGCGGGTCATGCCAAATTCAGACAGAATGCGAGCAAGCACTGGAAAAGCGGTCACGGAAAGCGCCACCCCCAGAAAAAGCACCCCCACCAGCGGGGTTTGAGAAGCAGCCAGATACTCTGGATAAGACATCAGAAAAGCTCCAGCCCCAATGCCCAGCAACAAGGGCAAAACCATTCCACCAATGGAAATGTTGATGGCTTTGCGGTACATCTTCTGGATCTGTTGCAAATCCAGTTCCAGACCCACCAGAAACATGAACAGCACCAGCCCCAGACTGCTGAGGTTCTTCAGGAGCCCCACAGATTCTGCTGGAAACAGGGCATGTTGCACTGTGGGTGCCATGAGGCCCAGCAAGGAAGGCCCCAGAGCAATGCCAGCCAGAATCTCTCCAATCACCTGGGGTTGACCCATGCGGCGCATCAGCAGGCCAACCAGCCTGGCCACCAGCAAAATCACAGCCAGTTGTAAAAACATCAGGGTCAGACTCATGGTTGGGTTCCTCTTTTGCAGGTTGGGTTTTTGTGGTTGACAGCAGAAGAATTGAGGTTCCCAGAACGCTGCATCTGATTTGAGCTTAGCATTGAAAAGGGTTTTTCAGGGTCGGTCCCAGCACAACACAACCCTGGCTGCCCTGACAAAAATGATGTCTCTTTGCGTCAACACGACAGACAAAAGCAAGAGTGGACAAACATGTCCACTCTTTTGCCCTGGCCTTTTCACCACAAAAACGGATACGAAGGGATCAGAAACTGAATCGGATCCCTGCTTTTACAGCAATGCCATCTGGTGTGGCCACCTGGGTGTACAGGACTTTGCTGTAAGCCACTTCTGCAAACGCAGAGAAGCCCAGTGCCAGTTCATATTCAGGGCTGGCAAACACGTAGCCATTCACAGCCCAGTTGTTGGTCTGGGTGTCTCTGACCAATTCAGGGCCAGCCCCCACTTTCAATCTGAACCCTGCTGCAAGGGGAAGATCTGCCAGCACAGCAGCTTTGAGGTTGAAACCAGGGTTGTTGCCTCCCTGCAAACCTGCTTCAATCCTGCTGCCAATCAGCAGGCCATCCTGATCAAATTGCACAAAAAATCCCTGGTTGCTGAGGTTGTTGGTGCCAGGAAGAAACTGGTAGGTTGCCCCCACCCCAAGGCTGACCTGGGCCATGGCAGTGCTGAGGGTGCTGAAAACAAGAAAAGCCATCCACTTTTTCATGCTTGCAGTTTAGGGTCTGGCTGGTGATTTTGCATGAAAGTGTGGGGAAATGTCCATTTAGCAGGCCAGAAATTCCTTTGCAATCAGATTGTGAAATGTTTATTTTTTAGTTATACCTGGTCTAAATCCTTATGTTTTCTCAGAAAAATCACCTCTTGCAGATTAATCTGGTGAAAGGGCTGCTACACCAATTCTGCAGCACGGTTTTATTTAGCGTCACAAAGACACCAAAATCCAAACAAGTGGGGCATGTGCCTTGACGGAATGGTGTTAAACTACTCAGCGGAGGAAATGACCATGAAAGTAGGCATTAACGGTTTCGGACGCATCGGACGCTTGGTCTTCCGTATTCTCGTCGAACGCGGCATTGAAGTTGTTGCCATCAACGACCTCACCGACAACAAAACCCTCGCAACCCTTCTGAAATATGACTCCACCGCCGGTCGCTTCAACGGCACTGTGGAATATGATGATGACTCCCTCACTGTCAACGGCAAGAAAATCAAAGCCCTGGCCGTGAGAAACCCCGCAGAACTCCCCTGGGGCGAGCTGGGTGCAGACCTCATCATCGAGTCCACCGGCATCTTCACCAACAGAGAGCAGGCTTCCCTGCACCTGCAGGCCGGAGCCAAAAAAGTCCTGATCACTGCTCCCGCCAAGAACGAGGACATCTCCATCGTGCTGGGCGTCAACGAGCAAGATTATGATGCAGCTGTTCACAACATCATTTCCAACGCTTCTTGCACCACCAACAGCCTTGCTGCACCCATGAAGCTGATCGATGAAGCTTTCGGCATCGAAAAAGCCATCATGACCACCGTGCACAGCTACACCAACGACCAGCGCGTGCTGGACCTGCCCCACTCTGACCTGCGCCGTGCCCGTGCTGCCGGAATCAACATCATCCCCACCAGCACCGGAGCCGCCAAAGCCGTTGCTCAGGTTTACCCCAACCTGAAAGGCAAGTTCGATGGCACCTCCCTGCGCGTCCCCACCCCCACTGGCTCGATCAGTGACGTGGTGGTGCTGCTCAAGCGTGATGTCACCGTGGCAGAAGTCAACGCCGTGTTCAAGGCTGCAGCCGAGGGTTCCCACAAGGGCATCATCGACTACACCGAAGATCCCATCGTGCTGACCGACATCCAGGGCGACCCCCACAGCGCCATCATCGATGGTGGTCTGACCATGGCCATGGGCAATCTGGTCAAATTCTTCAGCTGGTACGACAACGAGTGGGGCTACAGCAACCGCATCGCTGACCTCGTTGAACTGATCCAAAACAAAGCTTAATCCGATTTACCCCCCTGTCCGATGGACATTCTTCCTGCTTTCGGGGAAGGATCACTCCAGACCAGGGGGGTCTTTCAACTTCAAGGAGTGACCATGAAACTCGAAGATTTAAACGTACAGGGCAAACGCGTGCTGGTGCGCGTCGATTACAACGTTCCCATCAAAGACGGCGTGGTGCAGGATGAAACCCGTGTGGAAGCCTCCATTCCTACCCTCAAATACCTGCTGGACCAGGGCGCAAGCCTGGTGCTGGCCAGCCACCTGGGCCGTCCCAAGAATGGACCTGAACCCAAGTACAGCCTGGAAGCCATCGCTCCTGTGGTGGAAAAACACCTGGGCGTGCCCGTCAAGTTCATTGCTGGCAGCCCTGACAGTGAAGAAACCCTGGCTGCCGTTCAGGCCCTGCAACCTGGTGAAGTGGCCCTGATTGAAAACGTGCGCTTTGCCGCTGGCGAAGAGAAAAACAATCCCGAACTGAGCGCCAAATTTGCAAAACTGGCAGATGCTTTCGTACTGGACGCCTTCGGAAGTGCCCACCGTGCCCACAGCAGCGTGTCTGGCGTGGCCGAACTGATTCCCTCTGCGGGTGGCTTCCTGCTGCAAAAAGAAGTGGACGCCCTCGGCAACCTGCTGGGCGAACCCGAGCGCCCTTACGTGGTGATCATCGGTGGAGCCAAAGTCTCCGACAAGCTGCTGGTGATTGAAAACCTGCTGCCCAAAGTGGACCGCATCCTGATTGGTGGCGGCATGGCCTACACCTTCGTGAAAGCCCAGGGCGGCAAAATCGGCAAATCCATCCACGAAGACGACTTCATGGACAAGGCCAACGAACTGCTGCAGAAATACGGCGACAAGATCGTGCTGCCCACCGACACCCTGGCTGGCGACGCATTCAGCCCTGAAGCCAACACCGAAGTCTTCGATGTCTTCAACATCCCCGACGAGTGGGAAGGCATGGACATTGGTCCAGCCAGCCGCGAAGCTTTCACCACCGCTCTGGCCGGAGCCAAGACCGTGTTCTGGAACGGCCCCATGGGTGTGTTCGAATTCGAGAAATTCGCCGGTGGCACCAACGCCATTGCTGCCGCAGTGGCCGAACTGCAAGGCGCTTACACCCTGGTGGGCGGCGGTGACTCCGTGAGTGCCATCAACAAGAGCGGTCAGGCTGACCGGATCAGCCACATCTCCACCGGTGGTGGGGCCAGCCTGGAACTGCTGGAAGGCAAGAAGCTGCCCGGCGTTGAAGCAGTGAAGTAAACGATTTGCAGAAGGCAGAAAGCAGAAAGCAGAAGGCAGGAACAAGCTAAAGCTTAAGCACCATTGCCTTCAGCCTTTGGCCTTCTGCCTTCTGCTGTGACGAAAGGAACACAACATGACCAAACCCCAGACTTTCCTCGCCCTCAACTGGAAAATGAACAAAACCCCCTCCGAGTCCATCAAGTGGGCCGAAGAACTGCTTGGCCAACTGGACGACCTGAACATCAAACTGGCCATCATGGCTCCCAGTGTAAGCCTTGCCGGTCTGAGTGGTGTGCTGGGCGACTCCCAGGTTGGACTGGGTGCCCAGGACATCTCCCAGCACGCTTCTGGTGCTTACACCGGTGAAGTGAGTGCTGCCATGCTGAAAGACCTCGGGGTCAAGTATGCCGTGGTGGGCCACAGTGAGCGCCGTGAATACCACTTTGAGTCTGATGCTGTGGTGGCCGCCAAAGCTGTGCAAGCCATCAAAAATGGCATTGTACCCATTGTGTGCGTGGGCGAAAAACTCCCCGAGCGTGAAAAGGGCGAGCATGTCAGCTACACCCTGGCCCAGTTGCGCGGCAGCCTTGCGGGTGTGGAACTGCAGTCCGCCGATGATCTGGTGGTTGCTTATGAACCCGTGTGGGCCATCGGCACCGGCAAAACCGCCACAGCTCAGGATGCGGAAGAACTGTGTGCAGCCATTCGTGGTGTGCTGAAGGAACTCTACCCCCAGTTTGCAGACCAGATCGTGGTGCAATACGGTGGCAGCGTCAAGCCCGACAACATCAGCGAAATCTGCAGCCAGCCCAATGTCAATGGTGCCCTGGTGGGCGGAGCCAGCCTGCTGGTCAACGGTGTGACGGGTCTGGTGGACGGGCTGAAGTGAAGAACCCCAGATCGCAATGATCTGGCAACGGTTTCATGAACACCATTCAAAAGCAGAGTGATCCTCTGCTTTTTTTGTTTGGCACAGCGGTTTTCAGATTTCTGTAAGGGAATACAGCGATTGTGAAAAAGCTCTAACATGTTTCCAAAACGCAAAAAGAGCATGAAGCGCAACCCTTTTCTCACACAAACCGTATCCAGAAACATGAAACGTTCTTTTCTGTGGGTGCTGGTCAGTCTGCTCTTTCTGGGTTTCTTCAGTGATGCATTGGCGAAACGCAGCGGTGGGGGATTCGGTCGCAGCACCCGGTCCAAACCCAGTGTCTCTGCCCAATACCGCGCTCCCGGCAAAACTTATGCTGCACCCAGACGCACTTACAGCAATTCCCGTTCAGGTTTTCCCAGCTTCATTTTTGTTCCTTTTTTTGGTTTTGGGCATCTGGGGTACGCATACAGTCCTTTCAGTTTTCTGGGGGTGCTGAGCCTGCTGTTGAATCTGGTGGTGTTGGCGGTGGTGATTGCTTTTGTGGCATGGATGGTGCGCAGAATGCGCCGCGCATAAAAGTGTCAGAGTGGGCCTGTCATACTGGAGCATCCCGGCTGAAACAGCAGAAGAAACAATGCTGCTGTCATCCCGACTCCCCTTTCAGACATTCAGGGAACATTTCACCTCACGGAGCCCCAGCATGCAGAACCCCGAGACAGCCCTAAAATTTGCCCTGGCCTGCACGTCCCTCCAGCAAAACAGCAGCTTGCAGGTCTTGCACGCGGTTGCAGCATCCCTGCCTGAGCTTTTTCCGGGCAGTCGGTTCCAGCTGGATGAACAGACCCTGCTTCCGGTGGGCTGGTTCAGTGAGGTGGAACATCGGGGGTATGTCAGCCTTCCTCCCACCCCACTGGCGTACACAGTCACCCTGGCTTCACCTCCATCTGAAGCAGAAAAACTGTTGCTGGCCTGCTTCTTGCAGCAGTTTGAACAGGCGTTGCTGTTGACAGCATTTCAGGAGGAATTGGACCGTCAGGCCAGAAGAGACTGGCTCACCGGTCTTCCCCACCGCTTTCAGCTGTACCGGCAGCTGGATGCTTACGGTCGATTGCTGTCCTCTTATCATGTGGGGTTGCTGGAATTGACCCACATTTCCAGCACGGACCAGTTGCATCGTCCGTTCATGGACCATCTGATTCTGGAAGTGGTCAAAATCCTGAAGCAACACACCCTGCATGCTTACCGTTTTGAATCCGAACGTTTCGTGTTCATTCTGGACCAGCAGCAGAAAGAAAACCTGCTGACCCAGCTTGCAGACATGCCCGAACTGGGTGTTCGTCTGTCCTGGGCAGACACCTGGGAAGGCAGTCCAGAAAACATCGTGGAGGCCCTGGTTTCCCGGATGCAGACCGCTTAAAACAAAGCTCCATGGAAAGAAAAAGACCTCCTGAAAACAGGAGGTCTTTGGGTTTGGTTTGAGTCTGGATCAGGCGTGCACAGCAGAGAGGTTCTGTTCCAGTGTGGCTTCCAGGTGCTTGTGGCCCAGAATTTCATCCAGGGTGCGCATGAACCGCAGGTAGTGTTCCACACGTGCGGCTTCACCCATCAGGCCCAGACGCCAGATCAGACCACGGGTGGCGTCCAGGCCTCCGGTGATGCTGATGTTCTTCTGACGCAGGGCACCCCGCACCTGGGCATCGTTCATGCCTTCGGGGAGACGCAGCGAAAGCACGCTGGGAAGGCGTTCACGGGGGTTTTTCACAAAGTGGGAAAACCCGATGGTTTCCAGGGTGCGGGCCACAGCCACACTGAGTTCAGCAGCGTGGTGGGCACGGACTTCCAGACCTTCGCTCAGGGCAGCCGTGAGGGCTGCATCCAGAGCGTAGTGAAGTTGCACGGGAACGGTGTGATGGTAGTCTTTGTGGTCCCAGTAAGCTTGCAGACCCAGAAAGTCGGAGTACCACAGGGTCACCGGGGTTTTGCGGTTTTTGACCACTTCCATGGCCCGGGCACTGACGGCAACAGGAGCCACTCCGGGAGGGGCCGAGAGGCACTTCTGGGAACCGGTGTAAGCATAGTCGATGCCCCATTTTTCCATTTCGTAGGGCATCATGCCTGCAGTGGTGACAGCATCTACAGTCACCAGGATGCCCATGTCCTGGGCAATGTGGGCAATTTCAGGGGCAGGATTCAGAACGCCAGTGCTGGTTTCACCGTGCACCACACTGACCATTTTGGGCTGGTGTTCTCTCAGGGCCTTTTCAACCTCTTCGAGGCGCACAGCTTCTCCGATGGGGGCACGCACCACGATGACTTTTGCACCGTAACGCTCGCACATCTCGACCATGCGGTCTCCAAAAGAACCGTTGGTGGCCACCACCACGGTGTCTCCGGCTTCGATAAGGTTGGCAAATCCAGTCTCCATTCCGAGGCTTCCGGTGCCCGCCACCAGTGCTGTGAACGCATCCGCCGCCGCTCCGTACAGGACTTTAAGGTTCGCCTGGATGCGCGCGTTCAGCGCGAAAACCGCGGGATCCATGTGTCCGACCATGGGAATCAGGAGGGCTTGGAGCGCATCAGGCTGGATGGGCGTCGGGCCTGGAGTCAAAAGAAGGAGATCTGTATTCTGGCTCATGTATATTCCTTATGCCCTGACCTGTTAAGGTAAAAGCATGCTCTCTAGTGTAGCGCTTTCTGCAGTGATCGCGGGCAGTGTGCTCAGCCCAGAATTAGACAAATTCCAGAAAATTGCCGACATGATCACGGAAAAATACATCTACACCTCACATTTAACCCCACCCAAAACCCTGACACTGCCTGCTTCGTTACCGTCCCACACCCCTCTGGCCCTTGAGCAAACCTTGATTGAGCACTCCAACAACTGGGAGGCTGTGCAGGCTTATTACCGCAATGAAGTGCTCAAAAACCCCAAGAATCTGGATTTCGCCCTGAAAAGTCTGGTGGACTGGCTGGGAGACAACCACTCGGTGTACCTGAACAAATTTGAAGCCACGGCTTTAAAAAGCCGGTATGGTGATCTGCCCTGTCTGCAGTACACCCTGGATGCAACACCCACAAGGACCACAGCCCAGGTGACATATGAGGTGTCTCAGGAAGACTCCAGGGTGGGCATCATCCGCATTGAAGATTTTGCCGGGTTTGACCGCACGGCTGGCGTACAGGAGGCCCTGAATGCCCTGACAGCTCAGGGGGTCAAGGCTTTTGTGATTGACCTGAGGGGCAATCCTGGCGGCCTTGCCGTAGAAATGATGCGCACTGCAGGTCTGTTTCAATCGGGTTTTCTGTGGAGGATGCGCCTGAAAGGTTCCTTCCCCATCCCACTGCCTGCACTGGGCAACAAGCCTTATGCCCAGGTTCCTCTGGCCCTGGTCATTGACCGCAACGTCAACAGTGCAGCAGAAGGATTCAGTGGTGGATTGCAACGGGTGGGCCGGGCAAAGGTTTTTGGAGAAACCAGTGCGGGCAATGTAGAAGCTGTTTACCCTTACTGTTTCAACGATGGCAGCATGATGTTTCTGGCTTCTGGACAGCTTGCCCCTTTCAGCGGCAAAACCTGGGAAGGGGTGGGGGTTGTTCCAGACCAGCCCGGAAGCACCCTTTCTGACGCAGTAAAATGGGCTGCTGGACAGCTAAAACCTTAAAGGGGACTAGACGGCAAGCCATGGGGTCGGGTTATACTCTTCTTTATGCAACAACCCGCTGACCTGCTGACCTCTCACGGACTGGACGCCCTGTGGGTGACCAAGCCTGAAAATGTCAGGTATCTGAGTGGTTTTTCCACGCCCAAAGACGGCCTGGTGCTGCTGCACAAGGAGGGGGCACTCCTTTACACCGATGCCCGTTACACCGAACAGGCCAAAGAAGAATGCTTCATTCCACAACACATCGCCCGCCACAGTGATGTGATTCAGCATGCCCGCACCCTGCTGGAAGGCAAAGTGGTGGGTTACGAAGCCGATGCCCTGCTGGTCAACAAACTCCATCAACTTGCAGGCCTGCAAGCCAAAAAGCTGGTGCCCACCGAGGGCATTCTGGAGGCCCGCAGGCTCATCAAAACCCCTGAAGAAATCCAGCTCATCCGTCAGGCACAACAGATTGCCGATGAAGCCTTGAGACAGGCGCTGCCCAGCCTGAGAGCGGGTGTTCGGGAAGTGGATCTGGCCCTGCAAATGGAAGTGTACATGCGCTCCCATGGGGCTGAGGACCGGGCTTTTGACATCACAGTGGCCAGCGGTTACCGCAGCGCCATGCCCCACGGCACCGCCAGTGAAAAGGTGATTCAGGAAGGTGAACTGGTGACTTTTGACTGGGGAGCCCGTTACCGGGGTTACTACAGCGATTGCACCCGTGCTTTTCCGGTGGGTGAAATCAGCGAAGAACTGAAGAACCTGTACCGCCACACCCAGAAAGCCCTGAACCTTGCTCTGGAAGCCATCAAACCGGGCGTCATGACCAGTGACCTGGATCAGGTGGCCAGAGGTTATCTGGAAGAGCAGGGACTGGCCGAACATTTCGTGCACTCTCTGGGTCACGGGGTGGGTCTGGCCATCCATGAAAATCCCCATCTGGCCAGATTTCGCCCTGACCTTCCCCAATACAATGTGCCCCTGCAAGCTGGCATGGTGATCACCATCGAGCCTGGATTGTACGTGGCTGGTGTGGGCGGAGTGCGCCTTGAAGAACTTGTGCTGGTCACCGAAACGGGTTGCGAGGTCCTGAGCCACGCCCCCTTCGCGGAGGTGTAAATGAAGTATTTGCTGGCAGTTCTTCTTCTGGTGTTCCCTGTCTCGGGAATGGCCCAGAGCAACTGGGTGCAAACAGGCTTTGCCGTTTATTATGGTGGCCTCAAAGACAGAGAAACCACCCTGACTGCAGCCCATCCTTCCCTGCCATTTGGCACCTGGGTGGAAGTCAAACACCAGAAAACCGGCAAAACCATCCGGGTCAAGATCAATGACCGGGGTCCTTTTGGCAACAAGAGCCGCATCATTGACCTTTCCACGGCTGCGGCACGGGCACTGGGCATCATTTCCGAGGGTGTTGCTCCCGTGGAAATCCGGGTGGTGCAAAGCAACTGAGCATCACCCGAATCAGGACAAAGGGCCAGAGAAATCCTTACCAAAATCATGTAGGATGTGCTAGGCTTTGTCCATCAATTCTAGGAGGAAAACAATCATGTCTGATGTCGCTCTGCTGACACTCGATACCATCGCGAAGTACCTGAAAGAAAAAGAAGTGCACCTGGACCTCCAGGAGAACAACGGTCAGCGCTTCATCCGCATGGGCTGGAAATTTGAAATGGGCGACGCTGCCGTTCTGGTGAGTGTTTCTGACGGCCCCAACGACACCAGCCGTCTGGAAATCACCTGCGTGACCCAGAAAACCTACACCGATCGCCGCGACGAAGTGGTGACCATGCTGAACTCCCGCAACCGTGAACGCGCCTTTTCACGCAGCATCGATGACGATGGCAACGTGTGGCTGGAGTACGTTGGCTTCTACCCCACCCTCTGCGAGTTCCCCCAGAGCACCTTCGACACCCTGTTCAGCGGTGTCCTGATGCACTTCCAGGACGATTACGCCACCCTGGAAGGCTACGTGCCTGCTGCCCAGGCCTGATCCAACACAGGATTTTTCGATCAGGGAGGTTTGCCTCCCTGATTTTTGTTGGATATTTTGGGCTGACAAGTTTTTTGAGCTAAGCAACACCATCTCCCGCTCACACAGATCCCTTAAGCTGTTACGGTGTTGAAACTGGTATGCATTGATGTCGATGGCACGCTGGTCGGATCCAGCGGAACAGTCACAGAAGAAGTCTGGGAGGCCACCCGAGAGGCCCGCAGCAGGGGGCAGCATCTGGTGATCTGTACCGGACGTCCTGCTTTTGGAAAAGCCCTGGGATACGCCCAGAAGCTTGATCCTGAAGGCTGGCACATTTTCCAGAATGGAGCAAGCATTTACCACGTGCAGACAGGTGAAACCCTCTCTGCTTCCTTTCCAGAAGAACTGCTTCCCTGGCTGGAACAGCTTGGGAAAGAGAAAAACTGGGTTCTGGAGCTTTATTCAGATACCGATTACGCTGTGGAAGACACCCACAGGTTTGCCCGAGAGCATGCAGAATTGCTGGGTTTGCCTTTTGACCCTAGACCTTTCACTGCACTAAAAGGCACACCCGTGCGTGCACAGTGGGTGATTCCCATTGAACAGACCCGGGAGTGCATGGCCCTGATGCCTGAGAGTGTCACCCTCTCTCCTGCTGGAAGCCCCATCATGCCTGATGCCATGTTCATCTCCATGACCCGCAAAGGGGTGTCCAAGGCTTCAGGAATTCAAAAGATTGCAGACAAACTGGGCCTCACCATCGATCAGGTGATGATGGTGGGCGATGGTCACAACGATGCAGAGGCCATGAAAGTGGTCGGGCACGGGGTTGCCATGGCCAACGCCGACGATGAAGCCAGGGCTGCTGCAAACCACCATGTGGGTCATGTGGACGAAGGGGGCCTCATAGAAGCACTCGAGCTTTCCTGGATCCTGTGATCAAAACCCACAGGCTGCCAAACAGGCAGAACCCCAGCACCAGCCAGTCCCCGACCAGCATGTAAATGGTGGCTGCGGTCAGGGACTGGTATCTGGCTTGCAGAGTTTTGGTTTCCCAGAGGGGAAGCTTTTCGATGGTTCTTCCCAGGGGATCAATCACTGCAGTGACCCCGGTGTTGCCTGCCCGGAGGATGTAACGATGTGTTTCAATGGCACGCACCCGACCCATGTCGTAGTGCTGCCACAAACCTGCTCCCGTTCCAAACCAGGCATCGTTGGAAACATTGACCAGCACGGTGGCTCCATTGAGGGCCATGCTTCTGGCAATCCAGCCATACACACTTTCGTAGCAGATGTAAGTGCCAAATTTTTGACCGGCCAGTTCCAGAGGCTTTGCGGTCTCTCCAACCTTCCAGCTTCCCAGGTAAACCCCCAGTTGTTGCTCGATGGGACGGTACACAGCGTCCAGTTGTTCCCTCATGGGATACCACTCTCCAAAGGGCACCAGACGGATCTTGTCGTGGGTGGTGATCCTTTGCTGGTTGAGGGCCACATCCATTTCACGGGCCACCACCCGGTTGTGGATGGTGGTGAGGTCACTCATTCCAGTGATGAGTTGCGCAGGGTGGGCCTCTGGCAAGTGGCTGTCATAAATGGCGGTTTCAGGCCAGATGTAAACCCCATTTCCTGTGCTGAGGTTGTTGTAGATGTCAATGGAACGCAGGGTGTGGTTGACATCCTGGGCTTTCAATCTGGGGTCGATGTTGCCCTGCACCAGAGTGGCCTGCTGCAAAGGACCTGTTGGAGCGGTGCGGGTCAGGCCATAAACCCAGCCAGAGGCCCACAGTGCAACGGAGATCCCCAACGGAAGAAACTGTCCTTCCAGTGCACTGGCCAGTGCTGCTGCAGTGCCTGTGGTGAGCAGGCTGAGCAAGAGCACCCCTCCCAGGTCTGCTGCCTGAATCAGGGGCGTGTTCTGCAGGGTGTAGCCCAGGGTGCCCCAGGGAAAGGCGAACATGCCCAGGTGCCTGAGCCATTCCAGAATCACCCAGCCAAAAGCCAGCAACCACAACCTTGTGTAGCGGTCTGTGCTCAAATTAAAAACAATGGCAGCCAGCAAAGCCCAGAATGCCCCCTCGATGAACCACAGTGGAATGAACATAACAGCACCAAAAACCCCATACTGACCATAAAAGCTGATGGGAAGCCAGTGCAGGTAAATGGCAAAAAACAAACTCATGCCCCAGAACATCCGGGCCACCGCCAGACGGCGGGTTTTGCTGTCAATCAGGACTTTCAGTGTCCAGGCCAAAAAAAGTGGGGTCAGAAACCCCCATAAAATGTGCAGGCTGCTCAGCGCCAGAAGAACAAAAGGAATGAGAAACACCCCCAAATTCTAACGCAGTTTTCTGAGAAGCATTGACGCATGGATGTTGTGAACTTCAGAGATCCCTGGCATCTCTGGCCTGGGTCTCAGGTTGTCTAGTCGCAAACTGAAGTCGATTCGAATAAAAGTGGTTTTTTTCAGCCACAACACAGCCTGGGCAAAGAACTTGCTCATCAAATTTACCGCCCATCAGGGTAATTTTAATGTAACAAACTCATTTTCATGCACCACAACATCAATTCAGATATTGTAAAATCATGCAAGGAACGGGAATATGAAACTGGCCTTCATCAGC
Source organism: Deinococcus roseus (assembly GCF_014646895.1). NCBI lineage: Bacteria > Thermotogati > Deinococcota > Deinococci > Deinococcales > Deinococcaceae > Deinococcus > Deinococcus roseus. Next base: position 25,139 of record NZ_BMOD01000004.1, read on the forward strand.
GACATCCATGCCAACATCCACGCCTTGCAAGCCGCCTGGAGAGTCATCCAGGACTCCCGAGTGGACCAGGTCATCGCTCTAGGTGATCTGGTTGGTTACGGAGCCAGCCCCGCAGAGTGCATCGAGTTTGTGCGCAACCACAACATCACCTGCGGACTGGGCAGCAGCGATCTGAGAGTCAGCTTTGAAGGCGTCGCCAAAGCCGAGCGACGCAAAGGCATTTCCGAGGAGGTCCTGGAATGGACCCGAGGGGTGCTCTCCAAAGAAGACAAACTGTACCTGCAATCCTTCAGCCCCACCGGTAGGCTCATGACCCCCTATGGTCGCTTGCGTTACTGCCACGGCAGTCCTTTAAGTCCAGAAGGACGCCTGGACATCTCCCAGGGCACCAAAACCCTGGAAGACATGCTCACCTCGCTCAACTGCAAGATTCTGGTGTGCGGAGGAAGCCACATCCCCATGGTGCGTGAACTCAGGAATGGCGGCTACGTGATCGATCCTGGATCCGTGGGCCTCACCCTGAATCGTGAACCCGGAGCAGATGTGTGCATCATGGACATTGGTCAGCAGGAAGTCAAAATCAAGATGCACAAAGTGGTGTATGACTTTCACGCTGCGGCCTTCGACATTCTCGCCTGGAACCTGCCCCCGGTGCTGGTTCAAGTGATTCAGACCGGAAAATTCTCTTAAGTACCCTGCAATACACATACATGATGCTGGGCGGCAGAGGGATTCCTCGCCGCCCGATTTTTTGCTGTAAAACACAACAAAAGCAAAGGGCGAGGCATGCCTCGCCCCTACAAACCTCTGAAATCAGTCGGCTTTTTCCAGATCAAAGGCTTTGTGGGCCGCCTGCACAGCTTTGGCCACATCCCGGTCCTCGATGGCGAGGGAGATGTTCAACTCTGAAGAACCCTGGGAGATCATCAGCAGGTTGATGCCTTCTTCTGCCAGAGCAGAGAACAGTTTGGCCGCAATGCCACGGGCACCGCGCATGCCTTCCCCCACAATGGCAACCACTGCAACGTTCTCCTGGAATTCAAAATCGCGCACCAGATCGGCCTTGGCAAAAGAGGATTTCAGTTCTGCCATGGCTTTTTTGGCATAAGCGTTCTGGATCACCAGGGACACGTTGGCCATGCTGGAGCTCTGGGAGATCATCAGGACCGGGATCTGGGCACGGGCCAGCGTGTCAAAGATTTCGGCAACGGTTTCGGGAACGCCCACCAGTGCACCGCCCACGGTGATGATGGACACCTGACGGATGGCCGTCACGGCTTTCACAGGCTTGTTGCGCACGGCTTTGCCAGTGATCAGGGTGCCTGCAAAGGAAGGATCTGCTGCACTTTTTACACGCAGGGGAATGGCATGTTCTTGCAGAGGGGTCACGGCCAGGGGGTGCAACACCTTGGCTCCGAAGAAAGCCAGTTCCATGATCTCAGAGTAAGAGAGGTGCTGGATGTTCTGGGCTTCGGGAACCATGCGGGGGTCGGTGGTCATGACCCCATCCACATCCTTCCAGGCCCACACTTCATCTGCCTTGAGGGCCGCGCCAATGATGGTGGCAGTGTAATCGGTGCCCCCGCGTCCCAGGGTGGTGATGGCACCCTCTCTGGTTTCTCCGATGAAACCAGCAACCACAGGGGTGATGCCAGCGCCAAAAAGACCTTCCAGACGGGCAGGAATGCGGTCAAAAGCTTCGGGCATGGGGCGGGCATTGCCGAAGTGATGGTCGGTGAGGATGCCCGCCTGACCTCCAGTGAGGTTGTGGGCGTGGTTTCCGAGCTGTTGCAGTGCAATCGCCATCAGGGGAGCAGACAGGCGCTCTCCGAAGGACACGATCAAATCGCGGCTTCTGGGGCTGAGTTCACGCAGCAGGTAAACACCCACCACAGTCTGGCGCAGGGTTTCCAGCAGTTCGCGGATTTCCAGCGCGGTGTGGCTGTCCGGGGCCGCCCCCAGTTCATTTGCGGTGTTGAGGTGGCGGTTTCGCAGAAGGGCCAGTTCATCGTTGGCAAAGGCAATGTCGCCGTTTTCAGCGCTGTTGGCGACTTTGATCAGGGTGTCGGTCACACCGGACATGGCGGAAACCACAGCCACCACTTTTTCACCTTGCTGGATGGAGTGCGCCACCAGACCTGCGGAATGTTGGATGGCCTGAGCTGAACCCATCAGCGTGCCACCGAATTTCATGATAATCATCCAGACCTCCCGTTGGAAACTGTGCAGCCTGTGCAGGAAGGTGAAGTGGGCCTTCCCTGCCACAGCGATTCAGCTTTGCTGTGCTTGCACCGTTGTCTTTGTACGTCTTTTGCGTCTTTTTGCAAGGGCCTTTTCACAGACCCTGCAAGCTCTCGGTGTGTAGTGTATCAGCTTCAGGGATGGTGTGAAACGGACATTTATACGCATTTAGACAATTGCAGGGAGCAGGCAGGACAAAAAACAGGCAGAGGCACCAGAAATCTGCCTCTGCCCAATTGCGCTTTGAGGGTTACGCTTTTACGCAAGTTTTCAGGAACAGCTCGTGCACCCGGGCATCTTTTGTCAGTTCGGGGTGAAAACTGGCAGCCATCAGGCGACCAGAGCGGGCCAGCACCACCTGACCCTGGTGCTCACAGAGCACTTCCACGTCTTTCCCCACATGGGTGATCCCTGGAGCACGAATGAACACCGCATCGAAAGTGCTGTCCAGCCCCTGGATGTTCAGGGGTTCTTTGAAGGAATCCACCTGACGTCCGAAGGCATTGCGGGCCACCGTGATGTCCATCAGTTCCAGCGAAGGCTGTTTGCCCTGAATGTGCTTCGGTTGCCCTTCAATCTCTGTGGCCAGCATGATGGCTCCTGCACAGGTTCCAAAGATGGCTCCTCCATCCTGATAAAACTGCTGGATGGGGTCTTTCAGGTCGTAATCCATCATGAGCTTGCCCATGGTGGTGGATTCCCCTCCGGGGATCACCAGCCCGTCCAGGCCTGCCAGATGCTGCGGGAGGCGCACCTCTGTGACCTCCACACCTAATTTCTCCAGCATCTGCCTGTGTTCACGAAAAGCCCCTTGCAGGGCCAGAACGCCAATTTTCATGTGTGGTTCTCCAATCATGCGAGAAGGGCGAGGCATGCCTCGCCCCTACGGGGTTGATTCAGGTGTAGGGGCGCAGCGTGCTGCGCCCTCAGAGGGGAGACCGTGACAGCAAAGCTGTCACAGAGGGGTCTTACCAGCCCCGCTTTGCCATCCTGTCGGCTTCGATGATTTCATCAATGCCGATGCCAGTCATGGGTGCCCCGAGGTCTTCGGAGACTTCGGCCAGGATGTCTGGGTTGTTGTAGTGGGTCACGGCCTTCACAATGGCACGGGCGCGTTTTTCGGGGTTGTCGGACTTGAAGATGCCGGAGCCCACAAACACACCCTCCAGGCCCAGTTGCATCATCAGGGCAGCGTCTGCAGGGGTGGCCACACCACCAGCAGCAAAGTTCACCACGGGGAGTTTGCCGTGCTCGTGGATGTAGCGAACCAGTTCATAGGGGGCCTGCAGGTCACGGGCCACGGTCATCAGTTCTTCCACGGGTCTGGTCTGGATGGCGCGGATTTCTCCCAGCACGGTGCGGGCGTGGCGCACTGCTTCCACCACGTTGCCGGTGCCTGCTTCGCCTTTGGTGCGGATCATGGCAGCACCTTCACCGATGCGGCGCAGGGCCTCGCCCAGGTTTTTGGCTCCGCACACAAAAGGCACGGTGAAGCCGTGCTTGAAGATGTGGAAGGATTCGTCTGCAGGGGTCAGCACTTCGGATTCGTCGATGAAATCCACACCCAGGGCTTGCAGGATCTGGGCTTCCACAAAGTGCCCGATGCGCACTTTGGCCATCACAGGAATGGAAACCGCTTCGATGATGCCCTTGATCATCTTGGGGTCGCTCATGCGGGCAACGCCCCCGTCTGCACGAATGTCTGCAGGAACGCGTTCCAGGGCCATGACGGCAGTGGCTCCGGCCTGTTCAGCAATGATGGCCTGCTCGGGGGTGACCACATCCATGATCACACCGCCTTTGAACATTTCTGCGAAACCGGTTTTGATGGGTAAGGTGCCTTTTTCCATGTCTTGCATGTTAAAGAAAAAACTGGTTCTTTAGAAGAACCAGTTTTGGCATTTTTTAGGTACCAGTTTATGCTGGAGAGCCAGAAATCTGCTGCTGGATGACCTTCAGCAACACATCAGGCTGGAATGGCTTCACCAGATAGGCATTGCCAATGCTGAGTCCCGTGGCCCGGTCCTGTTCTGCACTGAGGCCAGAAAGAAACACCACCGGAAGCTGGGGATGGTCGGCTTTCAGGCGTCTGGCCAGTTCAAAACCATTGCCATCGTCCAGGCAAACATCCAGAATGGCCAGATCGAATTCTGCTGTGGAAACCACCTGGACGGCTTCCTGGACAGAATGGGCCAGCACAGGCCGGTACCCATTCATCTCCAGGAACATCTCCAGCAGTTGCAAAATCTGTTCTTCATCATCTACCAGCAAAATGCGTTGCATGATCACCCCATGGGTTTGGATGTTGGAAATGGGTGGTGCAAGAAAACAACAAAATCAGGGCAGGTAATTGTAAGGGTTCACGTGCTGACCACCACGCTGAACTTCAAAGTGCAGGTGCGGACCGGTGCAGATGCCCGTGCACCCCACATATCCAAGCAAGTCTCCGCGGTCCACATATTGACCCACCTGTACAGCAGCGCGGCTCATGTGACCGTAGATGACCCTCATGTTACCATTTGAGACAAACACATTGATACCGTAACTTCCCCAGCCCGAAGCGGTGATGCGACCAGAAGAAGCAGCATAAATGGGGGTACCGGTGGGAGCACCCATGTCCAGTCCGGTGTGGAAGTTGCTGGAACCGATCCAGAAACCCCGTCTGCCATAACCACTGGTGATGGTGAAACTGCGCAGGGGCCACTGGAAGCCTGTGTTGGCCACAGAGCCTGAATCATAAGAAGCACGCACCACTTTGGAAGCACTGGCCTTGCGCTGGGCTGTACGGGCCTGCTGGGCCTGCACTGCAGCCTGCTGCTGGCGCTGCTTCTGCAAAGCCAGGGCACGGGCTTCGGCTTTGCGGGATTGCTCTCTGGCAATGGCTGTCTGTCGTGCTTCTTCGATGGCACGCTCTCTGGCAATGGCTTCCTGACGGGCCTCCTCGATGGCACGCTCTTTGGCCAGCTGGGCTTCCCGGGCTTTTCTTTCCTGTTTCTCCTGGAGGTACACCAGGTAACGCTCGTACTGCAGTTGCTTCTTGCGCTTCACAAAAACCAGGTAGCGCTGGTAGCGTTCCAGCAGTTCCCGCTTCTTGCGGTTTTCGATCTCGGTCTGGCGGCGGTCATTGAGGGCTTCCAGGGTGCCTTCGGCCATCACGCCGGGAAGCAGCACATAGTCCCCTTCAGAAACGTCGCTGGGCAGGCTCACGCCGTTGGCTTTGGCCACCCGTCCCACATCCACACCATAAAAATCCGCAACACTCACCAGGTCCTGACCGGGCTTGATGCGCACGATCAGGCCACGCTGGGCACTGGGAATCATCAGGCGGTCGCCTTCTTTCAGGCGGTCCAGGCTGGAGGTGTAGGGGTTGGCACTGATCAGTTCAATGATGGACAGCCCGTAGCGGCCAGCAAGGGTGCTGAGGGTTTCGCCAGATTGCACTTCATGCACCACCACTCCGGGGGGCAATTTGGTGATGCTGTCTTCAACCACAGCCACCAGTGGAACCCTGATGAGCATTCCGGGTTTCAACTGGTCTTTTTTGATGCCTGTCGCCCACATGATGGATTTGACACGCACCCCATATTCGGCTGCAATCTGGGTGAGGGAATCGCCTGGTTCAATGCGCACAATGGCAGAGCCGCGCTCCACCGTCGATTCCACAGATTTGACGGAGATGGTTTTGGTCGCAGTGCGGAAGTCGTAGGGGAACACCAGAGGTGTTGCAACCGCCTGCTGAAGCAGTAAAGCTATCGCAGCCGCCGTGAGCCGGCGGGCAGTCATCGAAATGGACTTCAACTCTTCCTCCCAGAAGCCATACTAAGGGGTGGGTTAAGCAATTTCAATGACAACTCATGAGAAACACATTTTTTCATTCTGGAACCTCTAGACGTGTCAGACAGCAAAAGAGCTGATGAGAAGATGAAGCTGCAGCTTAAGAGCTGAATTCCAGCTGTGGTTCTTTGCTTTGTCAAGCAACAAATTTCTGCACTGCAGCTTTCAGGATGGCTTCAGAAGCTTTCATTTCAACATTTAAGCGAAAATGCTGAAAAGGGTCAAAGTGGACCTCTGCATTGCGGGTTAAACCACAGTGCAGAGGTAATTTTGTAAGACTGTTGTTTGATCAAGGCTTCAGAACTCAGGCGTTGTTTCCAGCCAGCATGGACAGAAACTCTGCATTGTTGCGGGTCTTGGACATGCGGTTCAGCAACATGTCCATGGCCTCAGCAGGATCCATGTCGCTGATGACCTTGCGCAAGAGCCACATCTTTTGCAGCACCTCTGGAGCCAGCAGCAGTTCTTCTTTGCGGGTGCCAGATTTCAGGACATCCAGGGCAGGGAAAATACGGCGTTCTTCCAGACGGCGGGACAGCACCAGTTCCATGTTGCCCGTTCCCTTGAACTCCTCGAAGATCACATCGTCCATGCGGGATCCGGTTTCCACCAGGGCCGTGGCCAGGATGGTCAGGCTGCCTCCACCACGGATGTTTCTGGCAGCACCCAGGAAGCGTTTGGGCCAGTGCAGGGCATTGGAATCCAGACCCCCGGAGAGGGTCCGTCCGGTGGGCGGCGTCACCAGGTTGTTGGCACGGGCCAGACGGGTGATGGAGTCCAGCAAAATCACCACATGGCCGCCCTCCTCCACAATGCGGCGGGCACGCTCATGCACAAACTCTGCCACACGCACATGGTTCTGGGGGGGCTCATCGAAAGTGGAGGCGACAACCTGCGCACCCTTCACAGATTCACGGAAGTCGGTGACCTCCTCGGGACGCTCATCCACCAGCAGCACCATCACCGTGATTTCGGGATAGTTCTTCACAATGCTGTTGGCGATTTTCTTCATCAGGGTGGTTTTACCGGCCTTGGGAGGCGCAACAATCAGACCACGCTGACCCAGACCAATCGGCACCAGCAGATCAATCACCCGCAGGGCCAGGTTGTCATCCATGGTGGGATCTTCCAGCACCAGCTGGCGGTCCGGGAAGGTGGGGATCAGGTCATCAAATTTGGGACGGCGAGAAGCCGTGAAAGGATCCAGACCGTTCACAGCCTCCACCCGCATCAGGGTGCCATAACGCTCGTTCTCGCGGGGAGGACGGGCACGGCCCAGGATCTTGTCTCCTGTGCGAAGCTGGAACTGTTTGATCAGACCCGCACTGACAATCACGCTTCGGGATTCGGTGGAAAGCAAATTGTCCTGCAAAAAGCCATACCCATCAGGGGAAATTTCCAGAAAGCCACGGGCCAGCTTGAAACCATCCTGCTCGGCCTGTTTTTCCAGAATGGCAATGGCCAGTTCGTCTTTTTTGAGTTTGCGGTAATTGTCGATGCCCACCTGAGATGCAAGCAGATGCAATTCAGGAAGCAATTTGCTCTGTAGGTCCTGGAACTTCAGGCTGTCATCGGTCTTGTGCTGTTTTCTCATTGTTTCCTTCTGGACCAGTCTTCCATCAACTGTTTCATGGCTGTGTCAGTCAATGGCTGACGGTGCATTTTTGTGTTGACTTTTGGGGGGGAGGGTGACAGCCGTGGTGCCACCTCAAGCAGAGTCTATCACAAGACCTGCACCCTGAAAGGTGACTGAAACGCACCCTGCCGCAAAACCCAATCTGCCTGAGTCAGACGGTCCTGACGCTGAAGATACCACCTTGAAAAAGGACATCTGTACCTCTTGGAAGGACAACCCAGAGCAGAAGGCTGAAGCCCGCAATGCCTTCAGCATTTGGCCTTCAGCTTCAGCATTTCTGGCCCTCAGTCCTCGGCCCTCGGCCTTCCTGCGGATTGACTCTTTTCACCTTTCACGCTTACCATAGGCCTTGAGAAGGCAATCTGGTCTGCAAACGGGTCAGAAAACCCTCGAACAATCAAAAGCGCAGGTGAGACGAGTAAGAGACGGACGCCTTCAGCGAGTTGGGGATGGTGTGAGCCCGACAGGTCAGGAAACCTCTGAAAATCACCTCACTTTGCCAGACATCTGGTCACACATCTGGCAACGCTGTCCGAAGAAAGAAGCCCCGAGCACATCGGCACAGCTTCCATTAGAACGGAACGGCCATCCCCCGTCAGCGGAGCAGAACGAGGAAAGTCAGCCAAAAGCTGCTTTTGAAGCTCGGGTGGTACCACGTTGATGTTCAGCGTCCCGGCATTTCCGCACAGGAATGCCGGGATTTTCGTTTTTCTGGCGTGTTTTGCAGGGGCCATCAAGGCCCAGAACAAGGAGGGATGATGCGAATTGAAAACCTGCCCTTTCACACCACCCGGTGGGAGGACATCTCCCCCACCGAGCACTCTGCAGAAGCAGGGCAAGCCTTCTGGAGAACCCAGATGTTTGGAGATGTGCGCGTGCGGATGGTGGAATACACCCCCGGCTACATTTCCGACCACTGGTGCAAAAAAGGCCACATCCTGCTGGTGCTGGAAGGCGAACTGATCACCGAACTCGAAGATGGACGCCTGTTCACCCTCACCCCTGGCATGAGCTATCAGGTGGCCGACCAGGCAGAGGCGCACAAATCCAGGGCACCACAGGGGGCGAAGCTGTTCATTGTGGACTGACATGCAGAAGGCTGAAGGCAGCGACCCAGCGCGAAACGTGCCGCCACGTAAGCGCGTAGTCAGGGTCAAGAAGAAAGCAGAAGGCTTTTTGCTTAAAGCCAGAGCTTAAGCTTTTTTGCCTTGGCTTCGAGCATTTCCCCCAGAAATCCCCACTTCTCAATCACCAGGAGCACCCCAACATGTTCAAACCCGTAGAATCCAACCCCAGCTTCCCAAAACTTGAAGAGAGTGTTCTCAGGTTCTGGCAGGAGAAAGAGATCTTCAAAAAGACCGTTGAAGATCAGGACAAGCCCACCTATTCCTTCTTTGAAGGGCCACCCACCGCAAACGGGACACCGGGCATCCACCACGTGCAGGCGCGGGCTTACAAGGATCTGTTTCCCAGGTTCAAGACCATGCAGGGCTATTATGTGCCCCGCAAGGCCGGATGGGACACCCACGGTCTGCCTGTGGAGCTTGGGGTGGAGAAGCGCATCGGCCTGGGTTCCAGACGTGAAGTGGAAGAGTACGGCATTGCCAAATTCAACCAGGAGTGCCGCGACAGCGTTTTTGTCTTCGAGGACAAGTGGCGTGAATTCACTGAGCGCATGGGCTACTGGCTGGACCTCGACAATCCTTACATGACCCTCAACAAGGACTACATCGAGTCCATCTGGTGGTCTTTAAAAGAACTGAACGGGAAGGGCCTGCTGTACAAGGGTTTCCGTGTGGCCCCTTACTGCCCCAAGGACGGCACCACCCTGTCCAACGCAGAGGTGAGCGATGGGTACAAGGACATCCAGGACCCCTCCATCTACCTGACCTTTGACCTGAAAGAACCCGAGAAACTGGGCCTGCCTGAGGGTTCTGCTTTCCTGGTGTGGACCACCACCCCCTGGACCATCCCTTACAACGTGGGTGTGGCCATCCACCCCGAATTTGAGTACACCGCTGCAAAAGATGAAGCGGGCAAAGTGCTGATCCTGGCCTCCAGCCTGAAAGACAAAGTGCTGGGCGAGGCTGCAGAAGTGGTCAAAACCTTCAAAGGTTCTGAACTTGAGCGTGTGGCTTACACGGCCCCTTACTCCGAGGCTTACGAGGCTGAAGGGGAAGGCAAACCTGTGTGGTTCTCCGGTCTGGACACTTACGTTTCCGACAGCGATGGTACGGGCATCGTGCACACCGCCCCTGCTTTCGGTGAGGATGACTTGCGTCTGGCCCGCAACTACGGCTTCCCTGTGCTGGTGGGTGTGGACAATGAGGGCAAGCACCGCTTTGGTCCCTGGCAGGGCGTGTTCTTTAGAGATGCCAACAGCCAGATCAACCGTGACCTGAAGGAAAAAGGGGTTTTGTGGAAACTGCACAACTTCAACCACAGTTACCCCCACTGCTGGAGATGCGGGACCCCTCTGATGTACTACGCCACCGAGAGCTGGTTCATCGCCAACACCAAGTACAAGCAGCGCCTGATCGAGCTGAACCAGACCGTCGGCTGGCACCCCGAGCACATCAAGAATGGCCGTTACGGTGGGTGGCTGGAGAACCTGGTGGACTGGAACCTCTCCAGAAACCGCTTCTGGGGCACCCCCCTGCCTGTGTGGGAAACCGAATCTGGCAAGCATTATGTGGTCGGCAGTTACGCCGAACTGGCAGAACTTTCCAGAGGCGCAGTCGATCCCAAAAGCCCTGACTTTGATCCCCACAGACCCAAAGTGGACGACATCGTGCTGTACCACCCTGAATCTGGCGAACCCATGAAACGCGTGCCTTACGTGATTGACGTGTGGTACGACTCTGGGGCCATGCCTTTCGCACAGTACCACTATCCCTTTGAGAACAAAGAGGTCTTTGAGGAGCGTTACCCAGCGGATTTCATCTCTGAGGCCATCGACCAGACGCGTGGCTGGTTCAACACCCTGCACCAGATCGGAACCATGCTCTTTGATTCCATCACCTACAAAGATGTGATCTGCTGCGGGCACATCCTGGACGAGAAGGGCTTCAAGATGTCCAAGAGCAAAGGCAACATCGTGGACCCCTGGGAGATGTTCTCCTCATTTGGTGCAGATGCGGTGCGCTGGTACATGTACACCTCTGCCCCACCTGAACTGTCCCGCCGCTTTGGTCCGGGTCTGGTGGGCGAGGCCCTGCGCAATTACCTGCTGACTTTGTGGAACACCTACAGCTTCTTTGTGATGTACGCCAATCTGGACAAACCCGATCTGGCAAGTGCTCCTGAAGTCAAGGACCGCCCCGAGGTGGACCGCTGGCTGATCGCGCAACTGCAGGTGCTGATCGAGGATGTTACAAAGTCTCTGGAAGGGTATGACCCCACCACTGCTGGACGCCTGATCCAGGATTTTGTGGTCGAGGACCTCTCCAACTGGTACGTGCGCCGCAACCGCCGCCGTTTCTGGAAGTCTGACGGCGTGGACCTCTCTGCTTACGCCACCTTGCATGAAGCCCTGGTGACCGTGACCCACCTGACCGCCCCCTTCACCCCTTTCATTGCAGAGGTGCTGTACCAGAATCTGGTGCTCTCCGTGAACAGTGAAGCCCCCGAGTCCGTGCACATGACAAAGTGGCCCACCGTGAACGAGGCCCTGAAGGACAGCCAGCTTGTGGATGAGATGAACGCTGTGATCCGGGTGGTGGCTCTGGGCCGTGCGGTGCGCGGTCAGAACAACATCAAGAACCGCCAGCCCTTGCCCAAAGTGCTGCTGCGGGCCAGAAGCAAAGAGCAAACCCAGTCCCTCAGCCGCTTTGCTGAGCAAATCAAGGAAGAACTGAACGTCAAGGAAGTCGAGCTTCTGGACCAGTACGCCGATCTGGTGCAGTACACCCTGAAACCCAACCTGCCCGTGGTAGGCAAAAAAGTGGGCAAGCAGGTTCCCCTGCTGAAAAAAGCCCTCGATCAGGCCGATGCCAGTTATGTGGCCCGCATGGTCCGGGACAACCTCGCTTTTGAAGTGGAGGCCGATGGGGTGCGTTTTGAGCTGCAACCCAACGAGGTGCTGGTGGATGCCAAATCCCCTGAGGGTTACGCGGCACTCGAAGACCAGGGTTACCTGGTGGCCTTTGACACCCAGATCTCCCGTGAACTGGAACTTGAGGGCCTGATGCGGGACATCGTGCGCAGCGTGCAGAACGCCCGCAAAGATGCAGGGCTGGAGGTCAGCGACCGCATCAAATTGACCCTGGATTTCTCTGGTGACATGCTGGAAGCAGCCCAGGTTTTCAAAGACACCATCGCAGAGGAAACCCTGTCTGTGGATGTGCTGTTCTCTGGAGACACCGACGGATTTGTGGCCGAAGTTGAGGGTGGAAAGCTGGCCGTGCTCAAAGCCTGATCAAAACATTCAGACAGACAAAATCCCCTCCGAGGAGGGGATTTTTAATGTTCGCTTTGAGGATAAAGCGCAGACGGCCAGCGGTCTCAATAATCCGAAGACTTGTACTGCCAGATGCCATAACAGCAGACCAGAAAAGCGGCCCCGATCAGCATCATCACTTCTTTGACGTAATAGCCTGCCACCAGCATGCCTACACCGATCAGGCCCGAGAAAATGCCCAGCGCAGTGAAAATGTGGCCCCGGATGCGGCCCTGTGAACGACTGTTTTTGGTCACAATCCCAGTGTATCCTTTCCCGAAGAAGGGGCAAAAGCCAGAAGTGAAGACAACCCTGTAACACTGGTGTCTTCAAGAAGGGTTGTTTCAGCTTCTGACATGCAGGGAACGAAAATGACTGGGGGTCATGCCCACTGCGGCCTTGAATTGCTTTGAAAAAGCACTCTGGTCGTAAAAACCACAGGCCAGCGCAATCTGTGCGGTGCTGTCCTGTGTGGTCTTGAGGAGCCTGGAAGCCTGCTCGATGCGGGTCTTGAGCAAAAGTTGATAGGTGGTCAGGCCAAAAATGCGCCGGATGTGCCGTTCCAGTTTGTTGATGGTGATGCCTGCTGCATCTGCCAGGTCCTGCAAGGTCAGGTTGTGCATGTAATCCGACTGGATGAATTGCACAGCGCGGGCCACCTCTGCGTATACGGTGCCGGTCATGTCAGGCATGCCCAGGTCCTTGGAGATGCCAATCATGCCCCACACCTCGCCAGAGTCATGCACGAGGGGAACCTTATGGGTGATGCACCAGCCTGCCCCTCCAGAGGCGTAAAGATGAAGTTCCAGCTGGTCCAGCAGGAGTTCTCCAGTCAGCACCTGCTGGTCTTGCTCTGCAAAACCCAGGCCCAGGGAAGGGGGGAAGACTTCTGTTGGAGTTTTGCCAATGAGTTCTTGTGGATATTTGAGGCCCACCCTTTCCAGCAAGGTCTGGTTCACCGAGAGGTAACAGCCTTGCAGGTCTTTCACAAAGAAAACCGTGTCTGCAGAGCGGTCAAAGATCGCTTCCAGCGCCGGAAGGGGAATTTGTATCAAACTTGCGGTTCTTGGATCCATTTTCTACAAGACAGTATGGCATGCAGGGGGTTAATGTAAATTCACAGTCAAATCATCACAGCCCGTAGAACCACAGTCCATCAAACACAGGAGGCAGGACATGGAAGTGCCTTTCATCGATTCCCACACCGGAGGCGAACCCACTCGGGTGCTGGATTTCCCTTTTGATCTGGGAGGGGGGTCCCTTTTTGAGCAGCGTGAAGTTTTCAAAACCCGCTGGGACCACATTCGCAAGGCGGCCTGCAATGAGCCCCGCGCTTCAGATACGGTGGTGGGTGCATTGCTGGTGCCACCCACAGACCCGGCTTGCGTCAGTGGCGTGATTTTTTTCAACAATGTGGGGGTGCTGGGCATGTGCGGGCATGGCACCATTGGCGTGATCCGAACCCTGCAAACCCTGGGGCGCATTGAACCAGGGACACACCTGCTGGAAACGCCCGTGGGCACCGTCACCACCACCCTGCATGCAGACGGGCGGGTGACCGTGCAAAATGTGCCTGCATACCGGCACCTCAGGCAGGTTCAGGTGAAGGTGCCCGGTCATGGTACCGTCACCGGAGATGTGGCCTGGGGCGGAAACTGGTTCTTTCTGATTCAGGATTGCCCCATTGCTGTGGAATTCAGCCAGTTGGAGGCACTGACCGAATTCACCTGGAAGGTCCGGCAGGCTTTGCAGGAACAGAACATCACGGGAAAAGACGGTGCCCTGATTGACCACATCGAGGTGTTCGGGCCAGCCGAAACAGCCGACAGCCGCAATTTTGTGCTGTGTCCGGGGAAAGCCTATGACCGCAGCCCCTGTGGTACTGGAACCAGCGCCAAACTTGCCTGCTTGCAAGCCGACGGAAAATTGCAGGAAGGTCAGGTCTGGAAGCAGGAAAGCATCATCGGGAGTGTCTTTGAGGGGTCGTATCAACTCACCAGAGGGCAGGTGATCCCCAGCATCACCGGACAGGCCTTCATCAACATGAGAGGCGTCCTGATTCTGGATGAGATGGATCCTTACTGCTGGGGCATCGGGCAATGAACTGGGATGTGGTGGTGGTGGGTGCAGGCATTGTGGGGGCCGCCTGCGCACACCGTCTGGCCCATGCAGGCATGAACGTGCTGGTGCTGGATGAAAAAGGCATTGGAGAGGGAGCCACCGCTGCTGGAATGGGCCACATCGTGGTGATGGACGACAACGAACCCGAATTCTCCCTGACCCACCATTCCCAGATGCTATGGGACACCCTGGACTTGCCCGGAGACGCAGAACGGGTGCATGCAGGCACCCTGTGGGTGGCTTCAGACGAAGAGGAGATGGAAGGAGCAACCCGAAAACAGAGCGGCTATCTGCAGCGTGACCTGAAAGCAGAACTGGTGTCTGCAAAAGCACTGCAACAGCTGGAACCCCATTTGCGGGGCGGTCTGGAAGGAGGACTGCTCATCCCCAACGACAGTGTGGTTTACCCTCCCAGGGTTGCTGCTTTTCTGCTTGAGCAAAGCGGGGTGGAGGTTCGCAAGGTGGCTGTATCTGAAATTCTGGATCAGGGAGTGTGTTTGACTTCCGGGGAAAAGATCCCTGCCCAGCATGTGGTGCTGGCCACCGGAGTGAAATCTGTGCAACTGATTCCAGAACTGCCCATCCGGCCCCGAAAAGGACATCTGGCGATCACCGACCGCATGCCTGGATTGCTGAAACATCAACTGGTGGAACTCTCTTACCTGAAAAGTGCCCATGGCTCGGACCTGGACAGCGTTGCTTTCAATGTGCAGCCCCGCAGCACCGGGCAGGTGTTGATCGGGTCCAGCAGGCAGTTTGAGGCCCCAGATGGCAAAGTGGATTTTCAGATCCTGGGCCGCATGCTCAAACGGGCGACAGCTTTCATGCCCGCTTTGCATGATGTGCTGGTGACGCGGGTATGGACGGGTTTTCGTGCTGCCACACCGGACAGCCTGCCCCTGATTGGACCACATCCGGCCAGAAAAGGACTGGTGCTGGCCACAGGACACGAAGGTCTGGGCATCACCACCTCGCTGGGAACAGCAGAACTGGTCTGTTCCCACATCACGGGCAACCCTTGCGCCCTGGATCCCAGACCTTACCTGCCCACACGGGAGGTGGCCCATGCCTGAAATTCAGGTCAATGGACAGCCTTTAAACGTCAAAGCAGGCATCTCTGTGCTTGCTGCCCTGCAAAACCAGGGCATCTGGACCACCCGAACCAGTGTTTCCGGTGAACCCAGAGGGGCCTTGTGTGGGATGGGCGTATGCTTTGAATGCCGCCTGCAGGTGGATGGAAAAATTCAGAAAGCCTGTCAGTTGATGGTGCAGCAGGGCATGAAAGTGGTACTGGATGCACGCTGAGGTTCTGGTGGTGGGTGCTGGACCTGCAGGACTTGCCGCTGCACGCGCAGCCAGCAAAAACGCAAAGGTCACCCTGCTGGACGACAACGCAAAAATGGGAGGCCAGATCTGGCGCAACCGACCTGATCTTAAGCTGCCTGCAAACGTCCAGTGGCTTCCATCCAGCGGAATTGCAGGGGTGCTGGATGAAAAAACCCTGCTGTTGGAAGGGAAAGCCCTCTCGTTTGACCAGGTTATCCTTTGCACAGGGGCCAGGGAACTGCACCTCCCCTTTCCAGGCTGGACCCTGCCCGGAGTGCTGGGCGCAGGAGGCTTGCAGGCCATGATCAAGAATGGTCTGGATGTGGCCGGAAAAACCATTGTGGTGGCAGGTTCTGGACCGCTGCTGCTGGCCGTGGCTGCACTGGCAAGGCAGAAAGGTGCAAAAGTCCTGAAAATTCTGGAACAGGCCCCGACATGGCAACTTCTCCCGTTTTTGAGAGCACTGTCAGCTGGAAAAATCCTGCAAGCTGCCCAGATGGGACCACAAACCTTGCTCGGGTACAACCCGGATGCTTACTTGCTGCAAGCTTCTGGAGAGGGTCAGTTGCAACAGGTGATCTGCCAGATTCAGGGCAAAACCGTGCAGCTTGAATGCGATTTGCTGGCTGTGGGGTTCGGTCTGGTGCCCAATCTGGAACTGGCTGTGCAACTGGGCTGCAGGCTGGACCAGGGTTTCATTCAGGTGGATGACACCTGCAAGACCTCACAAAAAGGCATTTACGCAGCAGGAGAAATCACAGGCATTGGCGGTCTGGACCGTGCCCTGCTGCAAGGAGAAATTTCAGGACTGGCTGCCACAAACCAGACCATCAAGAATCTGGTGCCCAGACTGCGGGCCTCCCAGCGTTTTGTTCGCACCCTCAAAAACAGTTTTACCCTGAGGCCAGAAGTCTTGAAACTGGCCCAGCCGGACACCATCGTCTGCCGCTGTGAAGATGTGCGGCTTTCACAGGCCCAGCAGCACGACAACTGGCGCAGTGCCAAATTGCACACCCGTCTGGGCATGGGGGCCTGTCAGGGCCGCACCTGTGCCCCCATCTGTCAGATCCTGCTGGGACTGGACAGCCCTCAAACCCGCCCGCCCATTTTCGCCACCCCCCTCAAAAACCTGCTTCTGGAGGAAGAACCATGAACCAACCCATGAATCACCAGGGTGTCATTCCCGCCATCACCACCCCTTTTCACGAAGACCTCTCTGTGGACTTTGATTTTCTGAAGGCCCACATCCGCTGGATGCTGGACAAAGGCTGCAGCGGCATCACCGCGCTGGGTTCGCTGGGGGAAAGTGCCACCCTCAGTTTTCAGGAGAAAGTCGAGATCCTGAAAGCCTGTGTGGAAGTTTCCGGAGAAAAACCTGTGGTGGCAGGCATTGCTGCCCTCTCCACCCGTGAAGCCGTTCAGCTTGCAAAGGCTGCAGAGGAGGTGGGCTGTAGAGGCCTGATGGTGCTGCCTCCTTATGTCTACTCCTCGGACTGGGAGGAGATGAAGTTTCACATGTCCAGCGTGATTGAGGCCACTTCCCTGAGCTGCATGCTCTACAACAACCCCATCGCCTACAAAACCGACTTTTTGCCTGAACAGATGCTGGAACTGGCCGAGAAACATGAAAACCTGCATGCCGTAAAGGAATCCAGTGCAGATGTGCGGCGGGTCAGTGCCGTCCGTGCCCTGCTGAAAGACCGCCTCACCATTCTGGTCGGGGTGGATGACCTGCTGGTGGAAGGAGTTGCTGCAGGAGCCACTGGCTGGATTGCCGGTCTGGTCAATGCTTTCCCCGAGGAATCCGTGCGCCTGTACAACCTCAGCATGGCAGGCCGGTGGGAGGAGGCCCGACCCCTGTACGAGTGGTTCCTGCCCCTGCTCAGGCTGGACACCGTGGTCAAGTTCGTGCAGTACATCAAGTTTGTGCAGGAAGAAGTAGGAATGGGTTCTGCACGGGTGCGGCCTCCCCGTCTGGAACTGAATGCCAGTGAAGTGGCCTATGCACGGGGTCTGCTGCAAAAAGCCCTGCAGGAGCGCCCTGCTTTGATGATGACTGCATCAATGGTGGAGTCGTGATCCACGGGATCAATCCAGTGAATGGGGAACGTCTGGCAGGCGTTCCCATCACCTCTGAAGCTGAACTTCAGCAGGTTTTTGAGCTGGCCCAGACTGCAGTGCATCCATATGGCACCCTCCCAAAAGACCAGAAAGCAACCTTTTTGCTGCAAATTGCTGCAGAACTTGAGGCTTTGCGGGAGGAGATTGTAGAGGTGGCCCACCAGGAAACCGCCCTGCCCCTGACCCGCCTGAACGGTGAATTGGGCCGCACCACAGGCCAGCTAAAATTGTTCGCAGAAGTGGTGAAAGAAGGCTCCTGGGTGGATGCCCGCATTGACCCTGCCCTCCCTGACCGCACCCCTCCCAGACCGGACATTCGCAGCATGAGGGTGCCCCTGGGCGTGGTGGGGGTTTTTGGGTCCAGCAATTTCCCACTGGCTTTTTCGGTGGCAGGGGGAGACACAGCCAGTGCACTGGCCGCAGGATGCCCGGTGATCGTGAAAGCCCACAATGCCCATCCCAGAACAGGGTTTCTGGCAGCTCAGGCCATTCAGAAAGCCATAGAGACCTGCCAATTGCCTGCTGGGGTGTTCAGCCTGATTTTTGGTGCAGACAACCAGATTGGTGAAACGATGGTGCAACATCCTGCCGTGAAAGCTGTGGGTTTTACTGGATCACGGGCAGGAGGACTGGCCTTGCAAACACTGGCCCAGCAGCGCAAAGAGCCCATCCCGGTCTATGCCGAGATGAGCAGCATCAACCCGATGGTGGTCTTTCCAGATGCCATGCAGGAAAGGGCTGAAGAACTGGCAACAGGATTGTACGGATCTTTCACGCTGGGAGCAGGACAGTTTTGCACCAATCCGGGTCTGGTGTTCATTCCGGCAGAATCAGAAGTTTTTCTGCAAACCCTGCAAACCCTGACAGAGCAGACTGCAGGCTTTCACCTGCTAACCTCAGGGATCCAGCAGCAGTATCTGGCAGGAACCTCCAGGTTAAACAACCATCCTGGTGTGCAATTGCTGGCTCAGGGAACTGGAGAGGTTGCCGCCCAGGTGTTCACCGTGCAGGCAACAGACTGGACCCCTGAGCTGCAGCAAGAGGTTTTTGGTCCCAGCACCCTGCTGTGCCTCTACCAGGATCTGGCAGAAGTGCAAAACATCCTGCAGGGTCTGGAAGGTCAATTGACCACCACAGTGCAGGCTGCTGAGGCAGACCTTGCAGCCTTGCAAATCCTGCTTCCTTTGCTGCAGGAAAAATCGGGACGGGTGGTGTTCAATGGTTATCCCACCGGAGTGGAGGTGTGTGCTGCCATGGTGCATGGTGGCCCCTACCCTGCCACCAGCGATCCTGGCAGCACTTCAGTGGGCACCCGCGCCATCACACGTTTTACGCGGCTTGCCTGCTTTCAGGATTTTCCTGATGGTTTGTTGCCTCCAGAGTTGCAGGAAAACAATCCCCTGGGGGTTCTGAGGCTCAGGGAAGGCAAGCTGGAGTGACTTTCAAGCAGGCCTCCTGAACAGATTCCAGAGGCATCAGGCCCTGCTGCTTGAGGTTTTTGCGGAACATCTCCCCCACCCTGGAGCCCTGCGGATAAAACACAGCAGGGTAACCCATGGGGGTTTTGACCGTCACCTCCTGGCCTTCCTGATGGGAAAACACCTCTCCTGTCCAGGCTTCCACCCATGTTCCTGCCGGAAGGTACACCTGCACCTCCTCGTGGCCCGGATCCAGCACCGGTGCAACCAGCAGTTCACTGCCCAGCATGAATTCCTGGTACGTGAGGTCCAGAACCTGCTGATCCTGTGGAAACTGCAAGAACAGAGGGCGCATCACTGGAACCCCTGTCCGGGCGGCTTCTTTGACCAGTTGAATGCGGTAGAACGCCCAGGCCCGGTACACACGGGCCATGCGGTCAAATTGTTTGAGGGTTTCTTCGTCAGAGTAAAACTGGGCGTTGTCTTCAGGACGGTTGCCCTCATGGGTGCGAAACACCGTGGAGAAAGCCCCGAGTTCCATCCAGCGCATCAGCAGTTCCTTGCTGCGGGTGTAACTCTGCAGCGGGTTTTTGATGGTGGTGTAACCCCCGATGTCCGAGTGGTTGAAACTGAATCCAGAAAGCCCACTGCTGAGCATGGCCAGCACTGCGGTTTTGATGCCATCCCGGTCATCCCAGCTCACCAGTTGATCTCCGGTCCAGAACAGGGAGGAGAAATACGGACTGCCTGTGTACCCCGAGCGCATGAAAAACACACTGTCTTCGGGGTGCTGCTGGCGGTCCAGCACATTGCGGTTGAAAATGGACCACATCACGGGATAGAGGTTGTGGTTGTCTTTCCCGGTGGACCCGGAGTAGAGGCGGGCATCGTAAGGCAAACCCTCGCCATAATCTGCCATCCAGCCTGAAAACCCGTTGCCAATCAGGTTCTCCTCTGCCACCTGGGTGTACCAGGCCAGGGCTTCCTGGTTGGTGAAATCAATCAAACCTGCCCGGAAGTCGGTCTGTTGCAACAGGTAAGGCCTGCCGTCTTCGTTGCGCACAAAGTAACCGTGGTCCATGGCTTCCTGGAACAGGTTGCGTTTGACCCCGGGTTTTCTGGAGGCGTCGGCCAGAAAAGGACTGAAGTATCCCAGCGTGCGGATGCCTGCCTGTTGCAAATCTGCTGTGAGTTTCTTGAATTCCGGGTAACGCTGCTCGTCCAGTTCCCAGTTCCACCAGAGCTGTTTGCCAAAGGAGGTTTCCCGCTGGCCCACCCAGTCCTGCAACCAGAAAGCAGCAATGGGGGTGCCCATCTTTTTGAGTTTCTCCCAGATGTCACGCACCTTCTGGGTGCCGCCCTGCATGCCCACCACGGCACCCTTCAAAATCCAGTCGGGCAGGGCCCGCATGCGGCCCATGAAACTGGTGTAGGTCTTGATGAGCTGAATGGGGGTGTCTCCGTACAGGATCTGGCCGTGCATCTCACCAGAGAACAACTGCACATGCACCCGGTCTTTCTTGCGCAAATCAAAGACCATGTATTCACTGTTTTCCAGCACCAGAGAGCGCAATTTGCTGGTGAGGTAGTGGGGCACACTGATGTAGGTGGCGTCCCAGGAGCCTCCAGACTTTGCAACGGTGTCTGCCCCAAAAGTCAGAGGTTGCAATCCCCTCCCGATGCCCTGTTCCTGCACGAAGATGGGAAGGCGCTGGCCTTTCAGGTCAAATTTTGAAAATTGCTCTCCAAAACCGTAAAAATGCTCATCTGGATCAGAGGCGTAAGTCAGGTAAAGCCGGTTGTAGCGGGGATCGTCTATTTTGATGCTGAATCCGAGCTGGTTGCTGCTCTTGAGGGCAAACGCCAGTTCGTAAGGGATCTGGCCTCCTCCAGCACAACGCAGTTTGCCTTTGAACAGCACGTAACCTGCATTGTGGATCACCTGCTTCATGGTCTGGTCGCGGCAGGTGTTGAAGCGCTGGTCCGAGACCTCAAACGAGCCCCTGGAGTCTGTGACGTCCTCTTCCCCGATGGCCGAAGCAATGAACCCCTGATCGGACAACGTGGAAAAGAGGGTGCGGCCCGGAGCCAGGGCATGGCTGACCTGCAGGGCATGTCCATCCCAGCGGATCAGGAAAGCCCCCAGAGAAATGCGTTGATTGCCCAGCGTGTTGAAAAGGTCCCCCTGAATTTGACGCTGGGCATACAGCGTCAATGCAGAGTTGGTTGCAAAATAAGCACCTGCACCCACCAGAAGTGCACCGAAGGCAAGCAAAATGGTGCGCTGGCTCCTCTTCATCGATCGGAGGGATTATAGCGTTTTTTCAGGTTGAGCACAATAGAAACGGGCAGTTGGGCAGGGAAAAGCCTGGGATAGACATGGGACGATGCCAAGGGCCGAGGGCCGAGGGCAAGCGACCCAGCGGTCCCAAACCCCTCCTTTCCATGCAACCCCAACAACAAGTTGGTCTTCATCCACATGGATTGCTGACCTCATGGATTGCTGACCGCCGTTGTTGCCCTGTCCCTGGGTTCAAATCTCTTGCCCATAAGGCACATGCTGGATCTGGACCTCTTCCAGGGTTCTCTCAAAAAGCCTTCCCTGCAGGTGTGCAGGAAACACCGCTTCGAAATCTTCTGGAGAAAACGCACTGGAAAGCCGCTCTGCATAATGTTTTTTCAGGGCTTCAATGTAATGCTGGATGTCGTAATCTCTTGGGTCCTGATCCTGTAAAATGCGGCCAATTCTGCCTCGACCCTGGTACATCAGGATGCGTTCCCCTTTGCTCCAGCTTTCCCGGCCAGACAGCAGCATGGCCTCGTATGGGGATTCTTTGCGGTCCGACCTGCGGTGCAGGTACTGCTGGGAAGACTTGGTGAGCCGGATCCGCATGGCCACATCACGGGTTTTGAAGGCCCGGGCACGCAATTTCTCCACGGTTTCTGTAAAAGCATGGTGGACCCCCTCTACATCTCCCTGCAACAGGGCCATCAGGGCTTCTTTGAGAAACTGGCTGCCAAATGCCTCTGACCGGATGGAGTGCAGGGATGCCCCCCGCAACACCAGTTTTCCCTGTGCAGTCAGCAGGGCGTAATTTTTCACCTGATGGCTGAACATGGCAGGGTACCAGCCTTCAAAATCCAGATGGATCAATTCTGGCAGCGTTGCACTGACCTCTGCGACCAGTTGACGGCCCTGCTGTTCGGTCCAGTGTTCGGGCATGGAGAAAAAGACTCCATCGGTGTCCGCCTCGATGAGGGTCATGCCTCTGGCCTGCAGTTCGTGCAACACCTGTTGCAGGATTTCACGCCCCAGGGCCGTGATCTGGTCTGCAGCATTCCGGTCTGCAAAGCGGGCCATTTTGCCTGCACCCAGGTACCCGTAAGCCGAGTTGATCACCAGTTTCATGGCGGCCTGGATGGCATTGTGGTAAGGGGCTTCCTGGCTGGCTTTTTTGGCCTGCTCTTTGTGCTCTAGGCGCAAAGCGGTGAGCTGGTCCACCAGGGTGGTCATCACTCCCAGGGTGTCGCATCTGGGTCCAATCTGGTATTGCCGCATGATGGACGGGTACAGCGAGGAGATGTCTGCCTTGACCACATTGCGGGCCACCCCGGTCTGGAACAGATAAACCGCTCCCCCTTCATGCGGTGTGTCTGAAGCCATGTGCTGGGAGCAGGGCAACGCCTGTTTTTCCTGCAGGTAAGCCCGCACCAGCATGGGTTCCAGAATGCCTGTGGCTGTTCCAGCGTAAGCCACCCGTTCAAAACTGCGTGGGGCCATCTGGCTGAGGGCAAAAGCTGGCTGCATCAGACGCTCAGAGATGGCAGAAACCTCCCGCACATCGTCCAGGGCATAGTGCCTGACCTGCTCCGGGTCAGAGAGGTAGGTCTGGTAAATCTTTTCTCCGGCAATGTAAACCCGTTCAGGAGAAGCCACCCCGAAGTATTTCGCCACATCTTTCAGGCGCTGGCTGGCCATGTCGCGGGTGACAAACTGGTGCCTGCGCACGGCGTCCAGGGTGTCGATCATCTCACGGCCCGCCACGCTGTAGCGGGTGAAATCCTGGTAGCGGATGGCCACCACTTCCAGAGGTCCAGGGTCCCGGCCCCACAGGAGTTTCAGGCCCAGTTGCTCTGCACGACGCATCAGGAAGGGCAAATCAAAACCCATCAGGTTGTGGTTCTCTATGACATCTGGATTGCGCTGCTGGATCAGTCGGGTGAGGGATTCCAGCAGCGCTTTTTCGCTTTTGTCTTCCAGAACCACTTCCAGACCCTGATTGTCTTTCACGGAGATCAGGAAGATGTGCCCATCTTCAGGGCTCAGGCTGGTGGTTTCCAGGTCGATTTGCATGCGGTGCAAATCCTCATAACGCAACCCCTTGAAGTAGGTCCGACCTGTGAGCATCAGGTACTGTTCCAGTGGGGCCATGGTGTAGCACTCCCACAGGTCGGACAGGTGGCTGACCTTTTTGCCCAGACGCCTGGAAGCCCCCTGCAGGAGGGCATTTCGCAGAATGCGACCATCTGTGCATTGCAACAGGAAACGCGAACTTCCTGGACCTCCTGGCAGCTCAAGGTAAGTGATCTGGCCTTCCAGACGTTCTTCACTAGCTTTTGCAAAAGGCATCCCGGAAAGCTTGAGGTCGGTGAGGTGGTCTGCATAAACCCAGGGCGTGAAGGTTTCCTTTTCCAGCAGCAATCCCTGCGCCGTCCTGCGCCACACCAGGGCCTGACCCCGCCAGTCTGCCCACACCCCCACAATGCCAGGGGTGGGATCTGCACCGTACAGCCAGGCAGGATCGGAAATCGTCTGCATCAAGAACAGTTTATCATGGTTCTGCTGGGTTCATAATACGCAAAACAGCCAGCTGGCGGCATAAAAACAGAATCCCTGTCCATTTTGGAGGTTCCAACGAACCCGTCAGCACTGCAAGCATGTCTTCTGCTCTGCTTGGTTTTCTGATGCATGAAAACAAAAAGCGGGGAGCATCCCCGCTTTTTGTTTTTTACCTTTCAGAACAACTTTCGCTTCTGGAAACCCAGATGTGCTGCACCGTAAACCAGACCCAGCATCAGGAAGGACCACAACGCTTTCATGTCGCCTGTGATGGTGTAATTCAGGTGCTTGCTCAGAACAAGGTTCTGGGCTTCTGTGGTGGTCATGAACGCATGCATGTCATGGGCAGGCAAAGCCAGACGCATGTAATACACCGGATTGACCTCAAACATGTCTGAGTTGTGAAACACCAGCATCACCAGCAGGAAAACAAAGAGTACGGCTGGAGCAGCCATGACCACTGGAATGCGAAACAGGTGCAGCACTCCCAGGGTCAGCACACCCCAGAACAGGGCAATGGCCCAGAGCATGAACATGTTTTTCAGTGGAGCCAGACCCCAGGCAAAAGAGATTCCACCTTGCAAAGCAGCCCAGAGGGTTCCCAGTGCAGCAAACCCTCCCAGAACCAGGGCCATGGTTTTCACCTGTCGAAAGAGCACCAGATTGCGGGAAATGGGCTGTATCAGGTGAAACCGCAGTTGTGAGGTGCTGGCACTGAGCGCTGCAGCCATCAAAACAGCCAGGGCATTCAAAAACACAGGTCCTGCAAAAAGAAACCAGGAGGTGTGCAGCGGAATCAGCAGGGTTCCATATTCATTTCTGCCGTAGTGGATGAAATGAACATGTTCATTTCGCCAGTCGCTCCCAAATCCAATCAGAAACATCAAAACAAAAAATGCTGTGGCCACCTGCAGCAGACGCAAGATGGGTTTCAATTCATGCCGTTTCACAGTTGACCTCCCATGGCTTCGGTGTAAATCTGTTCCAGCATGAAGGGCTGGATGTGCAGGTTCAGGACAGGAAATTCCTGCTCGATCATCTGGGCAAGCAGGGCCACTTCACCCCTGACATGCAGGGTCAGGCTGCGCCCACGTGCACCCAGCTTGTAGACCCCTGGCAGATTGCGCAGTCGGGCCAACTGGTGGTCGTTCAATTCCTGCTCGAAATTCACGTGCACCAGATTGCGGTGCTGCCTGAGGTCTTCCATTTCGGCGTTCAGCAGCAGGGTGCCGCGTTTCATGATCACCAGACGGTCTGCCAGGGTCTCGATTTCTGAGAGCACATGGGTGGACATCAGGACCGTGCCTCCGGTGGCCACAAAATCCACCATCAGGGACAGGAACCTGGAGCGGTTTTCCGGGTCCAGACCATTGGTGGGCTCATCCAGAAGCAGAAGTTCAGGTTGTGATCCGAAAGCATATGCGGTTCTGAGGGCCATTTTCTGGCCTTTGGAGAGCTTGCGGGCCTGCTGGTTGAGGGGAATCTGCAGGTGTTTTGCCACCTCCAGGGCTCTCCCCTGGTTCCAGTTGGGTTGCAAATCCTGGCCGTACTCGAAGTGCTCCAGCACCGTAAAACTTTCCAGCAGTCCGATGCTGTCGCTGACCAGTGCGGTTCTGGCCCTGGCCTGCACCCCATCTGTGAACACATCATGTCCGAAGACCTGGGCTGTGCCTGTGGTGGGCTGGATCAGGCCCATCAGGGTGTGCATCAGGGTGCTTTTGCCTGCTCCATTGGGACCCAGCAACACGGTGGTCTGTCCGGGCTGCAAATCCAGCCAGAGGTCTTCCAGAATGTTGTGTTTGCGCTCCTGAACCGTCAGGCCCTGGATGCTGAGGGGAAGGTGGTGTTCTGCCTGCAAAGCAGCAGAAGACAGGTATGCGTGGGTCATGCGTCCTCCGGTCCATAAGTGTCGTGCAGCAGGTCTTGCAGGGCAGCACGTTTCATGCCAATGCCCCTCAGCCTGAGGGTGGCGTCTTTGAAGTTCTGGATGGCACTGTTCAGTTGCAGGTCCTGCTGAACCATGCCTCCGGCGGTGATCACGGTGCCCACTCCGGGCCTGGATTCAATGAGGCCTTCACGCTGCAGTTCGCTGTAAGCTTTCATCACGGTGTTGGGGGCAATGCGGTGTTCGGTGGCCAGTTGCCTGACGGTGGGGAGGGTGTCTCCCTGCCGGAGCACCCCATGTTCAATCTGGTCCTTGATGGTGCTGAGGATCTGCAGGTAAATGGGGATGCCGCTGTGGGGGTCCACTCTGAGTTGCAACATGAATCGGGACAGCACCTCCTGGATTGCTTGTATCATTGTATCATAACTATAACACAATGATACAAATGGGCAAAGCAGCCGTCAGCGGTCAGGATTCAGCAATCAGCAAATGGGAGGTTTGCTGCGGATCAAACCCTGTTGCACCCCTTCAGAGACACAGACCTGCTGGATCTCAAACCCTTTCATCCACAACTCAACCTTCCTGCAAATAAGCCAGCAGATCTGGCCTCACCTGATCAATGCTCTGGCATTCTGCGTGCAACTGGGTTTTCAGCCAGGTGAGTTGCCGTTTGGCGTACTGCCTGGTGGCCAGGGTGATTTTTTCGATCATGGCGGCTTCGCTGTGACCTTCAGAAAGACCTTCCAGCACTTCCTTGTATCCAATGGCCTGCAAAGCAGTGGGTCTGCGACCCGTATCTTCGGAAAGCACATCCAGCAGGCTTTTCACCTCATGCACCAGACCTGCTGCAAACATCTGCTGCACCCGAAGGGCAATGCGTTTTTCAAGGTCAGGGAAAACTGGAGACAGGCCAAAAAGCCGGTACTGAAACCGGGGTGTGGTGTAACCAAAATCCCCCGGAAATTTTCCAGTTCTGCGCTGCACCTCCAGTGCCCGGATCACCCTTCTGGGGTTGCGCTGCATGCGCTGGGCTTCTGCTGGATTCACCGCTGAGATTTCTGCCAGGAGCGCGTCCAGACCCCGATGTTCCAGTTCATGCCAGATCTGCTGCTGTAGGGCTTCATCTGCTCTGGGTGTAAGGGGCAGGCCCTGCTGCAGGGCTTTCACATAAAAACCGGTTCCTCCCACCACCAGAGGAATGCGGTTTCTGGCCTGAATGTCTGCAATGGCCTGTTCTGCATCCTGCACGAACCGGGCCACATCGTATTCCTGCTGCGGGTCCACAATGTCAATCAGATGGTGAGGCACCGCCTGCAACTCTGCCTGTGTGGGTTTGGCCGTGCCGATGTCCAGACTCCGGTACACCAGCATGGCGTCTGCAGACACAATTTCGATGGGAAACATGCGGGCCATTTCCAGGGCCAGAGCGGTCTTTCCACTGGCGGTGGGACCGAGCAGGACGGGGATGGGCTTCATGAGGTCTCAGTCTAGAGAAAGGACAGGCAAGGTGCAAGGGCACAGAAGAACAGGGCAACTGTGACCTACACACTCTTTTCACTCCTTGCCAAAATCACGTTAGAATACCCCTATGGATGAACTGGTGCTCAAGCGACTGGGTTCGCTGATGAAGTTGCGTGAAGACATTGAGGTCCTGTCTGGAACAGGCCGCTGGACACCGTCCTCAGATTGGCTGGAAACCGATTCTCATGTGATTCTGGTGATGGATTTGCCGGGCATTGATCCCGAATCCCTGGAAATTCAGGAAGATGCTGAGATCCTGACCGTGGCTGGAAAACGGGAAGACCTTGAAGTTCCGGGCACCGTGATCCATCATGAAAGGCCCGGAACGGATTTTGTGCGGGAGTTCCAGATGCCCCGCGACACCATGCCCGGCTCTGCACAGGCCAGACTGCGCAACGGTGTATTGGTGATTTCTTTTGAGAAAAGCACCAAGGTGATCAACGCAGAATAATGCAAAACCAGACTGCACACCCAGGAATTTCAGGGAGGCCGCACAGCCTCTCTTTAAATTTATAAGAATTCTTTATATCATTTAAGCATGGCACTCACCGAGCGGGAACAACAGCTCCTCTCTTTACTCACCGACAATCCCCTGCTCTCTCCCAAAGAGCTTGCCGAACGCCTGAAAACCACCCCCAGCGCCATTGCCGTGCACCTCTCCAACCTCACCAAAAAAGGGGTGATTCTGGGACGCGGCTACATCGTGCGCCAGGAAAGCAGCGTGCTGGTGATTGGCGGGGCCAACCTGGACTTCAAGGCCAGAAGCCTGAACAGTCCAGTGATGGGAAGTTCCAACCCTGGACAGACCACCTCCACCTTCGGAGGGGTGGGGCGCAACATTGCGGAGAACCTGGCAAGGCTTGGCGTGCAGGTCAGCCTGATCACCATGCTGGGCCGTGATCCCAGCGGAGAACGCCTGAAAATGCACACCCAGAGTGCTGGCGTGGACTTGCGCCTGTGCTTTTCTTCGGACACCCCCACGGGAACCTACAACGCTGCCCTCAACCCGGATGGCAGTTTGCTCATTGCCATCAGTGACATGAGCATCATGCAGGAGCTCTCTCCTGATGTGCTCCGGCAAAGAGAGCAGCACATCAAGAATGCGCCATATCTGGTGCTGGACGCCAACCTGCGCATGGACACCCTGGAATATGCCCTGAAAACCGCCAGAGGCAAAGTGGTGCTGGAACCCGTCAGCGTCAGCAAATCCCTGCCCTTAAAAGGCATTCTGGGGAATGCTCCCCTGTTTGCCCTCACGCCCAACCTGGATGAACTGGAAGCCCTGACCGGAACCCGCGACCTCAAACTGGCCTGCAAAACCCTGCACAGCCTGAATGTGGAACACGTGGTGGTCACACTGGGAGAAGAAGGGGTGTATGTCTCTGGACCCAGAAGCAAATTGCAACTGAAAGCCATCCCAGCAAAAGTGCAGGATGTCACCGGAGCCGGAGACGCATTCCTATCGGGGATGCTGTATGCCCTCAGCCACAACGAGGACCTGAAAGCCGCCTGTGAATACGGTCAGGCCGCTGCTGTGCTGACCCTGGAAAGCCCCAGCACCGTCAATCCCGAACTGAGCGTCAGTTCTCTAGAAAGCAGGAAAAATGATCACCTTAAACCCTGAAGTCCATGAAGCCCTGCAAAACGGCCAGCCTGTGGTCGCCCTGGAATCCACCATCATCTCTCACGGGATGCCTTACCCTCAGAATGTGCAGACCGCACGGGAAGTGGAAGCCATCATTCGGGACCAGGGGGCCATTCCTGCCACCATTGCCATTCTGAACGGCGACATCAAGGTGGGCCTGTCAGACGAGGAACTGGAACTGCTGGGCTCCAGCAAGGATGTGATGAAGGTTTCCATCCGGGATCTGCCTTTTGTGACCGCCATGAAACGCCACGGGGCCACCACCGTTGCCAGCACCATGCGCATTGCCCACCAGGCCGGAATCCGGGTGTTTGTGACCGGAGGACTGGGCGGCGTGCACAGGGGCGCAGAAACCACCTTCGATGTCTCTGCGGACCTCACCGAATTCACCCTCAGCGATGTGACTGTGATCAGTGCTGGCGTGAAATCCATTCTGGACATTGGGCTGACCCTGGAAAAACTGGAAACCCTGGGGGTGCCGGTGATTGGATACGGCACATCAGACTTCCCGGCCTTCTATTCCAGAATCTCCGGGTTCAAGGTGCCCCTGCAACTGGACAGCCCATCAGACATTGCAAACGTTATGAAACACAAGTGGGATCTGGGCCTGACTGGAGGCATCAGTGTTGCAAATCCCATCCCCCTGGAAGATGAAATTCCTGCCAGCCGCATTGATCCCCACATTGAGCAGGCCCTTTCCGAAGCTGCAGAAAAAGGCATCAAAGGCAAAGACGTTACCCCCTTTCTGCTGGCCAAAATCAGCGAGATCACCAGCGGCCAGAGCCTGAAATCCAACATCGCACTGGTCAAAAACAATGCGCTGCTGGGGGCACAGATTGCAGTGGCTTACGCAAAGTTGCACTGAAAGCTCTTGAAAAGAAAGCCTTCTGACCAGAAGGCTTTCTTTTTGTTGAATCAATCGCTGGTTGAATCAATCGCTGGCCGTCTGGGGAAGGGGTTCAAAAGATGCAATTTCGAAATGGGTCTGTCTGTGCATCAACTGTTCCAGTTCAAAGACAGGCAGGGGCTTGCTGAAGTAGAACCCCTGCACCTCGTCACAGTTGTGCTGCATCAGAAAGTTCAGTTGCTCGATGGTCTCCACCCCTTCTGCCACGGTTTTGAGGTTCATGCTGCGGGCCAGGGCAATGATCGCACGGGTGAGCACAGCATCCTCCCGCACATGGTGCACCGATTGCACAAAAGAGCGGTCAATCTTGACGGTGTTGACCGGGAAACGCTTGAGGTAACTCAGGCTGGAATATCCGGTTCCGAAGTCATCCACCGACAGTTGCACGCCCAGATCCCTGAGGGATTGCAGCACCTGGATGATGTACTCGGTGTTTTCCATCACCAGGCTTTCGGTGAATTCCAGGTCCAGCAGGTGGGCAGGAAGGCCGGTCTCCTGCAAGACCGATTGCACCAGTTGCACCACATTTTGCTTCTTGAACTGCAAGGCAGACAGGTTCACGGACATCTTGAGCGGCGGGAAACCCCAGGCTTGCCACTTCTGGCTCTGGGCACAGGCTTCCCTGAGCACCCACGCTCCGATGGGCACAATCAGGCCGGTTTCTTCGGCCAGAGGGATGAATTTTGCAGGTGAGACCATGCCCAATTGGGGATGCTGCCAGCGCAGCAGGGCTTCCACCCCCACCACCTGTCCGGTGCTCACGTTCACCTGGGGCTGGTAGAACAGCACCAGTTCATTGCGGGCCACCGCCTGCCTGAGGTCATGCTCCAGCCGCAGTTTTTCCAGGGACACCTGGTTCATTTCTGCGGTGTAGAACCCGAAGGTGTTGCGGCCCTGCGCTTTGGCCCTGGACACTGCTGTGTCGGCATTTTTCAGCAGGGTTTTCACATCGTCGCCATCTCTGGGGAACATGCTGATCCCGATGCTGCCCAGCAGGGCAAATTCATAGTCTTCCACCCGGTAAGGGCTGGCCAGCACATCCAGAATCTTCTGGGCCATCTCTCCGGCGTGGTCCCAGGAGGGCACCTCTGGCAGCAGCAGCATGAATTCATCTCCACCCTGACGGGCCACCGTGGCATCCTGACCCAGGGTTTGCTTCAGGCGGGCAGCCACTTCACAGAGGATCAAATCTCCGGTGGCATGCCCAAAACTTTCATTGATCTGCTTGAAGTGGTCCAGATTGAGGAACAGCACCGACAGCATTCCACCCCTGTGCTGTTGCAGGGCCAGGGCCTGTGAAGTGCGGTCTTCAAACAGGGCACGGTTGGGAAGCCCGGTCAGAACATCGTGGTGCACCAGATGCAGCAGGCTCTGCTCAAATTCCTTCTTCTCGGTGATGTCGGAAAAGCTGCCCACAAAGCCGATCATGGCACCCCGGTGGTCGGTCAGCACCGTCACGCTCAACAAGACGGGGTACACATGGCCATTTTTGCGCCGGAAGAACACCTCTCCTTTCCAGCGGCCCGTGGCCATGAGTTCCTGCATCAGTTGCTGGTACACCTCGTTCTCGTAGGCCCTCTGGGCCAGCATCAGGACCGGCTGGCCCTGCACATCTGCACCTTCATATCCAGTGATCTGTTGAAAAGCAGCATTCACCCCGGTGATGCCCTGCTTGCGGTCCGCAATGAAAAACGCTTCTCCAGAAGTGGAAAACACCGATGAGATCAGGCGGGCGTTGGCCTCAAGGCCCTGCCTGCGCCTGAGGGTGCCCAGAACAACCCGCACCCCCACCCCGCTGAACACCACCATGATCAGGGCCAGCAAAAGCACCAGATTGCGCCTGTGTTCCAGATGCTGTACACGCTGGTCCAGCAGATGCTGGAGTTGCAGGGCCATGTGGTGCTCCAGTTGAAACTGGGCATCAAGGGCCGTTTTTTCCATCTGGTACAGCTCCTGGCTTCGCAGGTTGAAATCAGACTTGCTGAGCAGGTTGTCCTGAACTTTTTCCTGCAGCAGAACCTGGATTTTCTGGTTTTGCTGAATCAGGATCCGCAGGGCATCTCCCAGTTGGGGACGGGCCAGCAGGGCATTGTCCAGGCTGCGCCACAGGTGGATGTACGAGTCATCCACCAGTTGCAGTCGGGCATTCAGGTGGCTCTCTTCCGAAGAGAGGATGTGCTTGCTCGCCGTGACCTGCATGGCCCTTTCAACCACTTCCGCACGCTGATGGGCCAGTGCAGGCAGCACATTGATCAGGCCATTCATCAGGTAGTAAGAGTCCAGTTCGGGGTCCAGAATCAGGTTGGAGGTGTCCCCCACCCGGGAAATCAGGCCTGTGAGTTCCTGCACCAGCACATTCTGGGCCGTGTACCTCAGCAGCAAAGAACCCTCGGACTGGTTTTGCGTGTTCTGCCAGACGCTGTTGAATCCTTCCCAGGCCACGGTGCTGCGCAATTGCTGACCCAGTTGCAGGTTGACGCTGGACAGGGCCTGAACGCTGTGTTGCAATTCGGTTTCCAGAACAGGATCTTGCAAGGTGGTGTTTTCTGCCAGGTTGTAGGCCATCAAGAGCCGCTGCCGGATCAGGGCTTCGAGCACCCTGGATGCCCCCTGGTCATAGGTGAGGCCTGCAGTTTCCTGTCTGGAAAAAGCAATCCGGCCATTGATTTCTGAAAGGAAAAACACCAGAATGACCGCCAGTGGAAGCAGAAAAGCAAAAAGCAAACCCAGCACAGCAGAGGTGGTCTGCTGGATGCCCGGAAAGGGAAATTTTTTCAAGTCTGCCTCCCTTTACCAGCAGAGTGGTCAAAACAGCCTGTCTGCAGCAGGAAACATGTTTGGGGGATCCAAAAAGGCAAGTTCAAAAGAAACTCCTGACCTGAAGCACCTGCCCGGAGCTTCCAGGGTCTCGTGCTCATAAGCCAGTCTAGCGAAACCGTTCACACAAGAATCTGAACCCCTCAATGCATTCTTGATAAAGAATTTTAATCTTTAACAAAGGTTCTCCTGCCCCTTTATTGTTTTCCCTGAACACAAAGCTCTGAAATTGTGAGCGCTTACGGAAAGTTTGCAAGACGACCAAAAAACCGTCCTTTGCAGGACGGCTTTTTCAGGCATCTTGATGAACTCAGTGGGCAGCCACAGGAGCAGAAAGCGCCTGATGGGCCTGCTGCAACAGCTCCTCGGTGGTTTCCCAGCTCACACAGGCATCGGTGACACTGACCCCATATTTGAGCTGGCTGAGGTCTTCGGGGATCTTCTGGGCTCCTTCGTTGAGGTGACTTTCCAGCATCACACCCACCAGATCGCGGTCTCCGGCCAGACGCTGCTCGACCACTTCACCCCAGGCGATGCTCTGCTTGCGGTAATCCTTGTTGGAGTTGGCATGGGAGCAGTCCACAATGATGGCAGGATTGAGCCCGGCTTCCCGCACTTCACGGGCAGCTTCCTGCACATGCTGGGCAGAGTAGTTGGGACCATTGCGGCCACCACGCAAAATCACGTGGCCGTAAGGGTTGCCTTCGGTGCCGATCATGGCCGCCTGGCCATTCTCGTTGATGCCCAGGAAAGTGTGCCGGTTCTGCGCCGCGATGATCGCGTCCACAGCCACCTTCACATTGCCATCGGTGGAGTTCTTGAAACCCACAGGAATGGACACGCCACTGGCCATGGTGCGGTGCGTCTGGGACTCGGTGGTGCGTGCACCAATGGCCCCCCACACCAGCAGATCCGCAATGTACTGGGGCACAAAAGGATCCAGCAGCTCGGTGGCCACTGGCACCCCGAGCTCATTGATTTTCAGCATCACTTCACGGGTCTTGCGCAGGCCCAGGTTGAAGTCGCTCTGGTAGTGCATCTCGGGATCGTGAATGAAACCACGCCAGCCCACCGTGGTGCGGGGCTTGTCCACGTACACCCGCATCACCAGAAACAGCTTGTCTTCCAGCTTCTCTTTCAGGGCCTTCAGGCGGGTGGCATACTCCACAGCCTGATCGATGTCATGGATGGAGCAGGGACCGGTGATCACCAGCAGACGGGGATCTTTCTTGGTCAAAATGTCTTCAATGATCTGACGGGACTCGAATACGGTTCTGTCTGCCTTATCGGTGCGGGGCAACTCTGCCTTGAGTTCCTTGGGGGTGATCAAAGGGCGCACCTCTGTGACGTGCAGGTTTTCCAGTTTATGCATCTCTGTCTCCTCAGCGACGTGAACGCTCTTGAAAAGCACAAAAAAACTGCGCCCGGTGTTCCCGAGCGCAGTGAATCCAGCAAAGCCTAGCGCACCCGGGAAGTTACCGAGCGAAATAATAAAAGCTGAAGCTAGGGGCTGGTCTTTGCGTGCTCATCTATCCTGATGCTAACGGTTCTGGATCCACAAGGCTGGGTTCAACCTAGACAGCGCGCTTAAAGGGGGTTCAGCAGAAGGCAAAAAGCCAGGGCACGTCTCCCCATTTGCCGAGAGCCGAGAGCATCAATGTGCAAAAGCTGCAGCGAGGTGTCAAATCCACAATGTTTAAGCAAAAGCTTTCTTTGCCCTCAGCCCCTGGTCCTCAGCTTCAAAGGGTCAGAATGTCCGCCCCTTTAGAGGTCACTGCAATGGTGTGCTCAAATTGCGCAGAGAGCGAGCCGTCTGCTGTCACCACAGTCCACTCATCGCTGAGGAGTTTGGTGGCGTAATGGCCTGCGTTGATCATGGGTTCGATGGTGAACACCATGCCCTCTTTCAGACGGGTGTTGTAGGTGCTGTTGAGGGAGCGGGAGTTGGGCACCCAGTGGGGAATGTCTGGCTGTTCGTGCAGTTTCTTGCCAATGCCGTGCCCGATG
This sequence comes from Deinococcus roseus, assembly GCF_014646895.1. Lineage (NCBI taxonomy): Bacteria > Thermotogati > Deinococcota > Deinococci > Deinococcales > Deinococcaceae > Deinococcus > Deinococcus roseus. The sequence goes on from NZ_BMOD01000004.1 coordinate 59,896, forward strand.
TACTCTCTGACCACACTGAAGCCTCTGGATTCTGCCATTTGCTGAATGGCGTAACCGATGTCTTTGATGTAAGAGCCAGGTTTGACGGTCTTGATGGCGGCTTCCAGGCATTCTCGGGTGGTGTCCACCAGTTTGCGGGCCAGGGGGGAAACATGGCCCACTGTGTAGGTGTAGCAGGCATCTCCGTAATAGCCGTCCCATTGCACCCCGATGTCCACACCCACAATGTCTCCCTCACGCAGGCGGTAAGGACTGGGGATGCCGTGGCAGATGCCTTCGTTGACAGCCACACAGATGGTGTTGGGGAAACCCCGGTAACCGATGTAGGCCGGAATGGCCCCTTTGGAGCGGATGAATTCTTCCGCAAGTCTGTCCAGTTCGAGCAGACTTGCACCAGGCCTGACAAAAGGTTCCAGGTAACGGAAGGTTTCCGCCACCAGTCCTCCGGCCCTGCGCAGTGCTTCGATGTCTGCATGGTTTTTCAGCGTGATCCGCGACATAAGGAATAGATTAGCAGACTGACCGCAGGCAAATGGAGCAAAAGTGGGTTTGCCTGTCTGGTCTTTGCTGGTCCTTGCAACCCCTTTGAGAGAAATCCCGTAGCCACTTGCAGATTGCGAGGAACTGAATGAACCTGCTGGGTCTTCCTTATTGGGTCTGGGGCATCTTGAGTTGTGGTGTGGCAGTGCTGTTTGTGTTTGTTTACCCGTACAAACCTCTGACTGGCATACGGTTTTTTTTGCAGCGCTGGGGGCACAGCCTGGTGTGGCTGTTTCTGGCTGCAGCCTGTTTTGTGGCCCCTTCCAGCCCGGATCTGGCCCGAAAACTGGCAGGGCTGGGAGGCCTGATGTATCTGGCCTTCATGCTGGGCACTTTTGCTTTTGGCTGATTGAGGTCACACCTGCAGCCTCACGGCCTTTTCAGCAGTGAGGCCTTTTTCATGGCTTCTGTGGGTTTTGCGGTCTGCTTGACCGTCAGGCCTCCAGAAGCTGACTGGGCAAAACTGAGCAGGAGATGGTTTTTGAGGTCCTCGCAAGACACCGTGTAACCCACTGCTGAATGTCTGGCACTTTCTTTTCTGGGAAAAAGGGTCACGGTGATGCTCTGGTTGGATGTGACACACCTGGAGTTCTCGGAGATCTTCTGCCAGGAATTCTGGTTTCCCAGAGGGTATTTCAGGCGTGTGCCATCTGGCAAGTCCAGGGTGATCAGCTGCAGGCTCTGGGGCTTTTTGAGGGTGTGTTCTTTGACGTAAACCACCAGTTCTGGCATCTGGGGGCTCAGGGCAGGAGCAGCATAAAAGGGGATCACAAATCTTTTTTCCTCCTGCACCACTGTAGTTTCTGCAAAGCTGCTGTGCATCAGGAAAATTCCCCTCAAAAAGCAGGAAAACCTCTGGTCAAAACATGCTGCAAAATCCCGCTGCCCTGTCGGTGACCCAGACCTGCAGAATTACAGGAAAACCCTGTCCGAAAGCACCAGACCTGACTTGCTTTCCTTTAAAGAGGTGATCCCCTCCTCAAAACCTGCACCTGCATGGTCTTCCAGAACCCATCCCTCAAGCAGAGCAACCCACTGGTGCAGGCTGAGGCAGCTGCCTTCAGTTTCCAGACGGTGGGCTTCAAATTCTCCCACGGCAGCACGGCTTTGCTGGTACAACGGGATGGAACGCTGGGGGATGGGACGGGAGAAAGGCAACTGAATTTTTCTGCTCAGGGTCTGGGCTGCACCCCACAACTGCAATGCCATGCGGGTTTGCTGGAAATGGGCTGTGAGTTCTGCCAGATGCTCCAGGGTGGCAGGCACCGATTGCAGCTGGTTCCAGTTGACTGCCAGTTTGAAGCTCTGCACAAAGTGCCGGGTGGCTTTCTCCAGGTGGCCCTGTGATCTGGCAATGCATGCCAGATCGTAATGGGAAACGGCCATTTCAAAGGTGTTGTCCAGTCGGTTCTTGGCCTCAATGCAGCGGGACATCCACAGGTAGGCTTCTTCATGTTTTCCAAGGTCGGTGGCCAGAATGCTCAGGCCTTCAAAGACGTAAGCGATGAAATGGTGCGTTCCCTGCTGCTGAATGAGGTGCAGGCTGTGCTGAAAACATTGTCCTGCCTGTTCAAAATCTCCTGCGATGCGAAACACATGCCCCATGCCCAGGTGGCTGAAGGATTGCTGGTGTTTGCAGGCTGCGGGCATCCGTGACATGACTGCCAGATTGTTCTGAAAGAAATTCTGGGCTTCTGGGATGCGGCCCTGGATCAGGTACATGGCCCCCAGACTGTTGCGGGCTGCACAGGCCGTGTGGAACACCTCATGCTGTTCGGCGTACTGCAAGCTGTCCAGGTAATGCTGCTCTGCCTCTGCAAATTGGCCCAGAAAGCGGGCAAGGTTTCCCTGATTCAACAGCAATTCCGCATAATGCTCTGGCTGGCGTTGCACTCCAGGCAGTTTTCGGACTTTGCTGAGCCATTCAAAGGCCTGCAAAGTCATGTTGCGGGTGACCCACAGCAGACACAGGGGTGTGAACAGGGGCAACAGGGTTTTGATGTCCTGAAGGTCAAAAAGATGCTGGCAGGCAATGTGCAGGTTGTCCTGTTCCTGGGTCAGTTTCTGCAGGACCAGTTGCTGGTTTGCCCCAAAAGCATAAGGATCGTGCTGATGCACGTAAGCCGCAAAATAGCGGGCATGGCTTTCTCGAATCTGCTGGACCACTTCTGGAAATGCCTGCTGCTTCTCCGCCACATATTCACGGATCAGTTCGTGCACCTCGAAGCGCTGGTCGCTGCCCCGCACCCGCCGCACCAGAGAATGGTCCACCAGGGAAAGCAAATCACGGTTGCTGATTCCCGTGATTTGCAGGGCAGACACCCTTTCAAAACTTCCCCGGAACACCATCAGTTTGCTGAGGGCATGTTGCAGATTTTCAGGGAGCAGCCGCCAGGAATGCTCAAAGACAATGCGCATCCCGGAATGCCTTTCAGGAAGTCCGGGCAGGGCTCCGGTCAGGAAGTCCAGGCTTTTATCCAGTTCATCTCGAATTTCGGTCCATCCCAGCAGCCGCCTCCAGGCTCCAGCCAGTTCCAGGCCCAGAGGAAGCCCCTCCACCCGCTGACAGATCTGGCCGGCAGCTTCCCAGTCTTCTGCAGTCCAGTCTGTGGGTCGCTGCACCCGATTGGAAGCTTCCAGCAGCAATTGGAGGGCAGGTGAAAGGGCAGGTGAAAGGGCATCTAGAGTTTCTGCAGCCTGCAAACCTCCCAGGGCATGCACGTGTTCTCCCATCACCCCCAGGCAGATGCGGCTGGTCAGCAGCACCTTCACTGCTGGCAGGTCATGCAGCCAGCGCACAAATTCACGGGCCTGGGGCAAAATCTGCTCCACATTGTCCAGAATCAAAAGTCTGGACTGATGCCCGAGGGTCTGGCGCAACTGGTCTTCCAGCAGGGGCATGGGAGAGGCGGACAGCCCCAGTTCCTGGGCCAGTTTCTGCAAGATGGGCTGGTCTGCTGGATGCCCCACCAGACTGAGAAAACAACCCTGCATCTGTGTTTGCCGGGCCACTTCCAGCGCAAGGCGGGTCTTCCCTGCCCCTCCCACTCCAGTCAGGGTGAGGATCTGGATGCCAGGGTCTGCCAGCTGTTTGAGGATGACCTGCAATTCCTGTTGCCTGCCCAGCAAGGAGGAAGTCTGCTGCATTGAAGGCACTGCGCGTTCTCCGGGGTGTTCACCTGATGCCACCACAGGAAACACAGCAGGGAATTTTTCTGCCCTGAGCCGTGCAAACAGCTGCTGGGTCTCGGTGCGGGGTTGCATCTGCAATTGCTGTTCGAGGTCACGCACAAACTTCAGGTAGCGTTCTGCAGCAGCATCCTGGTGGTCATTTCTGCAAGCCACGCGCAGGTAATCGCACAGCACATCTTCTGCCAGACCATCCTGTTCCAGAATGTCCTTCAGGACCTCCTCTGCTTTCTGGGGGTCCTGCTGCTGCAATTTCAGGGCGTGCTGGTGGGCAGCCGTTCTCCATTGGGATTGCAGTTTGAAGCGCTCCAGATCCAGCCATGCGGTAAATTCATCTGAGGCCTCTGTGGCACAGCCCATCAAAAGCAAGCCGTGGTGAATCTGGTGTGCCTCCTGCCAGTTGCGGCGGCTGTAAGCCAGGCGGAAGAGGTGCAGGTCACTGCCTTCAGTCCACCTCAGGCGATGGTTTTCCACTTCCATCTGGGGGGCCAGCCCCTGGTCTTTGATGCGCAAAATCAACTGCCTGAGGCGGGTGCGGGCCACACTGCCTTCTGCATCTGGCCACAGCACATGGGCCAGTTCTTCCCGCATGACCCAGTCTTCCTGGGCGGCCAGATAGGTCAGGAGCCACAGGGAGCGCTCGTTGGGCAGCGCCTGGGATTGCTGTCCCACCACCATCCTGGGCTGTCCCAGGCAACAGAAAAGCTGAGTTTGCTTGCGGGTTCTTTTCATAAAAACAGGGTTGAGGATTCAGGTCAGCAGAAATTCTGGTCAGGTCAACAAGCAGGACTGCCAGTGCATCCACAGACACACCAGCCACTTTCCACCACTTGCACCCACAGGCTGCTTTTCTGGATACAGTCTAACAAAAATGCACCCCAGTGCTGGATTAGGGGAATTCCCCATCGCAACTGAAGCCAATCTAAAATCGCTTAAAACAGCTGTTCCAAAAAGCATTTTTCAATTTACGCCCATTCTACAGCTGCCTCTTAAGATGGTCTCAGGTGAAAGGAAGAACCTGCACAAAGCACCTTCCCACTGAAGATCCAGACCCACTTTACTGTTTTGGAGGCACCCATGAACCTGAAAATGATTCTGCCCGCAGCCCTGCTGACCCTGACCCTCGCTGCCTGCTCCAGCACCCAGGTGCCCACCAGCACTGCCCCGGCAAGCAGCATCAGCGCCGAAGACCAGGCCCTGTTGCAAGAGCTGGAAGCCAATCAGCCTGAAGTCGCCAGAACCTTCCGGGAAGCCCTGCAGCAATCCCAGGAAGCCCAGGTGCAGACCCAGGGTGAAATCCAGGCCCAGAGCGTCACCTCGGTGATGGAATCCATCGCACTGGGCAGCAATTCCAATTACAACAGCAAATACAGCAGCCGGGGCAGCTACCCCTCCTATGACTGGAACCGCGATGGGTGTTCTGCCCCAAGCTGGGTTTCCGCCATCTTCGGAAATGCCAACAGCCGCTTCCGTCCGGCCTGCAACCAGCACGACTTTGGGTACCGCAACTACAAGAAATTCCACATGGCCAACGAATGGAACCGCCTGAAGATCGACAGCAAGTTCTACAGCAACATGCTCTCCATCTGCTCCAGCAATTACAGCTGGTACAACCCCCTGCGTTACGCCTGCAACAAGAGCGCCGAAACCTACTACAACGCTGTGCGGGTGGCCGGATGGTCCCACTACTACTGATACTGAGATTTTCAGAGGGCGAAAAGCTGAAGGCCAGACACCTGAAAAGCTCCAACAGAGCCCAGCAGATCAAACCAGCAGGATCCCAGAACTCAAACATTCTGGGATCCTGCTGGTTTTCACGTTCCTGAAATCACTTCAGGGCTTTTGGGGGATGCAAAACAGGAGGACGGATGCGTTTCTGCACCATGTCCCAGAGGATCAGCACCAGCACCAAAACCAGCCAGCCCCGGGTACCTTCGTCGGTGGCAGGGCTGATGAAGATGTTGCCCTTGACCACCCAGAAGGTGAGGAGCAGCAAAAACCCTGCACTGGTCGCCAGGTCCAGCCTGCGGGTCAGGGTGGTCCAGCGTCCTTCACGCCACACAGCAGCATGAACGCCAAAAGAAGCGGTCCAGAGCAGCAGAGCGAGAAGGCCCTGAATGGGAAGGAAATCTGGGTGGAAAGCCAGCACCTCAGGCAAAACCCCTGGCAGGGATTTCACGAGGTAGGGCAAGCTGACCATCAGGGCCACCGCCAGAGCGAAACCCAGCAAACCCACAGCCCACACAGGTCGAGACACCCGCTCTGTCTGGGCAAGGCGAGGGGACCACTGGGAACGGATCAGGCCCTGGGCTTGCAGGAAATGGGCCAGCAGGGAGAACATCACCACAAAACCCGGAATCCAGAAAGCCCCCAGTCCAGCCCCAAACCACCAGCGGGCGAGCGACTGTCCAGTAAACACTTCAGGCAGGGTCAGTGCCCATTGCAACGCCATCCCGGTGAGGGACACCAGCAGAAAAGGCCGGGTCTGGTTTCCAGGGAGGAAAGCTGGGATGGGAGGCTGGTAACGCTGGGCGACTTCTTCAGGGTGCCCGAAGCGCCTGAGCATGTTCAGGGTCATGGGGGCTGTGGGATCTGTTCCCTGCTGCTGGGCCTCTTCCTGCAGCATTTCGGCCAGCAGACCCCGCAGTTCAAAACCCATTTCGTTGCGGTCTTTTGAAGGGAGGTGCCGGATCACGTCCCGAACGTAGGCTTCAATGATCTCCTGTGGATTCATGTGCTTTCCTCCTTCAGCAAGCCCGTCAGGGATGCATTCAGGGCATTCCATGAGGCCGTGAGTTGCCTGAGCAGGGCTTCACCCTGCGCGTTGAGCTGGTAGTACCGTCTGGGCTGACCGTCATCGGTGCGCCATTCGGACTGCAGATGACCCTGACTTTCCAGGCGGCGCAGCAGCGGGTAAAGGGTGCCTTCTTCGATGGGCAGGTTCTGCTGGGCGAGGGCCTGACGCAGGGAGTAACCGTATTGTGGCTGCCTGAGCTGGGACAGCACAGCCAGCACCAGCACGCCCCTGCGCATTTCGAGTTCCAGTTTGGGAGAGGGGACTTCATCCATGTTCATTCCAGTCATTCTGTCACCTGATGCTGTGTGCCACCCTGTACTGTTTATCACATGGTACTGTGCGAGACACAGTACGTCAAGTCTGGTTTTTCGTGAGCTGCTCTTGTCCGCTCCAATTCTGCTCACCCACACGTTGAAAACCAAAAGAAGCAGTCCTTCCAGACATCGGAGGACTGCTTCTTTTTTACTGACTGATTATTCGTACAGGCCGTAACTGACCAGTTTGACTTCCAGGTACTCCATCAGGCCCCAGATGCCCCCTTCGCGTCCAACCCCGGAGAATTTGGTGCCTCCGAAAGGAACGTGTGGGCTGGCTGCGCTGGGCACCCCGTCGTTGACCCCGACAATGCCGTAATCGAGGGCTTCCGACACTTTGAAGCCCGTGGCGATGTCCTTGGTCCACAGGTAAGCTGCAAGGCCAAAAGGGGTGTTGTTGGCCAGTTCGATGGCTTCTTCGGTGGTCTTGAAGGTGGAGATGGCCGCCACAGGCCCGAAGGTCTCCTCGTTCATGATCAACATGTCTGCAGTGACATTGGAAAGCACGGTGGGAGCGTAAAAGAGTCCTCCCAGGCTTTCCCCTCCAAGGTCCAGGGTTGCGCCCCTGTCCACAGCGTCCTGCACGTGACGCTGGACTTTTTTCAGGCCCTGTTCTTCCACCAGGGGGCCAATGCTGGTGGTCTGTTCGATGGGGTTGCCCACCTTGAGGGTTTTGACTTTCTCGACCAGTTTGGCGGTGAAGGCTTCTGCAATGTCTTCATGCACGTACAGGCGGTTGATGCACACGCAGGTCTGGCCCGCATTGCGGTACTTGGCCAGCATCACTTCCTTGACGGCCAGATCGAGGTCTGCGTCCGGGAAGATGATGAAAGGAGCGTGTCCTCCCAGCTCAAAGGAGATGCGCTTGAGGGTCTGGGCGGCCTGGGCATACAGAATTCGCCCGACTTCCGTGCTGCCCGTGAAGGTGATCTTGCGGCAGTCCGGGCTGTCAATGAAGGGTTTGCTGACCGGAACGGGATCCAGAGCAGGCAAAACCTGGAAGGTGCCTTTCGGACCTCCGGCTTCTTCCCACAATTCGGCAAGGTACAGGGCGGTGACAGGGCTTTGCTCTGCAGGTTTCAGAACCATCACGCAGCCTGCAGCCAGCGCAGGGGCAACTTTGCGGGTCACCATGCCAGCCGGGAAATTCCAGGGGGTCACGGCATAACACACCCCGACAGGCTCGTAGCGGGCCATGGCGCGTTTGTGGTCGAAAGGCATGTGCAGCATTTCGCCTGCATTGCGTTTGCCTTCCTCTGCGTACCATTCTGCAAAGCTTGCAGCGTATTTGACCTCACCACGGGTTTCGATGATGGGTTTGCCCATCTCCAAGGTCATGATGCGGGCCAGTTTTTCGCTGTTCTCGTGCATCAGGGCGGCCCATTTCGCGATGATTTTTCCGCGCTCAAAGGGATTGACTTTTTTCCAGACCTTGTAGCCTTCCAGAGCGGCCTGGAGTGCTGCTTCTGCTTGCTGGGCACCACAATCTGCCACTTCAAAGAGCTTTTCTGCAGTAGCAGGATTGCTGATGGTGAAGGTGCGACCTGTGGAAATCCACTGTCCGTTGATGTAAGCCTGGGTCGGGTAATCCAGTACCTGGGTGGTCATGATGGGTGCTCCTCTGCAAGGATGGTTCTGAGAATTCGGGCTTCCGGGTGGTCCGGGGCATGGCTGAGCAGCACAAAATCTGCTTTTTTGCCTGCCTCCAGGGTGCCGTACAAATCCTGCTGTTGCTGGGCTTTTGCCCCTCCCAGCGTGTAAGCTTCCACCGCTTCTGAGAGGGTGAGGTTGTTTTCTGGACGCATGCCTTCATGGGTGGCTGCACGGATGCCTTCCAGCACCCGCAGTTCCTTGACCACCGGACCATCGCTGGAGAGGGCCACGGTGAGTCCAGCATCCAGCATCTGTCTGAGGTTATAACACCTTGGCTTGAAACTTTCAGGGAGGTAACGCTCAAAGTTGATGCGCAGTTCCCGCAGAAAGATTGCCTGGGGCACCACGATGATGCCCAGGTCATGGGCCAGTTGCAGGTGTTCAGGACCGGGCAGCCCAAAATGCTCGATGCGGTGCCGAACTTCGCTGGGATGTTCAAAGTAAAGCCTCTGGTAAATGCCCAGCACCTGATCCAGTGTGCGGTCCCCGATGGCGTGGGTTCCAATCTGAAATCCGGCCAGATGGGCTTCTTTCATCAGGGCGTAAAGTTCTTCGGTGTCAAAGCGCAAAACGCCCTGTGAAGGCTCCGGGGTGTTCTGGTAAGGCACACTTAAAGCCGCAGTTGCCCCGGAAAGCCCACCATCAGCAAAGAACTTCACCGATTTGACCCTCAGGAAGGGATGGTCAAAGGGTTCTGGCAGAGGGTAAGTTTCCTTGCCCCCATCGGGCCTGCGGATGAACAGGACATTCACCCGGATGGGCAGCTCTCCCCTTGCTGCAAGGTTTTTGTAGGCCTGCAGGAGGGGCGGATCCACGGCAGGATCGGTGGCATGGGTGCAGCCCTGATCCCGCAGGTGCTCACACCCGGCCAAAACCCAGCGTTCGTAGTCCTGCACGCTGGGTTTTGGCATGGCTTTCTGGATCAGGCCCAGCGCGGTTTCCAGCAGCAGGCCGTTTTCAAAATGCACCTCACCGCCTGGAGGGTTGGGGGTGTCCCCATCAATTCCAGCCAGCGAAAAGGCCAGCGAATTGGCTGCATGGATGTGGGCACAGGTGCGGGTCAGCAAGATGGGGTTTTCCGGGGCAATCTGGTCCAGTTCCGTTCTTAAAGGAGGCCGTTTTTCCTGCAGGCTCGCTTCATTCCAGCCTCTGGCGTACAGCCATTCACCGGGTTTCAGGGTCTTTAAGCGCTCCTGAATGGCCGAAAACAAATCTGGCAGGGTCTGGATGCCCCTGAGGTCCAGGGTGGTGGTCCTCAGTTGCCCGACCTTCCAGATGTGCACGTGGGCATCGTTGAAACCGGGGAGCAGGTGGGCACCTTCAAGGTCAACGACCTGATCTGCTTCACCTGTCTGACCCAATGCCTCGATCCAGCCCTCTTTGACCAGAATGGAGGTGACATCACTGCCCCAGATCCGGGCGTTCTTGTAGAGGGTGGTCATGCCATCCGCTCCGGGTTCTTCCAGACGATGAAGACCCCGTAATTGCCGCAACTGGGATCTTCAAGGTAATCGGGGATGATGCCGTGCACCTGATAGCCCCGTTTCAGTTGCACACTCAGCACCGGGTCCCGCAGTTCCCCGGCCATCACCTTCTGCACGTACTCTTCAATCAGGAGGTCCCGGTGCTGGTGGTACCCTTTGGGCATCGCTCCGGCCACATGGCCCTTCAGGCCCAGCCTGCGGATCAGGTCGTGTCTGGCGTTGTAGAGCAGGGTGCTGAGGCCGTATCCCCGGTAATCGGGATGCACCGCGATGTCTGCTCCATACAGCCACTCCCCTGCTGGATTGTGGTTGGTGAGGTAATTGCTGTCCACGGCGTCCATGTAACGGTGCTGGAAGTGGTCAAAGTCGATGTCCATGCGCAGATCGCTGCTGGACCCCGCCACCAGACCTGTTTCCAGATCCAGCACAGCATGTTGCCCTTCTGGGAAAACGTTCTGATGGGAGAGGTAATGCTCTTCTCGCATCAGTTCATCTTCGGCCAGATCCGGGAAGCAGGCCCGCTGGATTTCAGCGAGCCTTGCTGCCATCTCCGGGGTGGACTGCACCACCTGAAAACGTTCAGGCACGGACCACCCCCAGGTCCTGGTCCACCTGCTGCACCACTTCCGAAACGATTTGCAGGGCTTCACGAAGCTGGTCTTCGGGGATGTCCAGCTGGGGCAGGAAGCGAATGCAGTTGGTGTACAGACCCGCACGGATCACGATGACCCCTTTTTGCAGGCTGCGCTTGACCACCTCCACCACGAAATCCGACCAGGGTTCCAGGGTGTCCTGGTCTTTCACGAACTCCACGGCCATCATGGCCCCGACACCGCGCACCTCTCCCAGGGCTTTGACTTTGCCCTTGAGGGGTTCAAAGATTTCGCGCACCACGGCTTCCACCCGCGCGGCCTGGGACAGCACTTCGGGGGTGTTGATGTGACGGATGGCCGCAAGGGCAGCAGCGCAGGCCACTGGATTTCCACCGTAAGTGCTGCCCACGCCACCAATGTGCGGTGCGTCCAGAATCTCTGCCCGTCCGGTCACTGCACTGATGGGCATGCCGCCCCCCAGGCTCTTGGCACTGATCACCAGATCAGGAACCACACCAGAATGCTCAATGGCGTAAAGCTTCCCGGTGCGGCCCGAACCCGACTGGATTTCATCTGCGATCATCACGGCCCCTTCACGGGTGCAGATCTCACGGATTTTGCGCAGGAAAGCGTCCGGCATCGGGATGAAGCCCCCCTCTCCCAGCACCGGTTCAATCACGATGGCCGCCAGGGCCGTCCCATCCACATGGGAAATCAGGGCGTGTTCCAGGTTGTCACAGCACCACTGCAGGTACGCCTCCTGGGTCATGCCTTTGGGCGTGCGGTACAGGTTGGGCACGGGCACCCGGTAGATCTCTGAAGCAAACGGGCCAAAACCCTTCTTGAACAGGGCATACTTGCTGGTCATGCTCATGGTCAGGTTGGTGCGCCCGTGGTACGCCCCCTCAAACACAATCACCCCCTGCCTGCCCGTGAACCTGCGGGCAAATTTCACGGCGTTCTCCACGGCTTCAGAGCCACCGTTGGCCAGCAGGGTTTTCTTTTTGAAATCTCCGGGCGTGATCCGGTTCAACTCCTCGCAGAGTTCCAGATAAGGTTCATAGGTCGCCACAATGGAGCACATGTGAATCAGATTCTCGGCCTGCTCCTGAATGGCTTTGACCACAAAATCTGGTGAATGGCCCACCCCGAGGGTGCCAATCCCCCCGGCAAGGTCGATGTAGGTGTTGCCATCCACATCTTCCACCAGCGAACCTTTCGCACGTTTGATGGAAATGGGCATGGCCTGACCAAGTGCGCCTGAAACGTTCTCCACACGGCGCTTCATGGATTCGGTGCTTTTGGGACCCGGGATGGGGGTGTTCAGTTGGATGTGGGGCATGGTTTCTCCTCAAGAGCCGAGGGCCGAGGGCCGAGGGCCGAGAGCAACAACACAGCTCTCTCCCAGGACCTACGGATTCATAAGTTGCAAAAGCGAAAGCTTCCATGCCCTCGGCCCTCGGCTCTGGGCCCTCGGCACTGACGCTTTCCTTCAGTGACCTTCAACGCATCCTGGAGGCGGAATGCAAGCCGTAAGCGGCGTCATCACCGCGACTTCACTTCGGTCCAGACCTCGTCATAGAGCCTGTTGTCTTTGCCCAGGTCAATGATGTATTTGAGGTTCTTGATTTCTGCATCCGAGGGATAAATGGCCGAATTCTTGCGGTCTTTGGGATTGATGTAAGGCAGAGAGGCCTTGTTGGGGGTGGCGTACTGGATGAAGTTGGAAAGCTGCGCTCCAACTTTGGCGTCCAGCAAATAGTTGATGAACTGCATGGCAGCGTCCTTGTTGGGGGCTTTGGCCGGGACCATCAGGGAGTCCACCCAGATGCTTCCGCCTTCTTTGGGCAGGGCAAACCCGACTTTGGGGCTTTCGGTCATGGCGCGGGCAGCGTCTCCGTTGTAGGCCACGGCCATGGCCACCGTTCCGGCCAGCACCTTGTTCTTGCCGATCACGTTGGCATCAAAACCCAGGAAGTTGGGGTTTTTCTTGGTGTCCAGCAGCAGTTTTCCCGCAGCTTTGACCTTGGCAGGATCCACGGTGTTGATATCCACACCCTGATAGCCCAGGGCAATGGACATCATTTCCCGGATCGAGTCGAACATCACGAATTTTTTGGTGGCCTGTTTGGGGTCAAAAAGCACGGCCCAGCTTGTTGGAGGGGTCTTGATGATGTCCTTGTTGTAGACCAGTCCGATGGTGCCCCACTGGTAGGCCACCGAGTATTTGTTGTTGGGATCAAAGGGCAGTTTCTTGAATTTGGGGTCCAGATTTTTGATGTTGGGGATCTTCTTGAGGTCCAGAGGCTGCACCAGCTTGAGGTTGATCAGGGTGGGCACAATGAAGTTGGAGGGCACGATCACGTCGTACTGGCTGACCCCTCCGGCCTGCAGTTTTGCCACCATTTCCTCGTTGGATTCGTAGAGGTCCAGGCGCACCTTGATGCCGGTTTTCTTCTCAAAGTCTTTCAGGATCTGGGGGTCGATGTATTCAGACCAGTTGTAGATGTGGAGTTCTTTCCCGGCTGCAGAGGCAAAACCAGAGACCAGGGCAAGGCCAATCATCCATGTGTTGAGCTTTTTCATTGTGACTTCCTCCTTGAAAGACGCTCTGCGAAGAGCACCAGAATGACCGTGACCAGAAAAACCAGGGTGGAAAGGGCGTGAATTTCGGGGGTGACCCCCCTGCGCACCGAGGCGTAAATGAAAAGGGGCAACGTGGTGCTGGTGGGTCCAGCCGTGAAGAAACTGATCACAAAATCGTCCAGCGAGAGGGTGAAGGCCAGCATGGCCCCGGACACGATGCCAGGAGCCAGCAGGGGGAGCAGCACCCTTCTGAGCACATCGGCGTTGCTGGCATACAGATCGCGGGCCGCCTCTTCGAGGTCGCGAGAGAACACCTTCATGCGGCCCTGCACCACCAGCGTCACAAAAGCCACCTGAAAGGTGACGTGCCCGATGATCATGGAGGGCATGCCCAGCTCAAATCCGCTGAATGCCGCCCGCACCAGACTGAACCCCACCACCAGAGAGGCTGCAAGAATGATGTCCGGGGTGACCACGGGCAGGTAAAGCACCGTGCTGAAAAAATTCTGTGCCCGTTTTCCCCAGGGGTAGCGCTCCAGGGCAATCGCCAGCATGGTCCCGAGCACCGTGGCGATCAGGGTGGAGACCACGGCCAGAAAGAGGGTGTTTCTGGCCGCTTCCATGATGTCCTGGTTTTGCAGCAGTTTGCTGTACCAGTCCAGCGTGAAACCCTGCCAGACCATGCCGTATTTGGCCCGGTTCACCGAGTAGATGCCCACCGCCAGCATGGGGAGGTACAGGAAGGCCAGGGTTGCCAGGGCAATGCCAGACACCAGATGCCGTCTCATACGAGGTCCACCTCGGTGGCGCGGGTGCGGTAAATCCTTAAAGCCACCAGGGTCAGCAGCATCAGACCCAGTGCGATGGCTGCAGCAAACGGCCAGTCCCGACTGGCCCCGAATTGTTGCTGGATCAGGTTGCCCACCAGCAGGTATTTTGCGCCTCCCAGCAGGTCAGGCACCACGAACATGCCCATCGCAGGAATGAAGGTGAGGATCACGCCCACGGTCAGGCCAGGGAGGGTCTGGGGCAGGATGCCCTGCATGAACACCCGCACCGGGTGGGCGTACAAATCCTGTGCAGCCTCCACCAGATTCCAGTTGAGGCGCTCCACACTGCTGTAAAGCGGCAAAACCACGAAAGGCAGGAAAGCCGAAACCATCCCCAGATACACCGCAAAGGCGCTGGGGTAAAGGGCATCTCCAGGGGTGACCAGATGCAGGGCAGCCAGCAGCTTCACAAAAGGAGATTCTGGGGCCAGCAGCAGAAACCATGCGTAGGTGCGGATCACCAGGTTGGTCCAGAACGGAATGATCACCAGGGTCAGCCACAGGTAACGGGTGCGTTCAGGACGGGTGGCAATGAAAAAAGCCAGTGGGTAGGCCAGCAGCACAGAGCACAGGCTGGTCACCCCAGCCACCAGCACAGAGCGCCAGAGGATCAAAAGGTAATCCGGGCTCCAGCCAAACAGCCCGAAGCCCAGTGCCCGCTTGTAGTTTTCGGGACTGAAGTTCCAGACGATGTCTCCGTAGGTGCCGCGTTCTGCAAAGCTGACCACAATCAGGACCAGTCCGGGCAACACCAGAAAACCCAGCAGCCACAAAAGCGCCGGGAGCAAAAACACCATGCCTCTCCGGCGCAGGCTGCCCGCAGAGGTGAGTTCGCCGTACCAGACCAGCACGTTTTTCATGAGGTCACCTCCAGCGGAACCAGGGCCTCTGCTGGAAAGTGCACGTAAATGTCCTGCCCCACACTCAGGTGCTGGTGGGGAGGGGTGCGGACCCGCAGGTCTTCCCGGTCCAGCCACACCTCAAGGTAAGACCCCCGGTACACCACATCCCGCACTTTAGACGGGAAAGTGTTAACCAGGGGCGGATCTTCACAGAGCTGCACCCGTTCCGGGCGGATCACCAGCATGCCGTCTTTCCAGGCGGGAATGCTGTCCAGTTGCAGGCGTCCAAAGGCAGTGGTGGCCGTTTTCTGTTCGATTTTGGCCTGAATCACATTGGCCAGACCCAGAAACTCTGCCACAAAGCGGCTTTTTGGGGTGGCGTACACCTCTCTGGGCACCCCGACCTGTTCCACAGCCCCTCTGCGCATCACAGCAATGCGGTCTGACACGCTCATGGCCTCGTCCTGGTCGTGGGTGACCAGAATGAAGGTGGTTCCCAGTTGGTGTTGCAGGCGGCGCAGTTCCACCTGCACTTCTGTGCGCAGTTTGGCATCCAGTGCACTCAAAGGCTCATCCAGCAACAGGACTTCGGGCTCGTTGACCAGGGCACGGGCCAGGGCCACACGCTGCTGTTGCCCCCCGGACATCTGGTGGGAATGCCTCTGGGCAAACTCTGTCAGGCGCAGCATTTCCAGGGCGTTCTTGACCCTTCTGTCCACCTCTGGGCCAGAGACCCGCTTGCTGCGCAGCCCGAAAGCCACATTCTCATAGACGTTCAGGTGCGGGAAAAGCGCGTAGGACTGAAACACCGTGTTGACAGGCCGCTGCATGGCGCTTTTCTGGGAGATGTCCTGACCGTGCAGCAAAACTTGCCCTCTGTCTGGAATCTCAAAACCCGCAATGATCCTCAGCAAGGTGGTCTTGCCACACCCTGAAGGCCCCAGCAGCGTGAAAAACTCTCCCGATTGGATGTCCAGATTGATGTTCCCAAGGGCTTCGACACCTGCAAAGGATTTGTTGATGTCCTGCAATCTGAGTCCCTGTACGCTCATATCACCCCACTGGCCGCCATCATGGCTTCATCGAGAAGGTTTAAACCACGCTGTACATCGGATAAATTTGCAGTCACAGGCACCAGAACCCGGATCACCGATCCGTGCATTCCAGCCTTCAGAAGCAAGAGGCCCTTTTCACGCGCAATCTCAACAATGCGCTGGGTGAGGGCCGCGTCGGGGGTGCGACGCTCTCTATTTTGCACGATTTCCAGGGCCATCATGGCCCCAATCCCACGCACCTCTCCAATGAAAGCGTGTTTTTCAGCCAGCCTGTGAAATTCTTCCTGAATCAGGGAACCCAGCGCAGCGGCCTGGGAAAGCCCGTCTTCTTCCAGAATGTCCAGCACCGCCAGACCTGCAGCACAGGCCAGAGGGTTTCCGGCGTAAGTTCCGCCCAGTCCTCCGGGAGCAGGCGCGTCCATCACCTCTGCACGGCCAATCACGCCCGAGAGGGGCAAACCTCCTGCGAGACTCTTGGCCACGGTGATCAGGTCAGGAACCACGCTGGAATGCTCCATGGCAAACATCTTCCCGGTGCGTCCAAACCCGGTCTGCACCTCATCTGCAATGAGCAAGAAACCGTACTGGTCGGCCAGTTTGCGAAGCCCTTGCAGGTAGGTTTCTGGAATGGGAATGAAACCCCCTTCTCCCAGCACCGGTTCAAAGAGGATGGCTGCAATCCGACTGGGATCAATGGTGGTCTGGAACAGCTCTTTCAAGGCTTCCAGTGCTTTTTCGGCATCCCAGCCGCGGTAAGCGTGGGGCACCGGAGCATGGTAGACCTCTGGTGCATAAGGCCCGAAATTCTGCTTGTAGTAGGCGGCTTTCCCGGTCAGGCTCATGCCCAGCAGGGTGCGCCCGTGAAAAGAGCTGGTCAGGCTGATGATGGCCGGTCTGCCCGTGTAGGATCTGGCGATCTTCACAGCGTTTTCCACAGCCTCTGCCCCTGTGGTCAGGAAGATGGTTTTCTTCTGGAAGTCTCCGGGGGCCAGGGCATTGAGCCTTTCAGCCAGTTTGATGTAAGGCTCGTACATGGCCACCTGAAAGCAGGTGTGCGAGTAGCGCTCCAGTTGTGCCTGCACGGCCTGAACCACCCTGGGATGGCTGTGCCCCACATTCTGCACCCCGATGCCTCCCACAAAATCCAGGTATTCCTTGCCGTCCACATCCCAGAGTTTTGCCCCTTCTGCACGGGCAGCAAAAATGGGATGGGCGTTGCTGACCCCTCTGGGGATGTGCTGGGTTCTCAGGTCCAAGAGGTGCTGGGTTCGCGATTCGGCTCGGGTCACAAAGGAACCTCCAATGTAGCTTGTATGACATTTAAACTACCTGTCTAGATGGTTACAAACCATGTGTTTTGAGCACAAAAATTTCAGGGTTTTTTGGAGGTTTCATACAAAAGGTGCGCAGCCAGTTGCAACCGGAAACGCAGCTGCACGTCTTCGAGGTCCCAGCCTGTGGCTTCCTGAATCCGTTCCAGACGGTACCTGAGGGTGTTGATGTGAACCTGCAGGGTGGCCGCTGTTTTCTTGAGGTGAAACCCCTCACGCACAAAAGCCAGCAGGGTGTTTTTCAGGTCTTCTTTTGGAAGGGCAGCGAAAAGGTCCTCCAGAAAAGCCGCTCTGGCGGCCCGGTCCCCTCCCAGCACACGAGGAATCAGCAGATCAGCATACTGGTGCAACTGGCCCTCTTTCAGGTAAGGCAGCATGATTTGCAGGTCCTGATAGGCCAGACCCACCTCAGAGAGTCCCTGATGCACCCTGGAAAACGCAACACTGGTTCCTGTCCGTTGCAGTCTGGTCCAGAGCTGCTCTGGAGGCTGATCTTCGGGCAACACGAACACCACATGGTTCTGCTGCAAACTGAGAAGCTGCGGTGCAGCACAGCTTTTGAGCACATCCCTCAGGTCTGCAGCCAGCACCTCTCTGGACTTGAAAGCCGCTTCAGACAGCGGGACTGCAGTGTGAAGCTGCAAGGCACCCAGACGGAATTTCAGGTCTTTTTTGAACCCCAGACGGGCTGCCCGTTCCACCACCTGCACGGACATGCTTTCTGAAGCGTCCAGCAGGGATTCAAAAAAAGCGTAACCCAGACGGGCTTCCTGCAAACTGAGGGCACGTTCATGCACGATCTGCAACGCGGCCACCACCGAAGCGTGCTCTGCTGCCCGCACATCCAGTTCAGACAGTGAACCCTGCCCCCCACGCACCACCACCCAGCCTGAACGCTGGTCTCCCACCCGGATGGGGGCCACCACACTGTCTTTTTCCAGAGCAGCCCCTTTCAGGCTGAAGGCCATCTCTGGCACCTGAAATCCCTGATGCCTTGGAAAGGCACCCAGCACTTCCCCACCTGCGCCCACAAAAAGCACTTCCCGGTCCAGCAGTTCGGACAGCACCCGTGCCAGTTCTGTAAACCCGGCCAGCGTGGACACCGCCTGGGTCAAAGCCCTATGAATCTGTTCAGAACGCTCCAGCAAAGCATAATGCTCCCTCAGAAGCTCTTTGTGGATGGCCTCGGTCAGCACCCCAAAAGGGATTTCCCAGGGAAGCTCAAAGGCAGCCAGACCGCAAGCCTGGGCTTCTTCTCTGGCCACTTCCGGGAAATGCTCAAAAAAATGCGGGACAGCCAGCGCAATGCCCACGGGTTTTCTTTCCGCAATCCGCCGGATGAAAGGCCGCAATTCCTCCGGGTCATGCGGCCAGGTGTACCCGGTGGTCAAAAGCAGTTGCCCCTCCTGAATCCAATCCCAGGCATTGGGAATGTCAATCACCGCCACCCAGCGGACCTCCTGTTCCAGCGACACCCGGGTGACCGGCCTGAAGCGAAAAAGGTTCAAATCCAGCAGATGGGAAAGCTTCATTGGTTACATTTTAGGGGTTTGGCCAAAGGGCAAGGCAAGGGCAAAAAATCCTGTTGCTGCACAAGCATCTATAGGGTTTTTCTGGCGTTATACTGCTGCAATGAAAGAGATTTTCGATGCCATCACCACAGCAGATTGCAGAACATATCCCGGATCCAAATGGCAAACCCATCCAGAAAGTGTGTTGCCCCTGTGGGTGGCAGACATGGATTTTCCCATTGCCAGAGAAATTCAACAGGCCATTCAGGAACGGGCAGCAGGTTTTGTGGGGTATCCCCAGCATGGAGGAGATCCCCAGGTGCTGCTTGCACTGCAGGAGCGTCTGAAATCCCGTTTTGACTGGGACATCTCTGCCCGGGATGTCCTGACCGTGCCCAGCCTGGGACGCGCCCTGCACACCTGCATTGCGGCCCTCAGTGAACCCGGAGAGGGCGTGATCACCCAGACCCCGGTGTACCACCGGTTTCTGATCGGGATCCGGGAAACCGGGCGCGTTGCACTGGAGAGCCCCATGCTGTTTTCTCCTGCAGGCTGGGAACTGGATTTTGAGCAACTGGAATCGCTGGTGACCCCCCAGACCCGTGTTTTGATGCTGTGCAATCCGCAGAACCCCACCGGAAGGGTGTTTTCCAGACTGGAACTGGAAAAACTGGCAGAATTTGTCCTGAATCATGACCTGCTGGTGATCTCTGATGAACTTCATGCCGATGTGAATTATGGACACCAGCACACCGTTTTTGCCAGCCTGAGTCCTGAACTGGAGCAGCGCACCTTCACGCTGTATGGACCGGGAAAAACCTTCAATCTGGCCGGTCTGGGTCTGGGTTTTGTGATCTGCAAAAACCCTGCGCTGCTGGACAAATTCAAGCAAGTGCTGCTGGGCACCCTTCCTGAACCCAATGTGCTGTCCAGTGCAGCTGCACTTGCGGCCTACACCCAGGCTGAAGTGTGGGAAAAAGAGGTGCTGGCTTACCTGCAGGCCAACCGGGACCATCTGGCGGCACGATTGCAAAAAGAATTGCCTGAGGTGCAGTTTGCTCCACTGGAAGCCACTTACACCCAGTTGCTGAATTTCAGGAATTACAGCTTTGCTCCTGAAGCACAAAAAGTACTGCTGCAAGGCGGTCTGGCCCTGAATGAGGGTTCCAGCTTTGGCAAGGACTTCTGGGGGTATGCGCGCATCAATTTCGCCACCAGCCGTCAGATTCTGGATCAGGCCATCGACCGAATGGTGCAGATTGTGCAAGCCAGACAGGAAACCGTCAGCAGCTGATTTCAGATTGGATTTCAGGACCCTCACAGGCCCACTGCAAACCCCTTCAGCCAGACCAGATGGCTTTCATCTTTTTCCTGACAGGCATCTCATGCAAATCGTGCACAACTGAGTTATGGAATATCTGGTGTTGCTTTTTGTGCTTTTGCCTCTGGGCAACCTTTTGCTGGAGCGTTTTGAAAAACCCATTCCCGACCACGAACAACCCCTGAGGGTCTGGCTGCAAAGTGCTTCAGACCGCACCGAAAAACATTGAGCTTTCCTCCTCCCCGAACATTCGGGGTTTTTCTTGCTTCAGGGTACGGATCCAGGCTGTAAAATGACAGCAGCCTCATATTGGATCAAGATTTCAAACCTGCCCCGGCACACCCAGGAGGAACTTCATGTTTGATGCAACCACACTGAAAACACAGCTGCGGGCTGCAAAAATGGTGGGCGTACTGCGTGCCCCCACAGCAGAAGCGGCAGTGCAAGCTTCACTGGCTGCCATTCGGGGGGGCCTGAAAGCCATTGAACTGACTTTCACCACGCCAGATGCCCCCCATGCCATTGAAAAACTGCGTTCACAGCTTCCCGAGGGGGTGCTGCTGGGTGCAGGCACCGTCACCACACCAGAACAGGCAGCACTTGCCCTGGAAGCCGGGGCTCACTTTCTGGTCAGCCCCCATCTGGGAGAAGATGTGCTGGAAACCGCCCACCTGCTGGGCATCCCTTACCTTCCTGGTGTCCTCACCCCCACCGAAATTCACCGTGCCCATTGCCTGAAAGCCGAACTGCTCAAGATCTTCCCCATCGGGTCCAGTGGAGGAGCAGCTTACCTGAAAGACCTGCTGGGTCCTTTCCCGGACCTGCAGGCCATGGTGACGGGCAGTGTGGGACCAAAGGAAGTCAAAGATTACCTGGATGCTGGAGCCATCGCTGTGGGTGTGGGCTCCAACCTGTTCCCAAAAGAAGCCATTGCACAAGGCAACTGGGATGCCGTGGAACAGGCCACCAGAACTGCTTTTGAAGAGGCAGGTCTCGGCGGCTGAGCACAGACCGTCCAACAAAAGACCCTGCCTTGTTTTCAGGCAGGGTCTTAAAGGTGAAATTCGATCAGGACACAACCGGGCTGTAAGTCTTTTGCACGTAGGCTTCCAGAAGTTCCTGAAACTCCTGCACAATCCTGGGGCCTTTCAGGGTGGTCAGCAGTTTGCCATCCTGATAGACCGGAGCACGGGGGTCCTCTCCAGTTCCGGGCAGAGAAATCCCGATGTTGGCGTGTTTGGACTCTCCGGGGCCGTTCACAATGCAGCCCATCACGGCCACCTGCATGGCTTCCACGCCAGGCAGGGATTTCTTCCATTCGGGCATGCGGTCACGGATGTAATCCTGAATGTCGCGGGCCATCTCCTGAAAAAGGGTGCTGGTGGTGCGTCCACAACCAGGGCAGGCCGTCACCTGGGGTAAAAACTGGCGGAGTCCGAGGCTTTGCAGGATCTGCTGGGCCACCTCCACTTCTTTTTTGCGGGGTGCCCCCGGTTCTGGCGTGATGGACACCCGGATGGTGTCTCCAATGCCTTCTGCCAGCAGCACCGACAGGCCCGCAGTGGAAGCCACCACACCCTTGTCTCCCATCCCGGCTTCGGTGAGGCCCAGATGCAGGGGGTAGTCGCATTTTGCAGCCAGCAGGCGGTACACCTGCCAGAGTTCTGGTGCACTGGACACCTTGGCAGACAGGATGATCTTTTCCCGTTTCAGGCCCAGTTCTTCTGCATAATGGGCGCTTTCCAGGGCAGACACGATCATGGCGTCGATCATCACATCCGTGCCACTCCTGGGCTCTGGAAGTTTGACATTCTCGTCCATCATGCGGGCCAGCACGCTCTGGTCCAGGCTGCCCCAGTTCACCCCGATGCGCACGGGTTTGTCAAAGTCTTTTGCGACTTCAATCATGGTGGCGAAGTTCTCGTCGTGCCGGTCTCCCACTCCCACATTGCCAGGGTTGATGCGGTATTTGGCCAGCAATTCTGCCGTTTCTGGAAATTCACGCAGCAGGATGTGACCGTTGTAATGAAAATCTCCCACCAGCGGAACATGGATTCCAATGTCTGCGAGGCGCTGCACGATTTCTGGCACGGCAGCAGCACTCTGTTTGTTGTTGACGGTGATGCGAACAATTTCACTGCCCGCGTTGTAAAGCTGGGCCACCTGAATGGCGGTGGCTTCGGCATCTGCAGTGTCGGTGTTGGTCATGCTCTGCACCACCACCGGGTGGTCGGAACCCACCCACACCCCACCCACATTGACATTTACGGTCTTGCGACGCTTGATCATACGGGACCATTGTACTCGCGTCTGGTGAGGGCATTGGGGAGGTGGAACACCAAAGGGTCAAACGAAGAAGCACAGATCAGTTCAGACCCTGGTGCATCTGGGGGGCCATTGTTGTGACATCCTCAGCTGTCAAAGCCATCAATTGCCCGAGGGCGTCCACCACCTGCGGATCAAAGTGCTTGCCAGACTGGAAGCGGATTTCCTGCATGGCTTCCTGGTGGGACCATGCGCGTTTGTAAGGCCGTTCGCTGATCAGGGCATCGTACACATCACACACAGCAAAAATCCGGGCAAAGCGGGGAATGTCTTCACCTTTCAGGCCCACAGGGTAACCTGTGCCGTTCCATTTCTCATGGTGGGCCAGCACCACCTGACGGGAAGACTGGGGCAGGAAACCCAGAGCATCTGCAAAACGGCCTCCTTCCAGCACATGGTTTTGCATGGTGGCCCATTCCTCTGCCGTCAGCTGGCCTTTTTTGAGCAGCACATGGTCGGGGGTGCCCAGCTTGCCCACATCATGCAGGTAAGCCCCCCAGCGCAGGGCTTCCAGGTCCTGGGCCTCCAGCTGAAAGAGGGTGCCCAGTTTGACAGCCATGTGTGTGACACGTTCGGTGTGACCTCTGGTTTCACCGTCTTTGAACTCCAGGGCCAGGCCCAGGGCACGCAGCGCAGCTTCACGGGTGTCCAGCAGCTTCTCTTCCACAATGAAGCGCACCGTCACCAGCGACATCATGGCCGAGACCGCCACAAACAGTTGCTTCTCCTGTACGGTCCAGCGGTGCTCCTGAAAGGTGTGCATCAGGAAAGCCCCCTGCAGTTGTCCCTGGGCATCCCGCACCGGAGCTGCAGCCAGGCTTTGCACCCCCAGTTGTGGAAAACCTGTGGCCACAGGATCCTCTGCTGTGACAGGAAAAAACAGGGGCTGTGTGGCCTCCTGCAGGGCCTGCAGCAAAGGGAGGTTGGACGGCAAACCATGCATCAGGATGGCCTGCATGGCTTCTCCTTCTGGAAGTTCTCCAGCAGCGGTGCGGGCATGGTACATCTGGTCGTCTTTGAGCTGGAAATAGGCAGCTCCCACAGCAGCCGTGTGTTCCAGCAGGCGCTGCAGGGCGGGTTGTACAGCATCGGGGATGGAAATCGCTTTCAGTGCAGTGCGGGTGAGTTCGAGGGCAAGTGCGGATTCTGCAGGAAGCATTTCAGCCATTTGCCCACTGTACACATGGGGATCACACAGAATTCTTGTTGCAAAGCAAGAAAAGTGTTTTACACAGCACATGTTGCACAACCCCCACAGCCCACCAACTGGAATCCCTGGCGCAAAGTCCAGGTGAAAAAACCAGTACAGTGACGGCATGCTGCACAAGAAACCCTGGATTTCACATGTGTTTTGCCGGGATGCAACATGAAGTCTTCTCCACGTCTCAGGCGTTTTGGAATTGTACTGTCTGTGCTGGCCATCATAGGAAGCGTGCTGTATTTCATTTTTCGCAACCTTCTGACGGTGTCACCCGAAGAAGCCCTTTCAGAAGGCAAAACCTTGCTGCAGAAAAAAACCGTGCTGGCTGTGGTGGCCCACCCGGATGATCTGGAATGGTACATCGGGGGCACGCTGCACAGACTGGCGGTTGCCGGGGCCAATGTGCAGGTGGTGGTGTCTGCTTCTGGAGAAAAAGGCCCGAACCACATCAACGCCACGGACCTTGCTGCAACCCGGGAGCAGGAACAGCGTGCAGCAGGCAAAATCAATGGGTACACCCAGATTCACTTCTTGCGTCTGCCAGATCGGGGCGTGGCAAAAGACCCCCGCTTCCTGCCCGAAGTGGAAAAGATCTACAACACCGTTAAACCAGAGGCTGTTTTTGTCTTTGATCCAGATTGTCCTTCCCTCCCCTATTTGCATGCAGACCATCAGGGTTCAGCCAGGCTTTTTCTCTCATTCTGGAGAGGCCTGACCGGGGACCGCCCTCCGGTGTACCTGTTCCAGACCCGCAGGCCCAATGTGGCCGTGGACATCAGTGATGTACTGGACACCAAAACCCTGGCCCTGGCAGAGCACCACAGCCAGTACGGGGTGCAGGACTCCAACGGAGGCCGCATGATCCAGATGTTCCGTGCAGAAGGTTCACGGGTGGGCGTGGAAGCTGCAGAACTTTATCGGGTGCTGCGCTGATGCTCTCACTTTTGCAGGATAGATTGGGACATGGAAATTCGAACTTTTGAACCCACAGACACCCAGCAGGTTGTTCAGCTGATCCTGCCCATTCAGACCGAAGAATTTGGCATTCCCATCACGCTGGAAGACCAGCCAGATCTGCTGGACATTCCCCATTTTTACCAGCAGCAAAAAGGCAACTTCTGGGTGGCCACAGCAGAAGGGCAGGTGGTGGGCACCCTGGCTTTGCTGGACATCGGAAACCAGCAGGGGGCACTGCGCAAGATGTTCGTGCATCCTGATTTCCGGGGAAAACCCCACGGAAGTGCACAGAAACTGCTGGATGGGTTGCTGGACTGGGCCAGAACGCAGGGATTGACGGAGATTTTTCTGGGAACCACTGCAAAATACCTGGCAGCCCACCGTTTCTACGAGAAAAATGGTTTTGTGCAAATTGAACCAGATGCCCTGCCTGCAGCTTTCCCCCGCATGCAGGTGGACACCCGGTTCTACCAGATCAGGGTCTGATCAGTACATCTTGTAAGGCAAAAATTTCCCATTCAGAACGATTTTGACCCTGTCTCCTCTGGGGTCTTCTTCTCTGGAAATGTCCATGGAGAAGTCAATGGCGCTCATGATGCCATCGCCAAACTCCTCGTGAATCAGGGTTTTGATGGTGGTGCCATACACCTGAATCAGTTCATAAAAACGGTAGATCAGAGGGTCTGTGGGCACAGCAGAGGGCAGCGATCCTCTGTAGGGAACGGTTTGCAGGGTCTGGATGGCTTCTTCTGGCAGTTGCAACACTGCACCCACCTTTTCGGCCTGTTCCTTGGTGAGGGTCATCTGACCCAGCAAGGCTGCAGTGCTCCACTCTTTGCTCTGACCGATGGTTTCTGCCAGTGCAGTCCAGCTGAGGTTCTCTCGGGCCTTGGCATTCAGGATCATCTGGGTGACTTCATCTCGGGTCATGTTCCCTCCCTATGGCTGGACAGTCTAGCAAAAAATTGTATTTTTATACAGAGCAAATGAAATGCTTTTCCGGTCAAGTTTGGGAAAAAGCCAGAAAAAAGCAGGTGAATGCTGCAAAAGACATCCACCCATCGGAACATTTATACATCTGCTTGTTTCAATTCACCTGTCCACCAGAACATGCCCCTGGCCTTGCAAAGTGAGGGTGTGGGTGGCCACCTTTTCCACCAGGCGCTGGTCGTGGCTGGCAAAAACCATGCCGCCTCCAAAAGCCAGCAGGAAGTCTTCCAGGGCTTCAATGCTCTGAATGTCCAGGTGGTTGGTGGGCTCATCCAGCAGCAACAGGTGGGCATCCGTGACGCTCAGGCAGGCCAGTGACAGACGGGTTCTTTCTCCTCCAGACAGGCCAGCAATTTCCATTCTGGGGTCTCTGGGCAGATCCAGGTGACCCAGAATGTTGTACACCTCTGCCAGTTTCAGTTTTGGGTTGCTGTACAGCAGTGCGTCCAGCATGGTCTTGTGTTGTTGCAACTCCTCGTGGTGTTGACCACAGAAATACACCTTCACATGGCTTCCGATCAGAACCGCAGGGTTGCTGGACTGCAGGGCTTTTAACAAGGTGCTCTTGCCGCTGCCGTTCTCTCCCAGCAGGGCCACCCGCATCCCTTTTTTCAGGGTGAGGTGGATGTTGTGGGTGCAGAAGGTGTCCAGTCCTTCCAGACGCACCAGATCGTTGGGGTACTGGGTGGGCAGGGATTCTGGAATGACCAGTTGCTGGCGGTCCTGGTAGGGCTTGTCAGGCATCTGTTCCCGCAGGCGCTCCACCCGCCTTTCCATGGCCCTGGCCTGTTTGTCGGCCTGGTTGCCTGCATACTCGGCCTTGTTTTTGGCCATGATCAGCGCCTGATTCCCCGCCCGCTTGTGGTTGAAGGTGTTGCTGGAACGGGCAGAGCTTTTCAGGGCCTGCACCTCCTGCGTCAGGGCGTCCACCTTGCGGCTCTGGGCCTGGTGGTCTCGCATCTGGGCGGTTTCCAGTTCCTGTTTCTGCTGCATGGCTTTTGAGTAACCTCCGGCAAATGCTGTCAGGTGGCCCCTTTCCAGCACCAGGGTGCGGGTCGCCACCTGGTCCATGAATGCCCGGTCATGGGAGGCGAGCACCATGGTGGCAGAACTGTCCCGGATCCACTGCACCAGGGTTTTCTTGCCCTGCACGTCCAGGTGGTTGGTGGGTTCGTCCAGCAGGTAGATGTCTGCGTTCTCCAGCATCACCCTGGCCAGCATCACCCGCCTGAGTTGACCTCCAGACAACTGGCTGAGCAGTTGCCGTTCTGGCAACCCCAGTTCAGAGAGCAGTTGCTCCATGCGCTGGCTGAAATCCCAGCCGCCCAGTTCCCGGAAAACCTCCTCTGCTTTTGCGTACAGACTGAGGTTTTCTTCGGTGGGGTCAGCCAGCAGGCTTTCTGCTGCTTCCAGGTGTTCCCTGGCCTGCCTGAGGGCAGGAGGGGTCAGGTGATCGGTGAGGGTGATGTGCAGGTCGGGCGGGAGTTGCTGCACAACAGCAACTTTTCCCATGGTCTGCACGGTTCCAGCATCCGGGGTGAGTTCCCCTGCAATGAGTTTCAAGAGGGTGCTCTTGCCACTGCCGTTTTTTCCAACCAGAGCAACTTTCTGGTGGGGGTCTATTTCCATCTGGACTGCGTCCAGCACTTTTTTCAGTCCCACAAAATGGGACAACGTCATCACATGAATTGACATGGCAGCTCCTTTCAAAATTTGAAATTGGAAGGGTCACTGCTGTCTCATGTCACGTCCTTTAAATGAATGGAGGAAAACCGACCTCAGGAAACCTGATCGGGTCAGTTCTCAAGGTAACAAAGTTGGCTGCAGATTGCAGTAGCAACAAAGGCTTACCTTCATTCCAGAATGGGATGGGCTTTCAGAAACTCCAGCAGCCGGTCCTCCTGCAGCGGTCTGGCCATCAGGAAGCCCTGCACCCCATCGCAGTTGAGTTTGCGGAGCCAGTCGTGCTGGGTTTTCTCCTCCACACCCTCTGCCACCACCATCAGGCCAAGACTGTGTCCCAGAGCGATCACGGCTCGGGTCACGGCCTGTCCACGCTGGTCTGCCACCAGGTTCTGCATGAAAGAGCGGTCCACCTTCAGGCGATCCAGCGGCAGACGCTGCAGGTAAGTGAGGCTGGAGTATCCGGTGCCAAAGTCATCCAGAGACACCGTCACGCCCAGATCGCTGAGTTCTCCCAGCAGGTCAATGGCCGAATCCAGGTTGCTCATCAGGAGGCTTTCGGTGACTTCCAGATCGAGGTACTGGGGCTCCATGCCGGTTTCCTTCAGGGTCTGGGCCACCGCGTCTACCAGGGCACGGCTGCGAAAATGGATGTCGCTGAGGTTCACCGAGACCGGCAAATTGCCGATTCCCTGCTGCAACATGCGCTGGTTCATGGAGCAGGCTTCTCTCAGCACCCAGCAGGTGATGTCTTCAATGATGCCCATTTCTTCGGCAATGGGAATGAAGCGGGTGGGAGGCACCTCTCCCAGTTCGGGCGAGTTCCAGCGCAGGAGGGCTTCCACGCCCATCACCCGTTCGGTTTGCAAATCCATGATGGGCTGGTAATGCAGCCTCAGTTCCCGTCTGGACAGCACAGAACGCAGGGCCGTTTCGATGCGCAGTCGGTCCATGGCCCTGAGGCGCATGTCCTCGGTGAAAAAAGAAAACTGGTTTCGCCCTGAACGTTTGGCATGGTAGAGCGCAGTGTCTGCGTGTTTTCTGAGCAGGTCAAAATTGAAAGCATCTTCCGGGTACAGGCTGATCCCGATGGAGTGCGCAGCAATCAGTTCATGCCCATCGATGTGGAACGGCTGAATGGAATCGCTGAGCAGGCGACTTGCCACCTCGGTGGCTTCCTGGTGGGAGGTTTCCGGGATCACCACGATGAATTCGTCTCCGCTCTGGCGGGCCACCAGGCCTTTTTCAGGCAGGCTTTGTCGGATGCGTTCTGCCACCTGAATCAAAAGCCTGTCTCCAGCAGAATGCCCAAGCGAGTCGTTGACGTTTTTGAAGTTGTCCATGTCCATGTACAGGAAGGCCAGCTGGGTGTTTTGCTGGTCCGCTTTCCTGAGCAGTTCCACCACAGTGTTCTCGATGGAAACCCGATTTGGAAGTCCGGTCAGGGCATCAAAGAACGCCAGCCTGCGGATGCGGGCTTCTGAGGCCTCACGTTCCAGCACAATGCGCACCAGATCCACGCAGGTGTCGATCATGCGGCGCTGGAAGGCACTGGGGGCTTTGGGTTGCCGGTAATACAGGGCAAAAGTGGCCAGCACGGTACCATTGCGGTCCAGCACCGGATTCGACCAGCAGGAGCGCAAGTGGTGGGATCTGGCCAGATCCCGGTAATGCTCCCACAGCGGATCGGTTTCGATGTCTACCACGATCACGGTGCGCCCCAGGTAAGCCGCAGTTCCACAGGAACCCGCCTGGGGTCCGGCCTTCAGGCCATCCACCTGCTCGATGAAGCTTTCAGGCAAACTGGGAGAGGCCAGATGCCAGAGGATGTGGGTGAGGGGATCGTGGTGCAGCACCGAGCACAATGCTCCCGGATTGATGTCCTCGATCATGGAGCACAGGCCGCTCAGAATTTCACGGGTGTTCTCAGAGCGGGCAGTCAGGTACAGGATGTGTTGCTGCACGGCATTGAGCTGTTCAATCTGCTTGCGTTCGGTGGTGTCCCGCACAATGGCCAGCACCTTCTGGTGGGTGTAAGGCACAAAACGGGCCTCAAAGTAACGCCGCTCTGAATACTGGTCCAGCGCGTATTCCAGCACTTCGGGTTCAGCGTAGGTCTGCACCGTCTGGATGGCCTCCATGTACAGGTGGGCGAGGTGCTGGGGGAACACCTCTGCGGGTGTGAGGCCCAGAAAGTTGTGGGGCAGCCCATGCAAATCCCGCTCATCCTGCAGGCTGTAATCAATGAAGCGCCCTTCCGGGTCAATCACCAGCATCAGGTCTGGCAGGGCCCGCAACACGGCCTTGGTGCGCAGTTCAGTGTCCTTGATGCGCTGGGCAGCCTGGGCATTCCAGGCCTCTTCCTGCTCCAGGCGGTTTTGCTGCTGGGCCACCTTCAATTCCAGTTCGGCATTGAGGTCGCGGAATTTGCGCTCCGAATCCTTGCGCTGGGTGATGTCCTGGGCGGTCAGCAGCACCCGGGAAACCCCGGCACTTTCATCCCGGATGGGGGCAAAAGCAAACTCAAACCAGCGGGGTTTCGGCCCCTCAATTTTGGCCTCGGTGATGCTGATTTGCCCGTCCAGCGCTTTCTGGAAATGCTTGAGAAAAGCCGCATTGAGGTGTTCTGGCACGCAGGAGAACAAATCTTTTCCCAGTTCCAGGGGCGTGGATGAAAGCATGGCCAGGGCCTGCTGGGCAAAATGGTTGAACACCAGCGGACGGCGGTAAGCGTCCAGCAGCACAAAAGCCTGCTGGGTGTGTTCCACCACAGCCTTGAGGTTGGCCTCGGAATGGACCAGGGCCATCTGGGTGTCTTTGACGGGCTGGATGTCCTGCACCACCGCAATGACTGCCCCCTGGTCTTCCAGGGACATTTTCAGGTTGTACACCGACAGTGCGCCCCACACCACCCGGCCATCTTTGCGCACATAGCGTTTTTCAATGGTGAAGTGGTCCAGTTCCCCAGACATCAGGGCTTCATAGAGGCCAGCATTTTCGGGAACGCTGGAAGGGTGGGAGACCTCTTTCCAGTGCTTGCCTTTCAGTTCGTGCTCTTCGTAGCCCAGAAAGGTGCAGAAGCGCTGGTTGGCCCGCACCAGTTTTTGCTGGTGGTCCAGCACCACAATGCCCAGAGCAGACTGGGAGAAGTTGAGTTCCAGAAAGCGTGCAGCACCCTCAAGTTCGCCGACCCGGTTGCGCAGCAGATCGATTTCCTGCCGGGAATCCTTGAATTGCTCTTTCATCTGTTGACCTCAACCCACCCTTTCAAATCCCTGCCTCCAGATCGCACAGTTCCGTTCACATGCTGAAAACCCCATGCTGAACCCTCATGTCAAAGCAGTGTGATGCCTGAGCCATCCCAACAAGCCCATCCAGCCAGGTCAGCACAACAAATCAGCAAAAGCGCCTTACTTTAACAGTTTAGAAGATCCGTCTAACCGAATTCTCACCGAATTTTGACTGCGTTCAAAAGTGATACAACCAAAACCTCCCTGCTTTGCGAAGCAGGGAGGTCTGCACACAGACCCTCAGCCAAAGTAGGTCAAAACGTCCATCAGCACCCTGGGATAATCGTCGGGTTTGAGGCCTTTCTTCTCGATTTTCACACTGGGTGGAAACTGGGCCACCTCGGTCCTGTGCGGGAATTTTTTCAGGGAAGCGGCATCAAAATCCAGCCCCTTGTAACTGAAGCTCACCACCAGATGGGTGAAGTTCTCTGCAATGCTCAGCACCCGCTTGTTGAGGGCAATGATGCGCAATTTGGCAAGGTCCAGGAAGTGCTGCACCTCGATGGGGGGCACCCCGAAACGTTTGCGGAAGTCCTTCTCCACCCGGGAAATGGCAGGCAAAGTGGTTGCCTCCGAGAGCAGACCATAGGCCTGAATGCGGGCCGCTTCATCTCCGAAATATTCTGCGGTCAGGCGGGCATTGATGGGCAAATCAATGCTGATCTGGGTGGGTTCAGGCAGCACCTCGCCTTTGAGTTTCGAGACCGCCTCTGCCAGCAGTTCGGTGTACACCTCGATGGACACCGCCTGAATCTGACCGTGCTGCTCGCTGCCCAGGATGTTTCCCACCCCACGGATTTCCATGTCTTTTTCGGCCAGACGGTGCCCGGACCCCAGGTCCTGCAAATCCGCAATGGCCCACAACCTGCGGCTGGCGTTTCCAGTCAATCTGGGAGGGTAAAACAGGTAGGCGTAAGCTTCACGGCTGCGGCGACCCACCCGCCCACGAAGCTGGTAAAGCTGCGCCAGTCCCAGACGGTCTGCACGTTCAATCAGGATGGTGTTGGCTTCGGGGATGTCCAGGCCGGTTTCCACAATGGTGGTGGACAGCAGCACATCGAAAGCCCCTTCTTCAAAGCCCAGCATGATCTCCTCAAGCTGCTCTTCGTCCATGCGTCCGTGGGCCACAGCCACCCGTGCTTCTGGCACAATGTTCTTCAAATACAGTGCCCTGGCTCCAATGGAGGCGATGCGGTCATGGATGTAGAACACCTTCCCACCGCGTTCCAGTTCGCTGATGATGGCATGCCGCACCACCGTGGGATCATAGGGGCTGAGGATGGTCTGGATGGGTTTGCGGCCCTTGGGTGGGGTCTGGATGCTGGACATGTCCCTGAGGCCCACCATGCTCATGTAAAGGGTGCGGGGAATGGGTGTGGCAGACATGGAAAGCACATCTATCGAGACCTGGTTTTTCAGGTCTTCCATGGTCTCTTTGGCAACGCCGGGCACCACCGTCTGTTCCTGTTTTTTGGGTCTTCCTCTGCGGCGGGGGGTGGTGTCTGCAGGGGTGGCAGGTTCAGGCTCAGGCAGGCCTTCCAGCTTGCCAAAAGCCTTGAGGGCCTTGAGTTTTTCTTTCTGCAGCACCCCAAAACGGTGTTCCTCATCCACGATGATCATGCCCAGGTTCTTGAACTCGATGTCCTGAGACAGCAGGCGGTGGGTCCCGATCACCACATCCACCGAACCCGCTTTGATGCCTTCCAGGATCTCTCTGGCCTGGGCTGGAGTGGTGAACCGACTCAGGCCTTCAACACGCACAGGCAAATCTTTGAACCTGCCGTTGAAGGTGCTGGTGTGCTGTTCTGCCAGCAGGGTGGTGGGCACCAGAATGGCCACCTGCTTGCCGTGACCCACCACCCGGTGCGCTGCCCGGAGCGCCACCTCGGTCTTGCCGAAACCCACATCCCCGGAAATCAGGCGGTCCATGGGGTAGGTCTTCTCCAGGTCATTCAGGGTTTCCCTGAGGGCACGTTTCTGGTCAAAGGTCAACTCATACTCGAAGTTCTTCTCAATCAGGGAATCCCAGTCTTCCAGCTGGGTGAAGGCATACCCGGGCATCACCTGACGGGCAGCGTATTGCACCAGCAACTTGGCAGCCAGGGCTTCTGCACTCTGGCGGGCCTTCTCACGGGCCCTCTGCCATTCCTGCTTTTCCAGACGGCTGAGGCTGGGGGGATCATCGGTGGTGCCGGGGTGCCTGCGCATGATGGGCAGGAGTTCGATGGGCAGGTAAATCTTGGCTCCCGCTCCGTATTGCAGGTGCAGGTAATCCCGTTTGACCCCCAGCACTTCACGGGTCTCGATGCCCAGAAACTGCCCAATGCCGTGTTCAGGATGGATCAGGTAATCCCCAATCTGCAGGCCCAGAGCGTCTGTGACGGGTTTCCCGGAGAGCTTCCTGCTGCGCAGTGCAGACCCACCCTGAAATCCATACAGCAGGTCCTCGGTGAGCACCACGGTTTTCTGTTCGGGAAGTTCAAAGCCCCCCTCTCCGATGCCCACCAGAAAGCTGGCCTGACCGGGCACCATCACCGGGTTCTGCAGCCATTTGATGTTGAGGCCTGTCAGCAGCTTCTCCTGCAGGTACTTGCCCGTGCGTTCATGCCTGAGCAGCACCAGCACCTGGTATTCCTGCTGCAACCAGCGTTCCAGATCCCGTGCAAAATGCGTCAGTTGTGCCCGGTAAAACGGCAGGTTTTTCACAGGAGGCATCAAATCCGGCAGCTCCAGAGGGGTGCGTCCGAAAGACACCACCTCTCTGGGCATCAGCATCTGCCAGAGCTGCCCTGTGTTGGGTTCCAGCACGCTGTTGTACAGTTCCGGAGCATCCAGAAACACCCGGTAACCTTCCAGCAGTTCCAGACGGGTGGCATCCCAGCGTGTGGGGGGCAAAAAACCCTCTGCAGGTGGGATGATCAAAGAGCGCAATTTGTGGCCCTCCTCATCCCTGAGGGTGTCCAGCTCATCCCCGAAAAACTCTGCCCGGATGACTTTTTCTGCAGACAGGTGAATGGAGAGGGTGTCTCCTTTGACGGTGTATCCGGGTTCCTCTTCCCTCTGGTAGCCCAGAGAAATCAGGCGGTCAAAGAGTGCATCTCTGGGATAATCCCGCCCAATCTGCAAAAAGATGGTCAGGGCTTCTGGGTCCCGTGGAAACAGATCCAGCGCTGTGGAGACATCCAGGATCACCTTCTCCCCTTTGATGGCCCATTCTGGAATGCCTGGGTTGAAAGACACCTCTGCACCCCACTGGCCCACCGTCTGGTACACGGCCAGACGCTCAGGGGTGGTCAGCAGCACGGCTTTTCCGGGATGGGCTGAAAAAAGCAGCTGTCTTGCCACCTGCGGCAAGCCCTGCACGGTGCCTGCATGGGAAAGGGGGATCAATTCTCTTAGACGCGTCACGGGGGTTATTGTACCTCTCATGAAAGGGGGTACGCCAAAGCACTTAATACAAAGGATCAGCCCTCAACCGTCGGTGGTCAGCCCAAAAATCAGAGGCTTTGCTGTTGTCCTGGCCCCCTGGTCAGACACCAGCGTGGCTTTGTGGAAACCTCATGCACACGCATCTCAAAATGGTGGCTGATTGCTGTCCACTCAAATGCACACCCCACCATCCACCAGAAGGCTCTGACCTGTGACGTAAGCCGCTCCAGGAGAGGCCAGGTAAGCCACAGCAGACGCCACTTCTTCTGCCAGGCCCACCCGTTTTGCAGGGATGCGGGCAGCAATGCGCTCCAGGTCTTCAGGGTTGGGATGCAACTGTTCCAGACGCTCTGTCAGGGTGTACCCCGGAGCCACCGCATTGGCCGTGATCCCATGCGCGGCAACTTCCAGGGCCAGGGTTCTCAGGTAGTTCTCCACGCCTGCCCTCAGGGTGTTGCTGACCGTGATGTTGGGCACAGGGCGGATGACACTCAGGCTTGTGATGGCGATGATGCGGCCCCATTGTTGCTGCTGCATGTGGGGCAAAACCCCCTGGGCCAGTCGGATGGTGCCCATCAGGGTGAGTTCCACCCCAGCCATCCAGGCTTCCTCGGTGACCTGACTGGGGGTTCCGGGTTTTGGACCGCCCGCGTTGCTGATCAGAATGTCCACAGGTCCTGCTTCGTGAAGCACATGGTCCACTCCAGCTTTTGAGCCCAGATCGGCCACAATGGTGCGGCTTCCAGGCAGGCTGGCACGGGCTTTTTCCAGGGTATTTTCATTGCGGGCCACCAGAATCACGCTGGCCCCGAGTTCAGAGAGCAATTTTGCAGAGGCGAATCCGATGCCCTTGCTGGCTCCAGTCACCAGGGCCTGTTTTCCAGTCAAATCAAAAAGAGGATGCATGGGTTTACTTTAACCCCTCTTACTGCAGGGTGTCTTTGACCGCATCGAACATCACGGAGGCCGGAACCGACTGTCCGGTCCAGCGTTCAAAGGCCAGTCTTGCCTGATGAACCAGCATTCCAATGCCCGTCACGGTGTTGTACCCCTGCTCGTTTGCTTCCAGCAGCAAACGGGTGTAGAGGGGTTTGTACACCATGTCATACACAGTTGCGCCAGACTGCAGCTCTGGGAAAGGCACCGTCAAAGGGGTTTCCTGCAGGTTGCTGAGCCCTGCAGAGGAGGTGTTGACCAGCAACCCCACTTCAGAGAAAGGAACCTCCTGCTGGGTGGCAAACACCCGACCTTCCACCTGCATGCTGTCCAGCAACTGCTGGGCACGCTCAGGGGTGCGGTTCTGGATCCACAGGGTGAGCCCTGCCTGACTGAGGGCATGCACTGCGGCCCTGGCTGCACCTCCTGCACCCAGAATCAGGGCAATCCCCTGGGGCTGGTATCCACCTTCCATCAGGCTCTGGTAAAAACCGTCTGCATCGGTGTTGGTGCCCAGGAGTTTGCTGTCCTTGCGGATGATGGTGTTCACGGCCCCAATGCGCCGGGCCACAGGTTCAATTTCATCCAGGAAAGGAACCACCGCTTCTTTGTGGGGCAAACTGAGGTTGGCTCCCAGCACGTCTGGTTCCTTCAGGCGCAAAAGGGATTTTCCAAGGCAGGAGGGTTCAATGTCCACAGCCTGATACACCCCTTTCATGCCAATGTGCTGAAAAGCGGCATTGTGCATCCTCGGGGAGAGGGAATGGCCTGCTGGATGGGCAAACAGAAAGGCACGTTTCATGCCTAATAAAATAAACCCTCCGGAGCATGGGCACTGTGGGGTGTCTAGCAGGTTGGGCTTTCTGCTGGCACACAAAATGTTGTGCTTCTACGCTGGATGCAAACGGATGGTTTCCACTGCCCTCCTGAGGGTTTTTTCATGATTTTCAGTCTTTTGAGGAAAACGAATCCAGTACACTGTGACCGTAACAGAATGCCCCGTGAAACGGGATGTGATGAGGTTTCATGTCGCCTGCCAAAAAGAATGTACGCCGCAAAAAAATCAAACCCTCACCCAAAAAACGCCTCAGCAAACTGCAGATTGGACTGCTGGCAACAGGTCTGGTGCTGCTGTTTCCGCTGTTCTTCGTGATCAAATGGACCACGGAACTCCCCAATTACCGTGAGCTGGAACGCATCAAACTGGCCAGCAACATCAAGGTGATGGACCGCAATTTGCGTTACCTGGGCACTTTGCCCGTCACACTGCCCACCGGGGTGCGCATTGACCGGGACATCGTGGAGTTGCAGAACATCAGCCCCTACCTGCCCATGGCCATTGTCACCAGTGAGGACCGGCGTTTCTTCCAGCATTACGGTGTGGATTTCATCGGTCTGGCCCGTGGCCTGATGAAAATCGTGATGGGGGACCGTCTGGAGGGGGGCAGCACCATCACCAACCAGGTGATCAAGAACACCCTGCTCACCGAACTGAGCACCGGGCGCACCCTGGAGCGCAAATTCAAAGAATGGATCCTGAGCGTGCAGGTGGAAAGGTATTTCTCCAAAGATGAAATCCTCACCGATTACCTCAATGTGATTTACCTGGGCAGCGGCGGATACACAGACCTGATTGGTGTGGACATGGCCGCACGGGGCTACCTGGGCAAATCTGCCAAGAACCTCTCGCTGGCGGAGAGCGTTTACATTGCCACCCTGATTCCTTCTGCCAGACGCTATTTTGATTACCCGGCCTACCGCCCACTGATGAAAAACCTGCTCTCCCGCATGGTGGAAGATGGGCGCATCACCCAGCAGCAGGCCAATGCCGCCTGGAAGGAACAGATCCATCCGGCAGGATGGCAGGTGCGTTATGACCGGGATGGAAACCTGTCGGAAGCAGAACTGGTCAATGCCAAAGCCAAAAACCTGCGGCCCAACCGCAACACTTACGCATCGCACTTCATGCAGCAACTGGAAAACCAGTTGAAAGACGTGCTGCCCAGCAATGCCTTCACTGCAGATGGGGGCCTGAAAGTGGTCACCACCCTGGACCAGCAGGCCCAGAATGCCATTGAGCAATCCTCCAGAAATGCACGTGTGCCAGATGGGGCGACCCTGGGCGCAGCCATTGTGGATCCTTACACCGGAGATGTGCGGGCCATGGTGGGCCAGAAGCTGGATGTGTTCAGCAGGGAATGGAACAACGCAGCCCAGTCCAGACGGCAGGTGGGCTCCAGCATCAAACCGCTGCTGTATGCCACGGCCATTGAAAACGGCTACCAGCAATACCACACTGAACTGGACGCCCCTGTGAACTACGCCTGTGCTGGGTGCCCTGGAGGCAATTACAGTCCCAAAAACTTCAGCCAGACCTCCACAGGCAGGGAAACCACTTTGCGTTCTGCCCTGGACCAGTCTCTGAACCTGCCCACCGTGCGCCTCGCAGACCGCATCGGGATTGACACCTTCAAGAACAAGCTGCAAGACCTGGGCTTTGAAGTGCAGGGCAATGAGGGCCTCAGCCTGTCCATCGGAACGCTGGAGTCCAACCCCCTGAAAATGGCCCTGGTTTACGCCAGCTTTGTGAACGGAGGGCAACTCTTCACCCCCAATTACGTTCTGAAAGTGGAAAACAGCCAGGGACAGGTGCTCTACGACGCAGAAAACCACCGTTCCAAAGGCAAGAAAGTCTGGACCGCCCAGACGGCTTTCGTGATGTGGGACATGCTGCGCGGGGTGGTGTATGACCGCACCGGAGGACTGGCCCGCAGCGCCCAGATCTCTGGTCGTCTGGTGGGGGGCAAGACCGGCACCACCAACGATGTCAAAGACCTGTGGTTCGTGGGGGTCACGCCTGAACTGGCCGGAGCCGTGTGGGTGGGCAAAGAAGAGGGTGGAGCCATGCCCGTCAATTCCTACAGCGGTGTTATTGCTGCTCCCATCTGGCATGACATGATGGCAGGTGCCCTGAGCGGCAAACCCTACAAGAACATTGCCCGTCCTGCTGGCGTGACCTATGAACTGCATGCCGGGTACCGCATGGCTGTGGTGCATGACACCCCACCTCCAGCAGAAGAGACAGCACAAACGCCCCAGACCCAGCCCGAAACCCAACCTCAAACCCAGCCCGAAACCACCACTGAGCCCCAGACCACCGAAGAAACCACCGATCCTGCCACCCAGGACGATGGAACCATGCTGGTGATCATCGACAGCACCACCGGATACCTTGCAGATCCTTCCACAGTTCTTGAAAACCGTCTGGAACGCCGGATCCGCAAGGAGGACCTGGACAAATTTGTCAAACCAGAAGAAACCCCGGAAGTCCAGCCAGAAACCCCGGAAGTCCAGCCAGAAACCAACCCGGAAACCCAGCCGGGTG
Source organism: Deinococcus roseus (assembly GCF_014646895.1). NCBI lineage: Bacteria > Thermotogati > Deinococcota > Deinococci > Deinococcales > Deinococcaceae > Deinococcus > Deinococcus roseus. The sequence continues at coordinate 98,138 of NZ_BMOD01000004.1, forward strand.
CCACTGTGGAAGAGGTGCCCATTGATCCCTCCACACCTCCCTCAGCAGAAACCATTCCAGAGGAAACCCCTGCTGAAGATCCTGGCCTGCAAAATCCAGACCAGAACAACCTGGACCAGCCTCAGGGTCAGACAGCCCCAGATGACCTGACCGGCACCCTCAATCAGTGAACCCATCAGCACAAGCCAAAGAAGCCGCAATTGTGCGGCTTCTTTCTTTGATCCCTTCAGTCTTTGGCCGAGAGGGTGCGTTCCAGTTCATCGCCGCAGGTCAGGCAGCTGAGTTCAGCGTCTTCCAGGGTGGCCAGGTCCCGCAGGGCGTAGGCGGTTCCAATGACCACCGTCAGTTCTCCCACCAGCGATTCCAGTCGGGGATCTCCGGTCTGCTCCACATAGTGGGTGAATCGGTCCAGTGCTTCCAGTGCACGAAAATATACAGCTTGCAGGGCGACTGCCATGCCCATCAGGTTACTGCAGGCACTTTGCTGGCAGCAAGGAAAGTGTTTATATCACACAAAGATCAGCCTGCTGAACACCAAAAAAACCAAAAACCCCTTCAGGGTGCCAATCGGTCAATCTGCCAGCCGTGTTCTGTGCGGGTGAAGACAAAACGGTCATGCAAACGGGCCGGTCCCCCCTGCCAGAACTCAAAATAATCCGGCACCAGACGGTATCCCCCCCAGTGCTCTGGACGGGGGATGCCCTCCGGGTGCTGGGCTTTCAGGGCATCCACCCGGTCATACAGCACCTCTTTGCTTTCAATCACCTGGGATTGCGAGCTGCTGGCTGCAGAAAGCTGGCTTTCTGCTGGACGGGAAGCAAAATAGGCATCGGATTCCTCCGGGCTGACTTTCTCGATGTGTCCCTCAATGCGCACCTGGCGTTCCAGTTCGGTCCACCAGAAGTTGAGGCAGGCCTGCGGGTTTGCTGCCAGTTCCTGCCCTTTGCGGCTCAGGTAATTGGTGTAGAACACAAACCCGGAAGCATCAAAACCCCGCAACAGCACCACCCGACTGGAGGGTCTCCCCTGCCCATTCGCTGTGCTGAGCACCATGCCATGCGGTTCCAGGATCTTGCTGTCCAGGGCTTCTTGCAGCCACCTTTCAAACTGGCGAACAGGATCCGGGTCCACCTGATTCAGGCTGGCTGCGGTGTATTCTTTGCGCAGGTCACGAATGGAATCGTTCATGGGATCGTTCATCACTGCACCTCCATGCTGCATTGAAACAGATGCTGATTCAGAAAGTGTCCCTGGTTCAAGGATTTTTCAAAGGGTCTGGCTCTGCAGTTCTTCCAGGATGTCTTCCCGGGTGGGCATGCTGGCCTGTGCACCCACCTTGGTGCAGGCCAGACCAGAAGCCACCACAGCAAAACGGGCAGCCACTTCCACGGTGCTGCCGCGCATCCATTCGGCCAGGAAAGCCCCCACAAAGGTGTCTCCTGCTCCGGTGGTGTCCACAGCTTCGATGGGGATGGCAGGAACCCGCACGGTTTTCTCCTGTGTGACCAGCAGACAGCCTTCTGATCCCAGGGTGATGATCACCATGCCCACACCTTTCCCCAGGATGTCCTGGGCAGCATCGGCATAATTGTCGTGGTCTGTTGCATTGATGAAGATTTCGTGCTGGTTGGTGACCATCACATCCAGCTGCGGAAAGAGGTCTTCTGGAAGGCGGGTGGCTGGAGCCGCGTTGAGCACCGTCCTGAGGCCTGCAGCTTTGGCTTTCTGGTAGTAGGCCAGCACCGTGGGCATGGGGGTTTCCAGGGGCATGATCAGCGCCTTGAAACCTTTGAGGTCTGGCAGGTGTTCGGGCTTCAGGGTGTTGTTGGCTCCAGATGCCACCGTGATGGCATTCTCCCCTTCTGGAGACACCGTGATGAAAGCAGCCCCAGTGGGCTCCGTGACCCGTTTGAGGTAACGGGTGTTGACCCCATCGGCCTGCAGGGAATGCAGGAGCATGTCTCCGTACAGATCCCTTCCCAGGGCACCCAGAAAGGCCACCTTGCCTCCGGCTCTGGCACAGGCCACAGCCTGATTGGCTCCCTTTCCTCCAGCGAAGGTCTCGAAGTTTTCTCCGAGCACGGTTTCACCAGGGGAAGGGATGCGGCTTGCACGCACGACGAAATCCAGGTTTGCAGAACCAGCGACCAGAATCATGATCTTTTTAATCTAACCCGAGAGCAGCCTGAATGTGAACCAACTCCTCTGGAGGAATAGCATCATGCATGCCTGCATAAAGGCGCAGTTTTGATTTCGCCCCTCTCAGACACAGGGTTTCGTGACTTTCCCGGACCTTCCAGGCGGGGATCAGGGGATCGTTTTCACTGGAGCAAAAATAAAACAGCGTGCTGGGGTTTGGGTTGAGGTGCTGGTGATCCATCAGTACCCCATGCAAAGACAGCACAGCCGCATACGGCCTGGGGTTTCTCAGGGCGTATTCCAGGGCCAGACAGGCCCCCTGGGCGAATCCAGCCAGAATCAATTGCTCTGCAGGACGTTCTTTCAGCAGGTCTTCTACAGTTCCATGTACCTTTTCAAGAGACTCCGAAAGCCAGGGTTCATTCATGCTTCTGGGGGCCAGGGTGCTGTATGGATACCAGCTGCCTTCTGAACCTGTTGTGGCTTCTGGCGTGACCAGCAAATGCTCCTGCAATCCCAGCTCATGCGCCAGAGGCAGGATGCTGCGGGCCGACTTGCTCCGGCCATGCAAAAGCACCACCCCTTTTTCGGCGGTTTTTGAGGCGCGGCTGGGAGAGAACAGATCGGTCCACATCATGCGGCATTATCGGCAGTTTTGCGGGCTGCAAATGTAACCGATCACGCTTGACCCGGTCCAGAAAAAATGCGCTTCCCTTTTTCCTTTTCAAATCAGGAGCAAAAAGTTATCCTGCAACAGACCATGACACGCCTCGCCATCATTCACACCGGTGGAACCATTGCTTCCAAGCCTGTGGCTTCAGGAGGGGTTGCCCCCCAGGCCAGCCCACTGGATTTGATTCAGGCCCTTCCAGAACTGGGGAATTACACCCTCACTGTGCTTCAGCCTTACCAGTTGCCCAGTCCACACATCACCCCTCAACACATGCACACCTTAAGGAACCTGGTGCTGGAACTGGCAGGCCACCACGATGGCATTGTGGTCACCCACGGCACCGACACCCTGGAAGAAACCGCTTTTTACCTGCACCTGACCCTGCGGGAAGAGGTCAGTGTGGCCCTGACCGGAAGCATGCGGCACGCCCTGGAACCCTCCTGGGATGGGCCGGGGAACCTGTGGGGTGCTGCCGTGGCCGCCACCCACCCCCTGAGCCGTGGGCGTGGTCCACTGGTGGTTTTCGGCGGGGATGTCTTTGATGCCAGAACCGTGACCAAAACCCACTCCACTGCACTGGACAGCTTCGGAGGCTATCCCGGTCCGATTGGCCGCGTGGATTCCAACGGCCAGGAGCCCGAACTGCACTACTTCAACAAACCCGAACGCATGCAAGCCTTCGATCCGCCCCACGCCAATGCCCATGTGGAAATCCTTTACACCTACGCAGGCTGGAAAGGCGAGGGGGTCTCAGAGGCCCTGGAACGCAGCGATGGTCTGGTGATCGCAGCGATGGGGACAGGCAACGTTCCTGCTGAAGTGCTGCCCCTGGTGGCACATTCACAGAAACCCGTGGTGATTGCCACCCGCACCCATGCTGGCCCGGTGCTGCCCGTTTACGGCTACCCAGGAGGCTTTCGGACTTTGCTGGATGCTGGCTGCATTCCGGCCAGTTTCCTGAGTGCCCACAAAGCCCGCATTCTCCTGATCGTGCTGCTGAGCCTGGGGTATTCCCGCGAAAAGATGATGGAAGCTTTTCGCAAGGTGGTCGCTTGATCGGGGTGGTTTTTGAGGAAGGCTTCAGGGAACAGGGAGAAGCCCTGGCTGCAAAGCTCAACCTGCCTCTGGTGCAGGATCCAGAAGCCTTTCAGTATGGCCTGAGGATCACCAGCCCAGGGCTGGAAATTGCTGATCTGCACAAGAAGCAACGCCCCATCCGGGTGGATTTTCACCAACTCAATGATGAGCGCTCAGGCGGGGACCTTTTGAAAGCCGTCAACACCAAGACGCACAAAACCGTGCTGGACGCTACCGGAGGTCTGGGAAGGGATGCTTTCACACTGGCAAAAGCAGGGTGCACCGTCATCCTGATGGAAAAAAACCCCATCATTCATGCCCTGCTGGAAGATGGACTGCTCAGAGCAAAGGACCTGCAAGCCGTGCAGCGCATGACCCTGCTGCATGCAGACAGCTTTTCTGCGATTCCCGAACACCCTGCAGAAGTGATTTACCTGGACCCCATGTATCCTGCACGCAAGAAAGACGCCCTGCCCAAGCTGGAAATGCAGGTGTTTCATGCGTTGCTGGGTGCAGAACAGAATGAACTGGAATTGCTGCAGATGGCCTTGCAACACGCCAGGAAACGGGTGGTGGTCAAACGCCCGATTCACGCTCCGGTGATTCAGGCCCCCAGCTTGCAATTCAAGGGAAAAACCACAAGGTTCGATGTGTATCTGAAATAGGGATTTTCCTTTCCAAATCCTCCTTGAGATCGTGTTCATTCTTGCCACCCCCTGACCAAAAAAGGATTAAAATGAAGGTGTGCAGAAAACGCATGATGGACTGGCAGACAACCCGAAAACCCCAGGTCTTTTTGGCCTTGTTTCGGATTGTGCTTCTGGTCCTGACCCGCGACAGTTTCACCCTGTCAGACAGGCAGCAGGGTGATTCCGTTGCAGGAAGAGGGCGTTTGAGCTGCACCAAGGCATTTTCCGGTAAGCCAATTCTTGTAATGGCGCTCATGCATGATGCTGACGCGCTCCTTCGTCCTGTGTTGCAGAATAAAGGCGGCTAATGTTGAAAGAAACCGTATCACAAGGCACCATCAGGCTGAAGAACCAGCAAGAAGCCATCCAGCTGTTTGGTGAGAACGACAAGACCCTCAAGCGGATCCGCGCCATGAGCGCAGCCAAGATCATCGCCAGAGGGGACACCATCACCATCAGCGGCGAAGCCGAGCAGGTTCAGCAAACCGAGAACTTCATCCGCGATCTCCTTGCCATCATCCGTCAGGGGGGTCAGATTGAAGACACCCTGGAACGCGCGAACGAACTGTCCGGTCAAGGCAAAAGTCTGTCGCAGGAAACCACCGTTTCCGGCGACCTGGTGCTTCCCAACAAACTCCGCCCCAAAACCGCGAACCAGACCCGTTATCTGGAAGCCATCAACCAGAATGACATTGTGTTCGGGATCGGTCCCGCCGGGACAGGCAAAACCTACCTGGCTGTGGCCATGGCTGTCGCCGCCTTAAAAGCCAGAAAAATCAAACGCATCATCCTGACCCGTCCTGCGGTGGAAGCTGGCGAACGCCTGGGCTTCCTTCCCGGAGACCTGCAGGCCAAAATTGACCCGTACCTGCGCCCCCTTTATGACGCGCTGTACGACATGCTGGACCAGGACCGTTTCGAGAGCTACCTGCAAAGTGGCGTGATCGAGGTGGCTCCTCTCGCGTTCATGCGCGGAAGAACTTTGAACGATGCTTTCATCATCCTGGACGAGGCCCAGAACACCACGCCAGAGCAGATGAAGATGTTCCTGACCCGCATGGGTTTCTCCAGCAAAGTGGTGGTGACCGGGGACGTGACCCAGGTGGATTTGCCCCGCAACGTCAAGAGCGGTCTGTCGGTGGCCAGAAAAACCCTGGAGAACATCGAGGGCATCCAGTTCCACCATTTCACCGAATCGGATGTGGTGCGCCACCCCCTGGTGGGCAAGATTGTGCGCGCTTACGAATCTGCAGAGGAAGAAGCGCTGGCCCTTAAAGAGCAGCGTCAGGCCGAGCGTGAGGCCCAAAATGCTTCCAGCCCTGCACCTGATGTGAATGACACCAACTGATCCCTGATCTGTGGATTTGAAGCAGGAGTGCCCCATGGCGCTCCTGTTTTTATTCATCCTCACCTGAAAATCGGTTATTTTAAGGGCGTGATTGAGCTGGTGACAAATCAGGAACCCCCAAAAGGACTGAAAAGCAAGGTGCGTCAGGCCGCAAAAGCCGTGATGCAGCACTACAACATCGGACGCAAAAGCATCACCCTGGTGCTGACCGGAGATGAAGAAATCCGTGCCCTCAAAAAAGAGCACTGGGGCGAGGACCAGGCCACCGATGTGCTGACCTTCCCCACCTGGCATCCAGACGACCCCTTCATGCCACCCCATCTGGGAGACATCTTGGTGAGTCTGGACACTGCAGCAAAGCAGGCAGAGGCCAGAGGTCACTCCCTGGCCCGTGAGGTGGCTTTGCTGGTCTCCCACGGCCTCACCCACATCATGGGTTACGACCACCCCCACAGCGAAGATTTTGGCTTCGATGAAACCACCAGCGACCCAGAGTGGCAGCCTTTCATTCAGGCTTCCCGAATTGCATATGATGTGATGGACCAGCCCGCAACCCGTTGAAAATCCAGGTGACCCCAGGGAAAAACATGTCCAGCGAAGATTATTCGTTCAAGCGCCTGCACTTCAAAAAACACCCCCACACGCAACTGGACGCTTTCCGGTTTGCCTACGAGGGAATTGTGTATTGCATTCGCACCCAGCGCAATTTTCGGATTGAGCTGGTGCTGGCTGCAGTGGCCCTGGGGGTCAGCATCTGGCTGAGAACGGGCGTGGCCACCATTGTGGCCTGCATTGTCAGCGTGCTGGTGCTGGAAATGATCAACACGGCCATCGAAGCCACCGTGGATTTGTTCACTGACGAATACCACCCCCTGGCCCGCATTGCCAAGGATGTGGCTGCAGGGGCAGTGCTGGTGGCCTCTCTGGGCGCTGCATTGATTGGTGCCATCACCCTGCTCCCCCCCTTACTGGAGAAACTGAAATGATGGATCCCGTCCTGGCCGAACAGGCCAAAATCGCTTTCAAACAGGCTTACGCTCCCTTTTCCCGCTTCCATGTGGGTGCTGCTGTCAGAACCCCTTCAGGCAAAGTTTTCTTCGGGGCCAATGTGGAAAACAGCAGCTATGGTCTGGCCCGCTGCGCCGAACAGAGCGCCGTGCAAACCATGGTCAGCAACGGAGAGCGTGAATTCACTGAAGTGGTGGTCTACTCCGAAGCCACCCCTCCAGCTTCCCCCTGCGGAGCCTGCCGCCAGATCCTCTTTGAATTCTCCCCAGAAGCAAAGGTGTACTGCTTCAACCATCTGGGAGACGTCATTGAGGGCACCGTGAAGGACTTCCTGCCGCACGGGTTCAGGTTGAATCCAGAGCGATAAGTTCTACCAGGATTTCTGGGTGTTGTCTGGGAGGGCTGGTGGGTGAGATCCCCCTGCTGAAATGGAAAGTCCCCCTTGAAGGGGGACAGCTTTGAGCTTGCGAAAAGCAAGGGGCTCACTTCCAGTTGATGAACTGCACGCTCTTGGTGATCATTTTACCGTTCAGGAACTGGGTGTAACCCTGTGAACCACCGGTGCGTTTCTGCAGGTTGTCGGTGACCGTGACCAGGGCATTGATCAGTTTCTCCTGGTCTTTGGGTTTCATTTCGCTGGCTGCGGAGGCCAGGGCCAGTTCCATGGTGCTGCGCAGGGATTCTTTGCTCTGCACAGGGGCTTTGTTGCTGAACTCAATGGCCTGCACGCCTCTGGGGTAGGTGGCATTTTTGAATGCAGCACTGTCACTGAGGCGCATGCCCGTGGCCAGCAGGGCGCGGATGTCGGCATCACTGAAGGCCAGCAGCATGAAGTTGCCCTTGAAGGTGTAGTACACACTGAAATCCTGGTCTTTCAGCAAGGTCACTTTGCTGCCGTTGATGGTGAGGTCCTGGGGGTCGATGGGGGTTTCGCTGTTCTGGGTGAGCTGGGCCAGCAGGCCCTGCATGCCCACAGCAGCAGCATCAGCACTCTGCACTTCAAGAACCAGAGCGGTTCCAGTCAGGGAATCCAGGGGATCCGGGTTGCTGAGCTTGATGTTGGAGGCGCTGGGGAGGGTCACCACAGCGACTTCCTTGCCCAGCCAGCTTCCGTATTGACTGAGGTTCAGTTCTGGGATAGCGTCTGCTGGGATGGAGGGATCATCGCTGTTGCCCACTTTTTTCAGCCATCCATCGAAGTATTTGGCGTAACCGGGCAGATCTGCAGCACTGTCGCTGAAAGACAACACATTGGCTGGCACCACGGTGGCGGCATTCAGGCTGGCTTTGTTGTAGGTGAGCAGGCTGTAGAGGGCTTTGTCTTTGGTGTTTTTGTTGGGGAAGAACACGGTGGTGCTCTCCACGCCTTTGGCCGTGATGCTGGTGCCCATTCCCAGTTGCCCCAGGGTTTTCACAGCTTCAGCGAGGCTGTTCATCAGGGGATCGGTGCCCAGGAACGCTTTGAGCGCATCTGCAGCACCAGAGAAATTCACGAAGCCTTTGAAGTTGCTGTTCTGCACATTGGCCATCACGCCTTTGTAACTGGCACTGGCAGACAGGCTGGTGCCTGTTCCTCCACCCAGTTTGCGCAGGAAAGCGCGCAGGGTGGTGGCATCACTGGAGAGGTAAACGGTGTTGCTCTGGAAGCCGTAAGCAGAGTCGGTGCTCTGGTAGAAGCTGTATTTGCCTTCTTTGAGGGTGCTGACTTTGCCTGCTTTGCGGTCTGAGGCCAGGGCACTGTCGAGCAGCTTTTTGGCCACCGTCCCTGCAGTGGTGGTGGTTGCGAAAAGCACGCTGGGTTGAAAGGTTTTCTTGTTCAGGTGAACACTGAGGACCCCTTCGGTTCCAAGGAATTCCAGCACGTCTTTTTCGCTTTTCAGGGCTGTGGCATTTGAAGCACCCACAGCGTCCTGAATGGCTTTGATCAGCACGGGTCTGAAGGCTCCCATGCGGCTGAGTGCGCCTTTGAGATCCTTGACTTCCAGGGTGACAAGGGCGTCATCTGGAACATACTGGGCAAGAGGTGCAGCAAAAGTGGTTCCGAGCACGAGTGCGGCACTGGTGAGCAGTAGCTTTTTCATACCTTCAATCTTACGAGACCGAAAATGAAAAGGTTCCTGATGTTCACAGAAAAATCCCCGGAGCAGCAAGCCTGCTCCGGGGAGGTCTTGAAAGGGTGCGCTTCAGTGGACCGCAGCAGCCGAAACCGTGGGGAAGTAAAAGAAAGCAAAAGCCAGCAGCACATAAACGCCCAGCAGCATCAGGCCTTCCAGCCAGTTGGATTCCCCATCTCTGGCAATGGAGTTGGCAATCACAATGCCTGCTGCAACTGCAATCAATTCCAGCGGGTTGTGCATCACCAGGTCCATTTTCTGGCCCACGGTGAGTCCCAGAAGCACCAGAAGGGGGGCCACCAGCAAGGCCACCTGAATGGTGGAACCCACCGCAATGGTGACGGCCAGATCCATCTTGTTTTTCAGGGCGAACATCACGGCACTGGCGTGTTCTGCAGCGTTGCCGATGATGGGAATCAGAATGATCCCCACAAAGAATTCGCTGAGGCCCAGGGCGTGGGAGGCTTCTTCCAGGCTGCCCACCAGAAACTCGGACATGAAACCCACTGCCACGGTGCTGGCCAGCAGCACACCCACAGCCATGGGAACGCTCCAGGTGGCAGCTTCGTGCTCTTCGTCATCGTGTGGAGAGAGCATGTCTTTGTGGGTGACCAGACTGAAGTACACATTGCCCAGGTAAATCAGGATCAGCACGATGGCCGCAGCCACACTGACTTTGAAGTCCAGGTCTGCAGGCTGGGCCACGTGGGCAAAATTCACCGAGGCCAGATCAAACACTGCAGGGATCAGAAGCCCAATCACCGAGAGGGTCAAAAGGGAGGTGAGGATGCCTGCATTTTTCTGGTTAAACACCTGGGTTTTGTGTTTGAGTCCGCCCAGAAACACAGCCAGTCCCAGCACCAGCAGGATGTTGCCCAGAATGGAACCCGTGATGCTGGCTTTCACCACATCGAGTTTTCCGGCCTTGAGGGCAAAGAAGGCAATGATCAGCTCGGTGGCATTGCCGAAGGTGGCGTTGAGCAGGCCGCCCACAGCACTTCCTGCACGGATGGCGAGTTCTTCGGTGGCCCGGCCCATCAGGCCAGCGAGGGGCAGAATGGCCAGCATGCTGGCCACGAAAATCCAGACGGCATTGCCCTGGGAAAATTCCAGGTACACCGCAATGGGAATGAAGATGAGAAGCCAATTCAGCATGACAGTAGCTTAGCAGATGCCCCCCATGGCTTGCGGTGCTGATTTCATCTGAAATTCATAAAAGATTAAGGTCCTCTCCGGGAAATCCAGCTTGCTGCAAAGCCTGCAGCCCCATTTTCTTCACAATTACGCCCTGTGCGTAATGTAAACTGTGAAACAGTGGCTACGCTTCAAGAATTGCAAGACAAATTGAGAAAACCGCTGGAACGTGAACTGCTGATGGGCTGCCAGAACCGGGTGGTGGCAGGTGGCTTGGAAAAACTGCTGGACAACCTGGGAAAACCCTTCCCAAAAGTCCGGGAGGTGCTCAGACATTATGAAACCCTCACGCCAGAAGACCGGGAACCCAGACTCCGTCAGGCGCTGGAAATGCTGACCTCCTCTGCCAAACCTGCTGTGCCCCCTGCGCAGCCTGTCAGCAAGTTCACAAAAGAACCCGAAATCGTCACCTCCAGGAACTGGCAGGAAGACACGCTTGTCGAAAAAATTGACCTCAGCACCCAGTCCATCAAGAAATTGCATGCCCTGGGCCTCAGGAGCCTCAGGGACGTGCTGCACAATTATCCCAGAAGGCACGAGGACCGCCGTGCCCTGCCCAACCTCTATGACATTGAGGACGGCCAGAAAATCACCGTGGATGGGGTGATCACCGGCAAAAACCGCCGCACCCCCAAACCCGGCATGCTGATTCTGGAAGCCGTGGTGCAGAATGCCTGGGGGCACAAAGTCAAATGCATCTGGTTTCAGCAACCCTGGATCGAGCGCAGCCTTAAGGTGGGGGCGCACATCATCGTGACCGGGCGGGCCAAGAAATTTGGTCGCCAGATCCAGGTCAATGTGGAGTACATGGAGGAGGATTCAGAGTCCAGCCTCTCCACGGGCCGCATTGTGGGGGTGTATGACATCAAAGAAGGCATCTCCCAGGCCTTCATGCGCAAAACCGCCCACGACATCCTGACCCACACCCCGGTCAACGATTACCTGAGCAGCCGCATTCTGCAGGAACACCAGATGATCAATTTGCCTGATGCCCTGAACGGCATCCACTTTCCACGGGATGAGGTTCATCTGGCCAGAGCCACCGACAGGTTGCGCTTTGATGAATACCTGTTTCTGGAACTTCGGATGCTCCTGCAAGGCGGAGAAAATTCCCTGCTGGGCAAACGTTTTGCCGCAAAAAGAGAAGACATTGACACTTTTGAGGGTTCCCTCCCCTTCCGGTTCACCCATGCCCAGCGCAGGGTGATTCAGGAACTGGCCTCAGACATGCGCAGCGAGAAGCAGATGGCAAGGCTGGTGCAGGGGGATGTGGGATCCGGGAAAACCGCAGTGGCGGCCTGTGCCCTTTATCTTGCGGCCAGAGACCAGTTCCAGGGGGCTTTGATGGCTCCAACGGAAATTCTGGCCAAGCAGCATTATGCCAACCTCACCAAATATTTGTTCCCACTGGGGGTGCGCTGTTGCCTCCTGATCGGGGCCATGACCGCCAAAGAAAAAAGGGAAAACCTGCAGCGCATTGCTACAGGAGAAGTGGACGTGGTGGTGGGCACCCAGGCCCTGATTCAGGAGGCCGTGCAGTTCAACAACCTGGGCATCGCGGTGATTGACGAGGAGCACCGTTTCGGGGTGGCCCAGCGCCGTGCCCTCCTCAAAGACCGTCCAGACGTGATCGTGATGAGTGCAACCCCGATTCCCAGATCGCTGGCCCTGACCCTGTACGGAGATCTGGAGCTGTCCATCATCGATGAATTGCCCCCCGGACGCACCCCCATTTCCACCAAACTCTTGCAGGACAGCAGCCGTCTGCAGGCTTACAGCTTTGTGATGCAGCAGATCCGGGAAGGCAGGCAGGCTTACGCCGTGACCAGCCTGATTGAGGAATCCGAAACCCTGACCGAGCTGCTGGCGGCCACCCAGCTTGCAGACAACCTCAAAGAAATCCTGCCAGAAGCCCGCATTGATTTGCTGCACGGCAAGATGAACGCCCAGGAAAAAGAAGACATCATGGACCGTTTCAGGCGGCATGAATTTGATCTGCTGGTCTCCACCACCGTGATTGAAGTGGGGGTGGATGTGCCCAACTCTACAGTGATGGTCATTGAAAATGCCGAGCGCTTCGGTCTGGCCCAGCTTCACCAGTTGCGGGGCCGGGTGGGTCGGGGAAGCAACAAGAGTTACTGCATTCTGGTGGCCGGAGACACCAGCCAGAAAACCCGCCGCCGCCTGAAAGTCATTGAGGACACCACCGATGGTTTCAAGATCGCAGAAGCAGACCTGAAAATCCGGGGACCGGGAGAATTGCGGGGCACCCGTCAGAGCGGGATTCCAGATTTGCAACTGGGAGACCTCACCAGCGATGCGGACATCATCGAGCAGGCCCGCAATCTGGCCAAGCAGATCCTGCAGGCCGATCCTGGCCTGGAAAAAGCCCAGCATGGCCGACTCAGGCAGGAATTGCGTTCCAGAAGTGCCCATGTGGCCATCCGTGAGGTGATTTAATGAGAAATAGGAGGGTCTGCCATCTAGACAGGTTTGGCAAGGAACCCATGAAGCAGGAACCTCGCTGCTTGCTGTTGCGTAAGGTGTTCTGGCAAGTTTCTCACCGCATCCCTTAGAACATTTGGCTTATTTCATGTACCTTCAGCTCTGTCTTTCAGTGACCATCATCACAGAAAGACAGACACAGGGTATGATGTTCGCAAGCTGCCCACCAGCTTGATGTCTCTGCAAAGGTCTCCTCACATGGATCACAATTCTGCTGCTGCTTCACGCCTGTCCGGTTCTGCGTTCACCCAACAAAACCAGATTGAGCACCTCCTCAGGGAATCCCGGGGATTGCTGGAAAAACACCCTGCCCAGTCGCTGTCTTTCGCACAGCAAGCCTTCCAGCTGGCAGAACAGACCCAGCTGCTGCTGCCTGAAACCCTGGCCCACCTGTCAGACAGCTACCGGGGCATCGGGCAATTTCAGAACAGCCTGGACACCGCCAAACGTGCTTTGCCCCTGATGTCCAAAAACCACCCGGAATACCCCCGCCTGCTGATGAGCCTGGGGGCTTCTGCCACCTTCCTGAGCCTGCACTCCGAAGGCATGTCCTATTTGCTGCAGAGCCTGGAACTGGCCCAGGCCCGGGAAGACCGCCTGCTGGAATTCCGTGTCCTGAACGGCATCGGAGCCAATTACGTGGACATCGGGGAACTGGAATCCGGGGCAGAGCATTTCCGCAAAGCCCTGCAGGTGGCCGCCAGCACCCATGAAGTCTCGCTGGACTCGGTGAGCATGCTCAATTACAACCTTTCTGTGACCCTGAGCATGCAGGGCAAGACCCAGGAAGCCCTGGAGCCTGCAGATCTGGCCATCGACCTTGCCCGCAAAACAGGCAGCGCCAAACGCATGGCCGCAGGACTGTTGCAACGCGGGTTTTTGTTGATCGACATGCATCAAATTGCCGAAGCAGAAAGCGCATTGCTGGAAGCCCTGAAAATCAGCAGTGACATTGAGGACCCCATCACCCAGCAAAGCTGTTATCTGGGCCTGGGGAAAGTCAAAATTCAATATGGCCTGCTGCCTGAAGCGGTTCCTCTGCTGGAAGCCGCCATTGACCCCAAATACCAGACACACTACGAAACCCAGCGGGCCTACAGCGAACTGGTGGCTGTGCACAAAACCCTGGGTCAGTTTGAAGCCGCTTTAAGCAGGTACGAGGAGAGCATCAAACTGGACCGGGAACTGACCCGCAAACAGACCGATGACCGTTTCCAGGAACTGGAAGTCAAATACCGCACCGAACTGGCCCTGAAAGAAAAATCCCAGGCCGAAAAAGAACGGGAATGGCTGAAAGGCCGCAACCAGATGCTCAAAGACCTGGTGCAACAGCGCACCGAGGCTTTAGAGCGCAGCCAGCTGGAAATGCTGGAAGCCCTCACCACGGCAGGGGAGCACCGGGACGGAGAAACCGCCCAGCACACCGAACGGGTCGGGGAAATCAGCAAAAAAGTGGCGCTGAAACTGGGCATGTCCGAAGTGCTGGCTGAACGGGTGCGTGTGGCCTCAAGGCTGCACGATGTGGGGAAAATCGCCATTCCAGATGACATCCTGCTCAAACCTGGCAAACTCACCGAAGACGAATACCAGCAGATGAAACAGCACACCCTGATCGGGGCACAGATCCTTTCCAAGAGTTCTTCCATCATGATCCGACTGGCCTGCCAGATTGCCCTCAGCCACCACGAGCGCTGGGACGGAACAGGGTACCCAAATGGTCTTTTTGGAGAGCACATCCCCATCGAGGCCCGCATTGTGGCCATTGCAGATGTCTTTGATGCCCTCACCAATGTGCGTCCCTACAAACGGGCCTGGTCCAGAGAAGAGGCCCTGCGGGAAATCCAGCGTGCTGCAGGAACCCAGTTTGATCCCTGGGTGGTGCGGGCGTTTCTGGATGTGGTGGATCAATAAGGGCACAGCAGGCGCAAGGCGTTTCTGGTTGCTGAATTGCAATGCCCCATTGCCGAGGGCCGAGCGCCAAGGGCCAAAGACACCAGCAAGTTTGAGCAATCAAAAATCCCATCAAGCAGAAGCACAAAGCTTCTGCTTTTTGATCTACCAAGAGCCAAAACGGCATCAGAACGGAAAGCCAAAGCTTTCTTGCTCTCGGCTCTCGGCCCTCGGCAAATCATTGCCCCGTACCCCCCTCCATACGCCACTGCACTTAAGCCAAATCCCACAATCAGATGTTAGAATAGCGAAATGGCATTTGGCCGTTCTGCTTTCAGCGTAGATGGGGCAGGCAAAAGGAGTGGCAGCAGTGCACAACATCATTGTTAAAGGCGCCAGAGAGCACAACCTGAAAAACATCACCGTGGAGCTTCCACGCAACAAATTCATCGTGATCACCGGGGTTTCGGGCAGCGGGAAAAGCACACTGGCTTTTGACACCATCTATGCAGAAGGCCAGCGGCGTTATGTGGAGAGCCTGTCGGCTTACGCCCGGCAATTCCTGGGACTGATGGAAAAACCCGATGTGGATTCCATTGAGGGCCTCTCTCCTGCCATCTCGATTGACCAGAAAACCACCTCCCACAACCCCAGATCCACGGTGGGCACCGTCACAGAGATTCATGACTACCTGCGTCTGATGTACGCAAGGGTGGGCACCCCTTACTGCCCCATCTGTGGTCGCAAAATTGAGCGCCAGAGCGCCAGTGAGATCACCGAGAAACTGGTGCTGGTGCACCAGGAGCGCCGGGCCATGCTGCTGGCCCCGATTGTGCGTGGCCGCAAAGGCGAGTACCGCAAGATGCTGGGAGACCTCAAGCGCGAAGGCTTTGCCCGTGCCCGCGTGGACGGCACCATCTACGATCTGGACGAGGCCGAAAAACTCAAGCTGGAAAAATTTGAGAAGCACGACATCGATGTGGTGGTGGACCGCCTGGTCCTCAAAGAAGACGACCGGGGCCGCATTGCAGAAAGTGTAGAGTTGGGTCTGCGAAGAGGCGAAGGTTTGCTCAGGGTGCTTTTCCCCGACACCAACGAGGAAGAACTGTTCAGCGAGAAGTTTGCCTGTGTGGAGCACGGCAGCGTGCTGGAAGAGATGGAACCCCGTTCTTTCTCCTTCAACAGTCCTTATGGGGCCTGTGGGGATTGCACCGGTCTGGGCACCAAACTGGAGTTCTCTCCTGGTCTGGTGGTGCCCGATGAGTACCTGTCCATTGCCGAAGGGGCCATTGCCCCCTGGAGCAAGAAAGGCACCGGTGGAGGGGTTTACTACTGGGAAAAGCTGCGCATGCTGGCCGAGCACCTGAAGTTCGACCTGAAAACCCCCTGGAAAGACCTCTCCGAAGAGGTCAAGAAGGCTGTGCTTTATGGCGTGCCAGATTCATTTGAGGTGATCCTCAGACGGGCAGGCAAAGAAACCATGAAGTTCAACACCGACTTTGAAGGGGTGATTCCCAACCTGGAGCGCCGTTACAAGGAATCGGATTCCGAATACATCCGCCAGAAGATGGAAGAACTGATGGAACTCAACGTCTGCCCCACCTGTGGCGGCACCCGTTACAAACCAGAGATCCTGGCGGTTCGGGTGGGCGGTCTGAACATTGCACAGGCCAGCAACCTCAGCGTGCTGGAAGCCCAGCACTTCTTCCGCAAAATGGGCGAGGGCACACTGCTGGACGAGGATGTCCTTCCACACACCCAGACGGGCCTGGGGGGCAGCGCCAAAGTTGTGCCTGCAGTGAATCCCCACTACAACCTGGGAGGCTTTGAGGCACAGGTGGCTCCGCCCATCATCCGGGCCGTCCTGACTCGACTGTCGTTTCTGGTGGATGTTGGGCTGGATTACCTGTCCCTGGACCGCAGTGCCAACACCCTCTCTGGTGGAGAAGCCCAGCGCATCCGTCTGGCCACCCAGGTGGGTTCGGGTCTGACGGGAGTGCTGTACGTGCTGGACGAACCTTCCATCGGTCTGCACCCCAAGGACAACCAGCGCTTGATCCGCACCCTCAAGAACCTGCGGGACCTGGGAAACACCTTGCTGGTCGTGGAGCACGACGAGGAAACCATGATGGAGTCCGACCACATCGTGGACATGGGACCCGGAGCCGGGGTGCACGGGGGCATGGTGGTTTCTGAGGGAACCCCGGCAGACATCATGAAAGACCAGAACAGCCTGACCGGCAAATACCTGCGGGGTGACCTCAAAATCGAGATGCCCGAAAACCGGCGTCTGGGCAATGGCAAGAAACTGCGCATCAGAAACGCCCGTGAACACAACCTCAGGAACGTCACCATCGAGATTCCTCTGGGCACCATGACTGTGATCACCGGGCCGTCTGGTTCGGGAAAGAGCACCCTGATTCACGACATCCTGCATGCCACCCTGGCCCGCGACCTCAACCGCGCCAAGACCAACCCTGGAAAATTTGATGGCATTGACGGCATGGAACACCTTGATAAAGTCATCGAGATTGACCAGAGCCCCATCGGACGCACCCCCAGGTCCAACCCCGCCACCTACACCGGGGTGTTCACCGATGTGCGCGATCTGTTCACCCGCACCACTGAAGCCAGAAGGCGTGGTTATGAAGCCGGGCGTTTCAGCTTCAACGTGAAGGGGGGCCGCTGCGAAGCCTGCAAAGGGGACGGGGTGGTCAAGATCGAGATGAACTTCCTCCCGGACATCTATGTGCCCTGCGAGGTGTGCAAAGGTGCACGCTACAACCGCGAAACCCTGGAAGTGAAGTACCAGGGCAAGAGCATTGCAGACGTGCTGGACATGACCGTGGAAGCTGCCTGTGGGTTTTTTCAGAACATCCCCAACATCCAGAAGAAAATGCAGGTGCTGCTGGACGTGGGTCTGGGCTACATGAAGATTGGTCAGCCCTCCACCACGCTTTCTGGTGGGGAGGCACAGCGCATCAAACTGGCCACCGAACTGTCCAAACGGGCCACTGGTCGCACCATTTACATTCTGGACGAGCCCACCACCGGACTGCACTTTGAAGACACCCGCAAACTGATGCTGGTGCTGGAACGCCTGGTGGAAGCAGGGAACTCTCTGGTGATCATCGAGCACAACCTGGACGTGATCAAGAGCGCCGACTGGATCATTGACCTGGGTCCAGAAGGGGGGATCCGTGGCGGTGAAGTGGTGGGCATTGGCACCCCCGAGCAACTGGCCGTGCACCCCACCAGTCACACCGGAGCTTACCTGAAACGCATCCCGGACCTTCAGAAACGCCTGAAGAAAGCCGCAGGCAAGGTCAAAGCATGAGCGAAACCGCCCGTGCATGGCTGTTCGGTTTGCTGGGCTGGTCTGCCATGGGTCTGGTGGCTTATGCCCCCCTCCCCTGGGAAATGAAACTGGCGTTCTGGGTGGTGGTCCTCAATGTCACCGATGACTTTGGGGGCCGCTGGTTCGGTTACATAGGGATTCTGCTGGGGGCACTGGGCTTTTTCAATCCCACCGAATCCTGGTGGACCACCTACCCCCTGATGTTCTTTGTGCTGTGGGCCTTCCTGCTGCTGAAACACACCCTGCATGTGTATGGGGTGGTGATTGGCATGCTGGGGGTCCTGGGATTGTTTGCAGCCCTCAAAATTGCCGTTCCTTTGCTGGATCCCTCACTCAGGTTGCTGACCAGCAACACCTTCATCCTGCCTGTGCTGGTGGCCTTTCTGATTGCCAGCATTGTGCATGTGTGGGTGTTTTTCAGCTCAAACAGGACAAACGGCCTCAAGACGACACAGGCTTAAACTTGTTATATTGTTGCAGAGGTCATCATGTCTAAAAAATCACAAAATTTTGAGCGTCTGGAGCGTGAGCAGCGCCAGGCCCAGATGCGCATCATCATGAGCATTGCAGGGTTGATCCTGGTGGTTGTCCTGCTGGCCGTGATCAACAGCATCCGCAGCAGTGCTCCCAAAACCCTGGACCTGACCGGTCAGCCCACCATTGGCAATCTGGACGCCAGGGTCACCGTCATTGCCTTTGAGGACTTCAAGTGTCCCATCTGCAAGCAGTTCGATGGCAGCATCTTCAACACCATTGAAGAGAAGTACATCAAGACTGGGAAGATCAAATATGGTTTCCGCAACTACATGGTGATTTCTCCCAATGCAGACAGCAAAACGGCTGCCATTGCAGGTGAGTGCGTCTACAACCAGAACAAAGATTTGTTTTTCCCTTTCTCGCACCTGATGTACCGTGCCCAGGGCGATGAGAGCACCACCTGGGCCACCAAAGAGCGCATCCTGGAAGTGGCAGCTTACATCCCAGACATCAACAAAGACGAACTGGGCAAGTGCATTGACAGCAACACCTACGAAAAAGAAGTCCTGAATGACCAGTCGGTGGGCAGCAATGCTGGCGTGAACGGCACCCCTTCTCTCTTTGTGAACGGGATCAAAGTGACCAACCCACTGGATGAAACCACCATGCTCAAGGCCATTGATGATGCTCTGGCCAAAGCCGGTCAGTAAACCTGCTGCCTGAATTCCAGGATCCAGAGGAACTGCCTGCAAAGGTGGTTCCTTTTTTCAGAAGCCGAATTCAGCAACAGCTGCATTCAGAACCAAAAAGGAGTTTTCATGGGCATTGCGAACCGACTTTACTTCTCATGGCTGCTGGTGGTTTTGCTGCTCCTGATCACCACTTTCATGCCAGAAACCAGCAGTTACCTGTTCAAGCCCCTGCAGGCCAAATGGTTGTGGTTGCAGGTGGTGTGTCTGGGCTTTCAGGCCCTCACCCTGGGCATTGCTGCCTTTCAGAACTGGGGCTGGGTGCTGCGGTACAACCTTCCTCTGACCCTGATTGGGCTGATTCTGGCCGCGATCAACCTGATCAATGGTCTTTCGCCCAATGTGTTTGGTGTGCCTGCAGCCGGACTGTTTCTGGTGGGTTTTGTGGTTCTGGCGGTCCTTCAGCTGCCTGCCACCGAAACGCCAGAGCGAAAAAACACCTCTCCTCTGCTGGGCCTTGCCAGTCTGACCGCAGTGGTGGCCACACTGGGCAGCCTGTATTTCAGTGAGGTCAAACACTTCATTCCCTGCACCCTCTGCTGGTACCAGCGCGTGCTGATGTATCCTCTGGCGTTCCTGCTCCCTGCAGGTTTGCTGGGCAAAAACCCCAGAGTGCAAACCCTGGCCCTGCCTTTAAGCATTCTGGGCATGGTGGTGGCCACCTACCACGTGATGGAAGAGAAAATTCCGGGATTCAGTCCCATCAAGGTGTGTGCCCCCGACAACCCCTGCACCACCCCCTGGATCAATTATTACGGCTGGATCACCATTCCGGTGCTGAGCCTGACTGCATTTACCATCATCATGGTGTGTGTGGTGATCGCAAACAGACAAACCAGAAAAGCCTGAATCTCTTGAAAAACAGGACCCTGTTCAGCTTGCAGGGTCCTGTTTTTGTTGCCACTCCTCCTCCAGCACTGCGTAATGCACTTCATCTCCCCACTGGCCTTTGAAGATTTCGCTGTGCACGAAATGGGCTTCCTGACGCAGACCCAGACGCTCCAGCAGGTTTCTGGAACCGTGGTTGCGGGCATCGGTGCGGGCATAAACGCGGTGGATGGGGAGCTGCTGAAAAGCGTACTCCAGCACAGCTTTCACGGCTTCTCTGGCATACCCTTTGCCCTGAGATGCTGTACCAAACACATAACCGATTTCGGCCTGCTGGTGTTTTTCGCTGTGACAAATCAGGACCACCTCCCCCAGCAGCACACCTGTGTCTTTTGCAATGACAGCCCAGGCCAGGCTTTTGCCTTCTTCCCAGCTGCTCTGCTCCAGTTTGCGCCGCAGGGCAGCTTCGGTTTCTTCCAGGGTGCGGGTGTCCCAGTACAGGTAGCGCACCACTTCAGGATCAGCGTGAATCTGGTAAAGGGTCGGCAGATCATTCATCTCAAAAGCCCGCAAATGCAAACGCTCTGTTGAAAGCTCAGGGAAACTTGGAGGCATGGGTGCATTATTTCCCTGTGAAGGAACTGGGGCATCTGCCAAATGACATAAAAAAGCCCCCCGAAGGGAGCATAAAAGAACCAGAGGTCAGAACGAAAGGCCCAGAAAGGTCTTGCGCTTCTCGAACCACTGCAGGGCCAGTTCGATGGCGGTTTCCAGGGAGCTTTCAGGGTACCAGCCCAGTTCGGTGTTGGCACGGTGCGGGTTGGGGTAGGCTCCGGCCACATCACCGGATCTGGGAGGGGCCAGTTGTTTTTTGATGGGGTGTCCGATGACGTTTTCGAAAGCCTGCACCAGTTCAAAAACGGTGGTTCCGTTGCCGGTGCCCAGGTTGTACACCCGGTACTTCTCGGTGGTGCATTCGCTGAACACCCGGTCAAATTCCAGCACGGCCCGGATGTGGGCTTTGGCCAGGTCCCACACATGTATGTAGTCGCGGATGCCTGAGCCGTCACGGGTGGGCCAGTCGGTTCCGGTGATAAAGAAGGTTTCTCCGAGGGTGTGGGCCTCAATGATCTTGTCCAGGGCGTGGGAAACCCGTTCCAGTTGCTGTCCAGAGCGCAGTTTGGGATCAGCACCAATGGGGTTGAAATAACGCAGGGTGATGGCCCGGAAGTCGTAAGCACGGGCGAAGTCTTCCAGGGCCAGTTCCATGCACAGTTTGGTGCGTGAGTAAGGGCTGCTGGGCTTCAGGGGAGAAGATTCGTCCACAGAGAAGCCTTCCACTGCATCGTAAAGGGAGGCGGTGGAACTGAAAATCACCCGGTTGCAGCCCACCTGCATGAGGGCATCGAAAAGGTCCAGGGATTTCTGCACGTTGGCCCGGTAGTATCCCAGGGGGTTCTCGGTGGATTCTGGCACCAGGATCAGGGCCGCACAGTGGATGGTGGCGTAGATGTCAGGGTGCTCTGCAAAGATGCGTTTGATCAGGTCCTGATCTGCAATGTCTCCCTGGTAGAAAATGCGGTCATGCACAAACTCTGAGCGTCCACGAATCAGGGAATCCAGAATGATGGGGGTGTGCCCCTGATCGAGCAATGCAGAACTGATGGTGCTGCCAATGTAACCTGCGCCTCCGGTGATCAATACTTTCATTTCTTTCACTTCCTTCGTTTCTTGCTCAGATTATACATGAAGTCGGGTTGCAAGAGAAAGGGGCAAAGCCAGACAAATGCAAAAAAACATGAAAAAACGGGAGCATGGCTCCCGTTAAAGGTTGAATAAACTCAGCCCTGGAAAGCCACTTTGCCAGCCACCAGCGTGAGCACAGGCCAGCCATACAGTTCTTCTCCAGCCCAGGGGCTGAATTTTGCCTTGCTCTTGAAGGCTTTCGGATCCACGGCTTTCGCATTGTCCAGATCCAGCAGCACCACGTCGGCCACGGCACCCTCTTCCAGGGTGGGCACTTCCCAGGCCATGACTTTCGCACAACCAGCCGTGAAAAGGTCAAGCAGTTTCTCCAGGGACAGTTTGCCGGTTTTCACCAGATGGGTGTACATCAGGGGGAAAGCCACTTCAATGCTGGGGATGCCAAAGGGGGCTTCCAGCAGGTCTTTCTCTTTTTCAGCCTGGGTGTGGGGGGCATGGTCGGTGGCGAGGCAATCCACAGTGCCATCCAGCAGACCAGCCAGAAGCAGTTCGGCATCCGTCTGGGTGCGCAGAGGGGGTGCAACTTTATACAGGGCATCGAAGGAACGCAAAGCTTCATCGGTGAGGGTCAGGTGATGGGGGCACACCTCACAGGTGACAGGAGCCCCGGCTTTCTTGCCCTGGCGCACGATTTCCAGCGCACGGCCTGTGGAGAGGTGCTGGATGTGCAGTCTGGCTCCGGTCAGAAGGGCGATTTCCACATCACGGGCCACCCGTGCAGCCTCTGCAGCTGCAGGGTTTCCGGGCAGGCCCAGTTCATGGGACACCACACCTTCATTCATCACGCCGTCCTGGCGCAGGGTGGCATCTTCCGCATGCACGCTGACCAGCAAGCCCAGACCACTGGCGTATTCCATGCCACGACGCAGCACATTGGCGTTCTCGTTGGTGCGTCCATCATCGGTGAACATGACAGCCCCAGCATCTTTGAGGGCAGACAGATCTGCCAGGGTCTCCCCTTTCTGGCCTCTGGTGAGGGCAGCAGAGGGCTTCAGACGGGCAAAACCCAGCTTCTCGGCCTTCTGGATCAGGGAAGCCACAATGGCTGGATCGTCCACCACAGGACTGGTGTTGGGCATGCTCACCACGGTACCGTAACCCCCTGCAGCCGCAGCAGCCAGACCTGAAGCCAGATCTTCTTTCTGCTCCTGTCCGGGTTCCCGCAGGTGGGCGTGAAGTTCGATCAGGGCAGGAGCCACAGTGGCCCCTTTGCCGTCGATGGTGTCAGTGGCGGTTTCGCTGAGGTTCCAGCCTTTGATTTTGCCCTCTTCAATGAACAGGCTTTCCAAAGTGTCACTGCCAGCACGTTTGATGTTTTTGATTTCCAGCATTGAATCTCCTGAACCTTTCCTGTCCGGAAAGGCAAACAAAATGAAACGGGTGCGGTGAGGTCAAACCCTCTCCTGTCAGGAGAGGACCGAGCGAGGCTCGCGGTGAGGTCAAACCCTCTCTGTCAGGAGAGGACCGAGCGAGGCTCGCGGTGAGGGTGTGAGGTCACTTTTTACCCACCAGCAGGTGGTACAGCACACTCATGCGGATGGCCTGACCGTACTCCACCTGGGCAATGATGCGGCTTCTGGCACTGTCAGCAAGGCTACCAGAAATTTCCAGATCGCGGTTCATGGGGCCAGGGTGCAGCACGATGGCATGGTCTTTTGCCCGTTCCAGCAGCTTTTCATTGACCTGGTAGGTGAGGGCATATTCACTCATGCTGGGCAGGAAACCGCCGTTCATGCGTTCCTGCTGCAGGCGCAGGGACATCACCACATCGGCATCTTTGACCGCAGCTTGCAGATCGGTGGTGACTTTGACCCGACCTTTTGCCAGCTCTTTTGGCAGCAGGGTGGCGGGACCGCAAAGGGTCACATCGGCACCCAGCAAATCCAGCAGTTCAGCATTGCTGCGGGCCACCCGGGAGTGCAGAATGTCTCCAACGATGGTGACTTTCAAGCCCTCAATGCGGCCAAACTCTTTGAGCATGGTGTAGGCGTCCAGCAAAGCCTGGGTGGGGTGGGCCCGGCGGCCATCTCCGGCATTGATGGTGGACTTGCCGCTGAATTTTGCCACCTGATGGGCTGCTCCAGAAGCATGGTGGCGCACGATGAAAGCGTCCACTTTGTAGGCATTCAGGGTCTCGATGGTGTCGCGCAGGGATTCCCCTTTGGAAAGGCTGCTGGCTCCGGCTGCGAAGGTCAGCACATCGGCACTCATGCGTCTGGCTGCCAGTTCAAAACTGGTGCGGGTGCGGGTGGAGTTCTCGAAGAACGCCGTACACACGGTGATGCCCTGCAGGGCGGGCACTTTCTTGACCGGGCGTTCCAGCACTTCTTTCATGACATCTGCGGTGTCCAGAATGCCTTGCAGGGCCTCCACGCTCCAGCCCTGAAAATCCAGCAGGTGTTTTACTCCAGTTCCCATAATTCCACCACGTCCTCACCGTCGGTTTCGGCAAGTTTGACTTTCACGACCTCGGTTTTGCTGGTCGGCAGGTTTTTTCCCACGTAATCGGCCCGGATGGGCAGTTCACGGTGTCCACGGTCCACCATCACGGCAAGCTGGATGCTCTTGGGTCGGCCCAGATCGGTGAGGGCGTCCAGGGCAGCCCGGATGGTGCGTCCCGTGAAGAGCACATCGTCCAGCAAGACAATCTTCTTGGTGCCGATGTCAAAGTTGATTTCGGTGCGGCGGATGATGGGCTGGCGGCTGATTTCAGACAGGTCATCCCGGTACAGGGTGATGTCCAGCTTTCCGGTGGGCACCTGAATGCCTTCCAGCTCAGCAATTTTCTGGGCCAGCTGTTCTGCCAGGGGAATGCCCCGGGTGTGAATGCCCACCAGGGCCAGGTCTGCTGCCCCTTTGTTGCGCTCCAGGATTTCATGGGCGATGCGGGTCATGGCGCGTTTCATCTCGTGGGCATCCAGAATCTGGGCTTTATGGTGCATTCTGTCCTCCGCGGGCAGTGGGGTGGTCACAAAAAAACGCGCCTGAGCTGAAAGCCCGGCGTGGTCTTGGGGGTGTGTTCACATTGTCCTCCTTTTCGCCTCTCGGGACGATGGCAGCCTCACGGGACTGCATTAAAGGTCAACACAGGATAACACGCCTCGTTTGCCCTGAGAAGGGGCAGATTTGACACATCTGCACAGCCTCTGGCAAAAGGATTTTTATGCAAATTCATGGATGGTTTTGCCTTGGAGTACACCTGAAAAAAACCTTCATTGTCGAACTTTTTCAAAAACTGCAAAATGTCCCTTGACAGAGCTTTGTAAGAACTGAACTTTTAGGATACATTTGTACAATCCTGAGGTGAAAGACCTATACAAATGGGTCCACTGTCCTGCATTTCATCATCCATGCCTCATGTAGATCAAACGCATCAATCTATAGGGGGGATATGTTCTTCAGCCGAAAAGCTGCATCACCAAATGGCCCATTGCCTGCACACTTCCTTCCCAGGAATTCCCGCCTGCACGATGTGCTCTTCAACCTGCCCGACAACTGGCAGGTCAGAGAGAACCTGCAGATCGGGCACGTTCCTGGGTGCACCGTGCTGGTGTCCGAAGTGGGCATCTTTGTGCTCTACCCACAAGACGTTTCAGGCGTGATCCTGCACAACCCCCGCTCCCTGATCGTCTCCGAGCAGAACCTCAACCCACAGTTGCAGATGGCCCAGCAAAGCGGCCAGATGCTTTCCAGAATGCTGAAAGAACGGGTGCACACCGTGATGCTGTTCAAGCAACTGGTGGAACCCGAAGAACTCAAAGCCAGGGCCCTCTCTCCCAACGTCACCCGGGAATGGGAAGTGGAAAACGTCAAGGTGGTCACCTGGGAAAGCCTCAGGGCCTACATCCTGACCTACACCCGCAAACTCTACACCCCGGAAGAAGTGGTGGCCCTCAGCCGCAAAATCAAAGACATGTCCAGTTGACCTGAATGTCCAATCCTGGCGCAACAGACAATCAAAGGGCAGGGGCAATCATCCCTGCTTTTTTGATGAAGAAACAGACAACGTCCTGCACGTTTTCCCGCCCTAAACAGCCTCACTTTTCAGGGCGTGGTGTGGGGGTACAATGGCAGCATGACCCGGGCCATCTTGTTGCAGGGACAGCAGGTTCCCTACATCCTCAAACGTTCAACCCGCAAAACCATTGGCCTGAGGGTGGCCAGTGGTCAACTGGAAGTCTCGGTGCCCCGTGCCCTCACCCTGAAGTTTGTTGAGCAGATCCTGCAGGAACGCCAGGACTGGATCTTGCAAAAAGTGCAGGAAACCCGCTCTGTCCTCTGGGAATTGAAGGATGGTCTGCAAGGTCACATCGCAGGATCACCTGTCACCTTCCTGATTCAGGATGTGCCAAAAATCAGCTTGCTGGATCAGCAGATTTTGATTCCCCAGGACACTCCCAGAGAAGCCCTGAAGGCTTTCCTGATCCAAAAGGGACCTGAACTGGTGGCTTCACGGGTTCAGCACTGGGCAGAAAAAATCCAGGTGCAGCCCGTCAAAGTGCGCATCACCCGTGCACAGCGTCGCTGGGGCAGCATGAATGCACGGGGCATTCTGGCCCTTTCGGTGGGTACCCTCCTGCTGGAGCCAGATCTGCTGGATTATGTGCTGGTGCACGAACTCTGCCATCTGCACCACCTCAACCACAGCGCAGAATACTGGACCTGCGTGGAACGCTTCCTGCCCGATTTTGAAGACCGGCACCAGCGGGTTAAACATCAGGGTGGGGTGCTGACCGGATTGTTTTGAACCCTCAGGAAACCAAAAAAAGAAGTCTGGATTTCCCAGACTTCTTCTGTTTTACAGCATCAGACAGCAATCAGTGGTGGCCGTGTCCGTGGCTGTGGGTGTGGTCGGTGTCGGTTTCGGCACGGTCGCCGGCCTGCAAGGCACGCACCAATCCGAGGGTTCCAAGGTAGCCGCCAAGCAGCACGCCAATGATGGTGATGATCACTTCCCAGGTACTCATAATCTTTGTTTACTCTAGCACGTCCGGGACTTTTGGCCGTGAGCTGTCCCTGAACGGGTTCTTGGGGGGTTGTTGATCTAGACAGCAGCTGCAATTCAGGTGGGAGGGACATGCAACACAGGAAGGCTGCTTTACAATCATCTGGATGAAAAGGCTCTACCTCACCAGTGTCATGCTTCTGTCGGTGGCCCAGGCGGTCTCCCTGCAGGGTGCAGGCGCTTCTTTCCCCTATCCCCTTTACAGCAAGTATTTTGCTGAATACAAGAAACTGAAAAACATCGAGGTCAATTACCAGAGCATTGGTTCTGGCGGCGGTCAGCGGCAGATCCTGGAACAGACTGTGGATTTCGGGGCTTCAGATCAGCCCATGAATGACAAAGACCTCAAAAAAGCCCTGCCTGGCAACACATTGCTGCACATCCCCACGGCTCTGGGTGCGGTGGTGGTGACTTACAATGTGCCGGGCCTGAAAACCCGCCTGAAGTTTGATGGGGCTTTGCTGGCCAGAGTGTTCATGGGAGAAATCCGATTGTGGAACGATCCGGGCATCCTCAAATTGAATGCCGGGGTCAAGTTGCCCCCCTTGCCCATCTCGGTGGCCCGCAGGGCAGACAGCAGTGGAACCACTTTCGTGTTCACCGATTACCTCTCCAAGATCAGCCCACTCTTTCAGCAGAAGGTGGGGCGTTCCCAGGAACCCAACTGGGGCAACCAGACCATTGGGGCCAAAGGAAACGATGGCGTCACTGCTGTGGTCAAGCAGACACCAGGGGCCATCGGGTACGTGGAGTTGCTTTATGCAGAGCAGAACCACCTGTCTTACGCCCTGATCGAGAACAAAGCGGGACGGTTCATCGATGCTTCGTCCAGAAGCGTTGCTGCAGCCGCGAACGGCATCAAACTTCCTGCGGATGCCCGGATCAGCATCACCAACACCTCCAGCAAAACCGGGTACCCGATCAGTGCTTACACTTATCTGCTGGTGTTTCAGGACCAGTCTTACAACCGCAGAACCTTGCAGACCGCCACAGCCCTGAAAAACATGCTGGACTGGGTGATCACAGGTGCCCAGAAGTACAACGAGCCCCTGGGGTATGCCCGCCTTCCTGCAGAGGCCCAGAAACTGGCGAAAAAAATTGTATCCAGCATGAAATTTGCCGGGAAACCGCTGTAAAAACCCCTGCCAGCAAAACTTCACCCTCTTCCCAATCTGTCTAAACATCTGCATAATGGGACAAATCTGCTGAAGGGGGTGGAGTCATGATTGAATCCATCAGGGCCGCACTGGGACAGGAAAAAGTCGATCTTTTGATTCGCAATGCCCGCATGGTCAGCGTGCTCACCCGGGAAATCCTGGAGGTGGAGGTGGCTGTGCACCAGGGCCGCTTTGTGGGCTTTGGTGGAAAGTACCAGGCCCATGAAATTCTGGATGCCCAGGGGGCTTACCTGGCTCCGGGGTTCATTGATGGTCATGTGCACATCGAATCCAGCATGCTGGCCCCGGCCAGTTTTGCGGCTGCAGTTCTGCCCAGAGGCACCACCACCGTGATTGCCGAGCCCCATGAAATTGTGAACGTGCTGGGCCTCAGAGGTCAGAGCTGGATGCTGGAAGCGGGCAGAAGCTCCGGGATGCGGGTGTATGTCAGCACCCCTTCCTGCGTTCCTGCCAGTGCATTCGAGGCAGGCTGCACCCATCTGGATGCAAAGGACATCTCCCAGGCCCTCTCTGAACCCGGTTCTCTGGGTCTGGCAGAAATGATGAACTATCCGGGGGTGCTCAGCGGCGATGCAGGCGTCTGGTCGGTACTGGAAGCCGCCAGAGGCAAACGCATCGATGGGCATGCTGCAGGTCTGTCGGGACAGACGCTGCAAGCTTATGCCAGTGCAGGCATCCACTCTGACCATGAGGCCGTGACCCCGGATCAGGCCTGGGACCGCCTGAGGGCTGGAATGTGGCTGATGGTGCGGGAAGGCAGCGCAGCACGCAATCTGCAGGATTTGCTCCCGGTCCTGAAAAAAGAACCCCGTCGGGCCATGTGCGTCACCGACGATGTGGATGTCAAGGAACTGCTGGCCCTGGGCCATCTGGACCGGGTGCTCAGGATTGCAGTGCAGGGCGGCCTGGACCCCATTTATGCCCTCAGTCTGGTGACTTCTAACCCTGCAGAGTACTGGGGCCTGCACGATCTGGGGGCCATTGCTCCGGGTTATCATGCAGATTTCGTGCTGCTGGAAGACCTGCAGGACTTCCGGGTGCTGCAGACTTATGTGGGAGGCAAACCCGCCCAGGCTGGAAGGCACACCCCTGAACTGATTGGAGGGGGCGTGAAGCTGGGCACAGGTTGGTCAGAAGCCCATTTTGAGGTGCCTGCCAGCCATCCGGTGATTGGCGTCCTGCCGACCCAGATTGAAACCCGCAAGAAAGATCAGGGCAGCAGCGATGGGGTCAAACTGGTGTCCATTGAGCGTCATCTTGAGGGCCTGCAATACGCCAGCGCCCTGACCCATGGCATGGGTCTGCAGCATGGGGCTTTTGGTTGCACCATCCAGCACGATGCCCACAACCTGATGGTGGCAGGCACCAACGATGCAGACATCCGGCTGTGTGCCCAGGTGATCGAGCAGATGCAGGGCGGAGTGGCGGTGGTTGCGGATGGTGAGGTGCGGGCCACCTTGCCCCTTCCCATCGGTGGTTTGATGAGCAGTGAGCCACCAGAGGTGGTGGCTGCCCTGCAAGATGAGATTGAGCAGGCGGTGCATCAACTGGGCTGTCCTCTGCCCCACCCGATCATGACCCTGGCTTTTCTGGGCCTCAGTGTGATTCCTGCTTTAAAACTGACCCCTCTGGGCCTCTTTGATGTGGAAAGCTTCGAGCTGATCCAGTAGACTGGAGAAATCGAACTCTGGTTTGGATTATTCGAAAAATAGTACGAATCAGAGTCTGCTGGAGGCACACATGATCTACCGGGATTTTGGCAAGTCAGGATTTCAGGTTTCCGCCCTGGGATTTGGCGCAGGACACATCGGCTGGGACCAGCTGGATGAAAACTTCGTGGGCTCCCTCATCAACGAGGTGGTCAACGCAGGCATCACCCTGATCGACACTGCCAGAGGCTACGACCTCTCCGAGGAACGCATTGGCAGGCACCTCTCCTGGCGCAGAGGGGATTTTATCCTCTCCACAAAGGGAGGGTATGGTGTAGAAGGCACCGCCGACTGGTCCCCCGAAAACATCCACCAGGGCTTGAACCGTGCCCTCAGGACCATGCGCACCGATTACATCGACATCTTTCACCTGCACTCCTGCCCACTGGGCACCCTGCAAAACGAAAGGCTTTTGAAAGCCCTGCAGGAAGTCAAAGCCCAGGGCAAAATCCGGGCCGTGGCCTACTCTGGGGAAAACGAGGCCCTGCAATGGGCCATCGACTCGGATGTGTTTGACAGCGTGCAGTGCAGCGTCAACCCTTTTGACCAGCGGGTGATTCCCTCCCTGGAACACGCCCACAACAGGGGCATGGGCGTGATTGCCAAGCGTCCTCTGGGCAACGTGCCCTGGATTCACAGTGAACGCCCCCATGGCCAGTATGCCGAAGAGTACTGGTTGCGCATGCATGCCATGGGCTTCACCCCTCCCATCTCCTGGGAAGACTTTACCCTCAGATTTACGGTGTTCACCCCTGGGGTCAGCAGTGCGATCGTGGGCTCACGCAACCTTGAGAACATCAAACGCAACATCCAGACCATTGCACAGGGACCGCTGGAAGACAGCCTCTACCAGCAGATGCGTGAAGTCTTTCAGACCCACGATCAGGACTGGATCGGACAGGTTTAACCCACAGTTGGGTCTCAGCAAAAACCCCTGCCAGAGAAGCAGGGGTTTTAAACTGCTGGATTAAACTGCTGGATTCAATCTGCAGAATTCGGGGTGGGTTGCGGGTTGTGGTGCTGCTCCAGCGCTTCCCAGAAGTGGTCTTCCATGGGGCTGGCTTTTTCTCCAAACTCGTTTTTGCTGTTCCAGGTGACAATGTAGAAGGCCAGACCATAAGAGATCAGGTTCATCACAATGCTGATGGGACGCATGGCTGCGTCCACCCCGGCTTTCTGGGCGTTGAACTCCTTGGTGCCAAAAGCCGCCACCACATTGTTGTAATTCATGATGAAGTTGATGACCCCGTTGATCAGGGCCTCTGCCATGATCACAACGGTTCCGGCAATCACAGCTTTTTGAATGGCAGAAGAAGCCACAAACTTCTGATACAGGGCTTTTTTGTTCTCGTTGTCAGGATTGAGCACCATCTTCATCAGCTCGCCAAAGAAAGGGCGGTTCATGGCCAGCGAAATGGCAGCAATGATGAAAATGACGATGTGGGCGTAAGAATCCCTCAAAGCAAACTTCCAGCCATCCACCTTCAGGAAAGCCAGGGCACCGTTCAGGAGGGCACTGCTGGCCGCCACAATGGTATAAGGATTGATCACCCGGGTTCTGAAGAAATCAATCAGGATGTAAGCCGTTGGAATCAGGGCAGCCACAATGTAGGCGGTTCTGGCCCCCCACTGTTCGGAAAAAGAAAAGCCTGTCTTGAACAGGTTGTCACTCAGCAGCATCAGGGGAATGGCCAGAGTGAAGATGAGGTCCACGACGATCTTAGGTGCTTTCACGTATCTAGATTACCCGAAAAGCTTAAGACTACACTGAAGGCTGTGCACAAAACCATGCAAACTTTTCTGAGGACTTTGTTTCCACAGCTGTGTCCAGGCTGCCAGCAGGCCCTCACAACCCCTGCTGCCCTCTGTGAACGCTGCACACCCACCCAGGCCCAGCTGACCTCTGAAAGTGTCTTGCTGGACACCACAGCAGAACACCTGATCTATCTGGGGGCTGCAGAAGGCAAATGGCGGCGCATGGTGCATGCCCTCAAATACCAGAACAACACAGGCATTGCCCGGAGCCTGGGGCCGACCCTGGCCCGTTCTGTGCCCCAGGCTTGGAAGCTGGATGTCCTCTGCCCGGTGCCATTGCACCCCAGGCGGGAAAGGGAACGGGGATACAACCAGAGCCGCCTGCTGGCTGAAGCAGTCGGACAGCACCTGCACCTTCCCACCAGAGACTTGCTTAAGCGGGTGATTTACACCCATCAGCAGGCCAAATTGCATCACACAGAGCGCCAGCACAACCTGAAAGGGGTTTTTGCCCTCAATGCTTCTGCGCAGAACCTGAACATCCTGCTGATAGACGACGTGCTGAGCACCGGAGCCACTTTGAGGGCCTCCGCAGAGGTGTTGCACCGCGGTGGGGCCAACAACGTGTATTTTCTGGTGATTGCCCGCTGAGGCCAGCAGTCCATTTCTGCAGGGAACTCACCCTCAACACAAACACCCCCTGACAATCATCCAGGGGGGTGTTTGAATCCTTTGTTTCAGTATTTTGATGGTGTTTTTACAGGGCTTTTTCGCCAGCAGGAACTTCAAAAGGAATCCAGTTGGAGGCCGGAGGCAAAGGGCAGGACCAGCTTTCATCGTAGGCACAGTAGGGGTTGTAGGCCATGTTGAAATCCAACACCACTTCATCCCCATCCAGTGGGGCATCGATATAACGCCCTCCACCGTAACTGCTCTGCCCATTGGTGCGGTCCTTGAACGGCACAAAAAGCCTCTGGGGATCGTCTTCTTCTACAGGCACATACAATTCAAGGCGGTGGTGGCCTTTGGAGAAAGGCACATCCACATACCCCCAAACCTGGTATTCCCGGATTTCCTGGGTGTTGGTGTGAATTTCAATGATGCGCAATGTTTCATCATGCATGGCTGGCAACCTGAAAGCGTACTCCTCATTGACGGAGAAGTACTTCAATCCAGTGAAACCTTGCTTTCTCTCGGCACTGAGGGGACTGTGTGGCCCTTTGAAGTGTGCGTCCTTGCGGTCCCGGTAATGTTGGATGTCAGTCATAAGTGTACGGTGGCGGTTCTCCCCTGGTAGGTCACGGTGTCTCCCTCGCGCAACTTTTTGCGCCTGCGGGTTTCGATGGCACCGTTGACCTGCACCAGACCACTCTGAATCACGACCTTGGCATGACCTCCGGTCTGCACCCAGTCGTGCAGTTTCAGCCAGTCTTGCAGGTCCATGGTCCCTTCCATTCAGCCCATCCTAGCACACTTCCCAAAAACCACAACGGAAGAGAAATCACTTACCATCACCGGCCAGAAGCGAGGTTCAGAGAGCCTTTCACTTGCCATAAAGTTGCTGGAAGAGGTTGTAATCGGTGTCATCCACCCTGCCATCCTGATTGAGGTCCCCTTTGGGAGGGTTTTCGACACCCATGTTTTTGGCCAGGATGATCAGGTCCAGCAAATCCACCCGGTCATCTCCATTCAGGTCTCCCTTGCTGGCAAACTGGGTTTTCAGGGCCTGCTTGTCCTGCTCGGTGAGGATGCGGTCTCTGGGCAGCAAAATGGAATCTGGCAGCTTCAGCACCCTGGCGGTTTCCACTTTCCAGACCAGGCTCTGGGACAGGGCACTGGCGGTGTTGATCCAGATGAATTTCTTGTTCCCCGAAGTGAGGGTGCGGCTTCCGGCATCCGGATTGAAAGGAATGTCCGTTTCGGTGAGGAACTGGGTGTCTGCATTGGCCGTGAATTCTGCCTGCAGAGGGACACGTTCATAAGAGAACACCTTGAGGGCATCGGTGAACATGGGGCGCAAAGCCTCTGGCACGGTCACCTGAATTTTAATAACTGGCACTGTGGTCTCAGCTGCTGGAGCAGGTTCGATTTTTTTCTCGGTTTCAGGTTGCTCTTTCCCAGGTTGCTCCGTTTCTGGGGTGGTCACAGGAGTGGTTGCCGGGGTTTCCGGGTTGGGTTCGGTTTTTGGAGCTTCTGTGGCAGGATCAGGTGTAACAGGGTCAGGCTGAGGTGCTGGATTCTCAGGTGACCCTGTGCCTGGATTGGGCTGGGGATTGGGATCTGTGGGTTCCTGTGCCCAGGCTGCACCCAGCAGCAATCCAGAAAGCAGCAGTGCTGCCAGTGGGCGCTTCACAGTTTCTCCCGGATGGCGGTTTTGAAGGTGGCCAGTTCATTGTTTTTGAGGCTCAGGCTTTCGATGCCCAGCACACGGTTGTCCCGGATCTGGTACATGCCCTGGTTGAACCCCACCACAGGACTGTCATAGGGGGTTTTGTAAAGCATCAGCACCCATTCTTCATCTTTCTTGAAAGCAGGTGCCCCTTCCATCTGCCAGGTGTCTCCTCCCAGCACATTGATGGCAGGGCCCTCGGGCAACTGTGACAGCATGCTGGCATTGCCTTTGAGGGTGTCCTTGATGCTGAGGGTGTATTGCTTCCAGGGGTAATTTTTGTTCTGGATGGTTTTCACATCCACAATGCGCACATGCACCACCACATCGGCTTTTTTGATTTGATCTTCAAAACCCAGGACACTGACGGTGGTGGCCTGGGCTGCTCCCAGGGCCAGCAGGGAAAAAACAAACGGAAATTTCATGGTCTACCTTCTGTGCTGGGTGTGGAATTGGGATCTGTGGGTTCTGGGCTGGATGGGGTCTCTCTGGTTCCATCGGTTCCAGTGGCATCAGGGCCGTCTGTTGGGGTACCTGTGTTGTCCGGATTGTCCTGTGGGCGGTCTGTTTCAGGTGTGGTGGAGGGGGTTTCTCCATCCGTCTGGGGATTGGGGTTCTCGGGTTGAACCTCGGTGCCAGGATCCACGGGATCTCCCGCAGGGGTCTGGGAAGCATCAGCAGGTTGGTCTTTGGTCTTGGGATCTGTGGTTTTCGGATCTGTGGTCTTGGCAGGATCTGTTTTGACAGGTTCTGTTTTGACTGGAGGGGTCAACAGATCTGTGCCCGCCAGTTTTTTGGCACTGGCATCCCGCAAATCATAGTTGGCAGCAGCAACTGGAGGCAGGTAAACCCCGTTTTCCTTGCTGGATTCCACCTGCAGGAACAGTGCATTTCTGTTGCGGAAGAACTTCTGGGTGAAGGCAAAATCCACTGTCAGAACGTTGTTCTGGATGTTCCAGATCACCAGGGGTTTTCCGGTGACGGGCTGCACATCTTTGATGATGAGGCCTTCTGGAACCGTGAAAGTGAGGCGACCTCCAGCCACATTTTCTGCATTTTTCAGCACCACTGGAATGCGGGTGGCACTCTTGATGGGGGTGCCTGGCAATTCCAGAGACAATTCTGGTGGGGGTTTGTCGGTCACCACCAGGGTGTACTTCTGCACCTTGGTGGAGAGGTTGGCATCTGTGACCTGCACCGAAAAAGTGAAACTGCCTTTTTCGGTGGGGGTTCCACTGATGGTTCCCGAACTGGACAGGGACAGACCTGCAGGCAGTTTGCCATCGGTGAGGGTGATGATGTAGGGAGAAACCCCACCCATGACCCCCATGGAGGCACTGTAGTTCTCTGAAATGATGGCACCGCTCAGGGCTGTGTTGGAGATCCTTACGGTGTCTTTGGGAAGGCTGGCCGAGTTCTCTGCACCAGAACAGGCCACCATCAAGACCAGGCTTGCGCCCAGAAACCAGTTTCGCATGGCCTCAGTGTACCTGCTCTTTCTGAGGACTCTGGGAGAAAGCCCTTCTCACGGATGATGACAATAGGGAATCTGGACCTGTTGCGGCTGGACTTCACGCGATATAATTTCGCCCATGATCACAAGCTGGCAAGTGGGACAGACCCTTCATGGTTACGAAGTCACTCGCATCACTCCAGTGCCCGATTTGCATGGCACCCTGATCGAACTCAGGCACCAGTCTGGTGCACGGCACATCCACATCGAACGGGATGACCCCAACCTCACCTTCATGGTCAGCTTCAAGACCATTCCCACCGATGACACCGGAGTGGCCCACATCCTGGAGCACATGGTGCTGGGTGGTTCAGAAAAGTTTTCGGTCAAAGATCCCTTCTTCATGATGATGCCCCGGTCGCTCAACACCTTCATGAATGCCCTCACCGGGGACGACACCACCATGTATCCTTTCTCCACCCGCAATGAGAAGGATTTCTTCAATCTGCTGTCCATTTA
Source organism: Deinococcus roseus (assembly GCF_014646895.1). NCBI lineage: Bacteria > Thermotogati > Deinococcota > Deinococci > Deinococcales > Deinococcaceae > Deinococcus > Deinococcus roseus. Next base: position 133,959 of record NZ_BMOD01000004.1, read on the forward strand.
TCTGGATGCGGTGTTCTTTCCCACCCTGGATGAATGGAAGTTCCTGCGGGAAGCCCACCGCTTCGAGTACAGCGATCCCCAGGATCCCCAGTCCAGCCTGACCGTGCAGGGCATTGTTTACAACGAGATGAAAGGCACCCGTGCAGATGCCAGCATGCAATTTAACAACCTGCTGGGTCAGACGCTGTACCCTGACACCACCTATGCCAGGGATTCAGGCGGCGACCCTGCTGCCATTGTGAACCTGACCTATGAGCAACTGAAGAATTTCCATGCCCGCCATTACCATCCCAGCAACGCTTATTTCTTCACCTATGGCAACCAGGATCTGGCTGGCATTCTGGAAAAAATAGATGCCTGGGCTCTGGGGCGTTTTGAAAAACAGGATTTCAACATTGAGGTGGAAAACCAGGCTCCATTCGATGCACCGGTCAAAGCCACAGGGGCGTATCCCAGCAGCGAAACCGACCACAAATCCATTGTGGCCCTGGCCTGGATGACCGCCAGTGCCACCGACCTGTACACCACCCTAAAACTTTCGGTGCTGTCCAGTGTGCTGCTGGGCAACAGTGCAGCCCCTTTGCAGAAAGCCCTGATTGACTCTGGTCTGGGGCAGGCCCTGGCACCAGGATCAGGGTTCAACAATGGCTTTGCCCAGTCCCGCTTTGTGGCAGGTTTGCGCGGAGCCAATCCACAAGATGCAGAACAAATCGAGGCCCTGATTCTGGAGGTGCTGAACAGACTGGTTTCAGAGGGCATTCCCGATGAACTCATTGACAGTGCCATCCACAAGATCGAGCTGTACCGCAAGCATGTCTCCAACTCCGGGTATCCCTACAGCCTGAAGGTGGCTTTCAGCTTCCTGTCCGAATGGATGTACGGGGCAGATCCCGTGGAGGCCCTCAACTTCAACCATCACCTGGAGCAACTGGAAGCAGAACGCAAACAGGGCCGGGTGCTGGAAAACCTGATTCAGACAGAACTGCTGGACAATCCTCACCGTGCCCTGGTGGTTCTGGAGGCAAGCACCACCCAGGCGCAAAAAGAAGCCGCTCAGGAACAGGAGTTCATTCAGCATGCCCTGAACACCCTGCAGCAGGCCGATCAGGAACGCATTGTCAGCAATGCGCTGAAGGTGCTTTCTCTGCAGGATGATCCCGGAGACATCGACTCCCTGCCCAATCTGGAGCTCAGTGATGTCAATGTGACGGTCCCAGAGGTTCCCTACCAGACGGTGGTTTCTGAAGGCACAACTGTGGCACTGGTTCCCCAGCCCACCAATGGATTGGTGTATGCAGAGGTGCTGTTCCACACCCATCACCTGAACGACAGCCAGAAGGATCTGCTGAACCTGCTTTCCACCGCCATCACCCGTTCAGGAGCAGGTGAGCGGGACGATGTGGAACTGGCCCGCCATCTGGAAGCCGTGACTGGCGGGGTTTCAGCCACCGTTGGGGTGCATGCCAGACCCGAAAATCCCCTGGTTTCCTCTGAAACCTTCACGCTCAGTGGCAAGGCCCTGGTGCGCAACCAGCAGGCCCTGCTGGAAGTGTTGCACGACATGCTGTTCGCACCGCGTTTCACCGTGGCCCGCTTGCAGCAACTGATCAAACAGCAACTGGTGGCACTGGAATCTGGCATCACCCGTGCTGGACACTCTTACGCCACCCGCACCGCAGCCAGTCAGCTCAGTCCGGTGGTGGCCCTCAGGGAGCGCCAGTCGGGCCTGACCCAGCTCAATGTGCTGCGCAAATACCTGGCCTCCAGCGAGGAAGAACTGGAAACCCTGCTGCAGGACTTCCAGCAGATGCTGCGTGACAGCCTGAAAAGCGGCCTGTGGGTGTGCCTCACTGCAGAAGCAGACCAGCTGGAAACCCTGCAAACCGAGGCCCTGAAGCTGTTCTCTGTCTCCAGTGAGGAGCTGTCACAAACCCCCCTGCAAACCAGTGAACTGTGCCCGGTGGCCCGCCTGACCGAAACCCTGGTTTCTTTCAATGCCATGAGCTTCAAAGGCGTGCCCTACACCCATCCTGATGCAGCCCCGCTGTTCATCCTCAGCCAGATCCTCACCGACACCTTCCTGATTCCCGAAATCCGGGAAAAAGGTGGGGCTTACGGGGCGTTCAGCAGCTACGACACCCAGGCAGGGGTGTTCTCCCTGGCCACCTACCGCGATCCGCAACTCAGCCGCTCATTCAAGGTGTTTCTGGAAGTGCTGGAACGGGTGGAAGCCGGGGAGTTGCAGGAACGTCACCTCAAAGAAGGCATCCTGAGCGCCTGCAGTGCGCTGGATCCCCTGACTTCTCCTGACACCATTGGCAGCACCCGGGTGTTTGGCGATCTGGGCGGCTTCACGCGGGACAAACAGGAAGCCTTCCGGGCGCAAATCCTGCAGACCACCCTGGAAGACCTGAAGCGGGTGTCCCAGACTTACCTGAACCCTGCGCTGGCTTCCTATGCCACGGTTACCAGCAGCAGCATTTTGCAGGCCCAGACCGACCTGCCTTTTGCTTTTGTGGAACTCCCCATCTGAGCGGACCGGAAATCCAGATCTTGAAACGAAAGAAAGTCCCTATCATCAGGGACTTTCTTTCTAGGCTTAAAGTTTCAGATCAGGAACTGGATGCTTCTCTCAAAGACCCAGTCGGTCCACTGGAAAGACCCGAAGATGTGGTCTGCATCAGGGAGCACCACCAGGTCAGCCCTGGAATTTTCTGCGTACTGAATGGCAGTCTTCGGAGGGACAGCTTCGTCTTTTTCCCCCTGAAGGATCAGAACTGGACCCGCATATGCAGCCAGGGCCTTGCGTGAATCGTGCTTTGCAAGGTCCAGAAAGTAATTCCGGCCCAGAGGCCAGCCACCAAAGTCGGTGGTGGTGGCTGGGATTTTGCCGTTGAGCATGCGCATCATGCCTTCTGGTGCAGCAGGTGCCCACAGCAGCAGGCGTTCTGCCTGCATTCCAGCAGCAGCCAGAATGGCGGTCAGGCCACCCATGGAGAATCCCAGCACCCGCACTTGCAGGGGATCAATGCCAGGGTAGTTGCGCAGGTATTCTGCGGCATGCACGGCATCTTCCACATTGCGGGTGACGGTCATTTCGCTGAAGTCTCCCTCGCTGTCTCCGTTGCCCCGGTAATCAAAACGCAGTGCTGCCACTCCAAGCTGTGCCAGACGGCGGGCCAGCAGCACAAACAGGCGGTGGTGTTCGCTTCTGGAGCCGGTGAATCCGTGCAGAAAAACCACACTGGGAAAACCCGCCTCGGGTCTGGGGGTGTCAGGAAGGTGCAGCATGCCATGAATTTTCTGGCCGCCCACCGCAAAAGTGGCCCAAGTTTCCATGGGGTACAGTCTACACCTCCTTGCAAGCAAACCGATGTTCAGGAAAGCACAAATGCAGAAAACTGCAGAAGCTCATCCATGAAGGCCCCATCTATACCTGAATCTTAACTGATGTTTAACTTAATCCAACCTGAAAGAGTGGTGTGATATCTTGCAGTTCAAGATGGAATCAGAACCTGCCCTTCTGGTCTTTTGCAGAATTCAGACTGTGCAGCACCACCATCTGCCAGCACCGTGTTCTCCCTGGGGAATTCTGTCTTCCTTCAGTGAGGCTGCAGAAAGGGAGCATGTCATGTTCACACTTCAAGCCAAAAACACCTCCCCCTGGAACACCCCCTGGACCCGGCAATACCTGGGCTTTCAAAAACGGTATCCGCTGGAAACCGTGCATGGCGTGGTGCTGTTCAGCAACCTGGAGCACATCTCCGCCCACATCCGGACCACCGTGTCTTTCAGTGGACTGGGACAATCCAGAACCGAAGGCATCTGGAGTTTCAGCCCTGAACGCCTGATCCTGAAATTCCAGGGACAGACCTACAACTGGGCCAACCTGGACCTCCTGACTGTGATCTATGACCAGAGCGATCCAGAGAAAGACCTGCTCACGGTGCTGGATCAGGATGGAGACACCCTGCTGGAAGTGGATTTCTCGGTGCACATCAAAAACAAAATCAAGGTGGCTGGAGGTTTCCTGATGGCCTCCGGATTCAGGGCCCACGAGATCACCCCCGAAACCCTGCAAACCCACGATGACCTGCTGGAAGATTACTTCAAACGGGCCAGAGAACCCCAGAGCCGGTATTTTCAGGAAGGCACCTGGGTGGGCACCAGCGTCCCTCCCCTGCCAGAAGTCGAGCACTGATCCACACAATCAAACCAAAAAGACCGGATCACTCCGGTCTTTCTTTGCTTTAGAGGTGGCTCAGGGAAGCAGGCGGTGACGGTCTCTGGGGAAAGCACGGGCATAACGCACGTTCTGGATGCCCAGGAATTTGGCGGTCAGGCGCTCTGCACCAATGGCAAAACCACCGTGGGGGGGCATGCCGTGTTTGAAGACCTCCAGGTAACCTTCAAAGCCGTCCACCTTCATGTTGCGGTCTGCCAGGCTTTCCAGCAGCATGTTGTATTCGTGGATGCGCTGACCACCAGAGGTGATCTCGATGCCCCGGTACAGCAAGTCAAAGCTGCGGGTCATGCCGTCTGCCTCGTAGTAGGCATAGAAAGGACGGGCGCTCTTGGGAAAGCGGGTGACGAAAACAAAGTCACTGCCTTCTTTTTCCTGGAAGTACTGGCTGAGCAGGCGCTCCCCTTCAGGGTCGAGGTCCTTGCCGCCCACGCTGTACCCGAAATGGTCTTTGATGAGCTGTCTGGCTTCCAGCAGGGGAATTCTGGGGAAGCGGTCTGGAGCTCTGGGCGCTTCCATTTTGAAAAGGTCGAATTCTTTCTGGCACTGCTCGGTGAGTTCCTTGCAGATGCGTTTCAGCACCATTTCTTCGATCTGCATCACATCTTCATCAGATTCAATGAAACCCAGTTCCACGTCCAGCGAGAGGTATTCGTTGAGGTGGCGGCTGGTGGCGTGCTCTTCAGCGCGGTACACCGGAGCCGTCTCAAAGACCCGCTCGTAGACGCCCACCATGATCTGCTTGTAAAGCTGGGGGCTTTGCGCCAGGTAAGCCCGCTCTCCGAAGTAATCCACTTCAAAGAGGTTGGATCCGCCTTCTGCGCCGGCAGACACAATCTTGGGGGTGAAGATCTCGGTGAAGCCTGCCTCACGCAGGGCTGCACGGAAACCCTCCACCAGCACAGCCTGCACTTTCAGGGAAGCGCGCTCTTTGAGGCCCCGCACGCTGACATAGCGGTAATCCAGCAGGGTTTCGGGGTTCACGTTCCACTGCACCTTGGGCAATTCTACGGGAGAGGGTTCCACCGCCCGAGAAATCACCTGCAGCTCGGAAATCTGGATTTCATAGCCTCCAGGTGCTTTGGGGTGCTGCACCACTTTGCCTTTGACCTGCACCACAGATTCGGCGATGGGCAGGTCCAGCTGGGAGCCCACGCACTGCACAATGCCGGTGCGGTCCCGCAGGGTGAGGAATTGCACGCCTCCGAGGTCGCGTCTGGAATACACCCAGCCTTTGAGCAGCACGGTTTCTCCGGCGTGCTGGCTGAGGTCCTGAACCAGGGTTCTCTGAAGTTCTTCTAGCACGGTGTCATGCATGGCTGTCTCCTTGACGAAAAACCCCCCGGTTTGTCCGGGGGGTTTCAGCTGCAAACTCTGCCTACGCCACCCGTTTGTGACGATTATCATCATTATTCACGGTGGCGGCAAGGCGTTTCACTTAACGAGTAAGGTAATGAAAAAAGGGCCATGCCGTCAAGGGAGCACACTAGACAGAGGCCCAAAAACAACTTGAGGTGAATGGAACGTTTCTGCAATCAATCCTTTTAAAGAACCAGCGTGTGCTTTCTGCTTTGCAAACGGGTCTTCAAAAGCAGGGGCAAAACAGCAGTGTGCCTGCAGCTGCAGCTTTTTTTGGTTGTGAAAAAAATATTTATTTTTTACTTGCTAACCTTTTGTGGCTCCCCAGGCTTCCCGGTTCCCACCCTCCCATCTCAGGATTTCCCACATCAATGTCTGAAAAATCAGGTAATCTTAGACCATGCTCAAAGTGATCACCGACTCGACCTGTGATCTTCTTCCGGATCAGGTGGAGGCCCACCACCTCACTGTGGTGCCTCTGTACGTGAATTTTGATGGAAAACTTCAGAAAGACCGCATCGAAATCAACACCCCCGACATCTTCACCGGGGTGAAAGCCGGAAAGAAAATCCCCTCCACCAGTCAACCCTCTCCCGAAGACTTCAAAGTGGTGTACGAAAACGCCCTGCTGATGGCAGACCATGTGCTGTCCATTCACATCTCCAGCAAGATGTCTGGCACAGCCCAGAGTGCCCAGCTGGCTGCCAAAGAATTTGAAGGGCGGGTGACGGTTTTTGATTCTGAAACCGTCTCGGTGGGTCTGGGCATGATGGCCATGCGGGCCAGTGACATGGCCTGGATGGGTGGCCGTCTGGAAGACATCCTGGCCGTGCTGGAAAAAGTTCGCCAGAAGCAGAACATCATGTTCACCGTGGACACCCTGGACTACCTGCGCATGAACGGCAGAATCGGAGGCGCGCAGGCCATGCTGGGCAGTCTGCTCAACATCAAGCCCATCCTGGCCGTCAAAAACGGACGGGTGGAAGCTGCAGGAAGGGTCCGAGGTCGCCCCCAGGCCCTCAAGGAACTGCAAACCCACGTCAGCAAATTTGTGCAGACCCATGGCCCTTGTCGGGTCTGCATGATTGACACCCCTGGTGCAGAGGAAGAAGCCCGAAAAATGGCTGAATCCCTCAAAGCCACTGGAGTGGAAGTCATCGGAATCAACACCCTGGGTGCAGTGGTGGCCACCCATGCAGGTCCAGGTACGATTGGCTACGGTATCGAGCCCATCAGCCTGTAATCTGAAAGGTTCAGTCTGCACAGAAGGGACTCGACCTCCCTTCTGTTTTTTTGACGGCTTTTTTGGTTATGATGAAAGCCTGATGTGGACCAAACTCGCCATCGGGGGACTTGCCCTCACCCTTGCTTCTCTCGCATGGATGCTGACCCCTTTAAGCGGTCAACATGAAGCCCAACAGCTTCCCCAGTTGCCCCCTGTGGCCCAGGCAGCCCAGGTGACTGTTCCCAGACCTGTTTGCTATTCATTCCAGGCTCAATTTCTGCCTCATGCAGATGCACCTGCACCGCCCAGCCGCCTGCAAGGCAAACTCGGGCTGTTTGTGGCAGAAGTGGATCCACTGACCCTGAAATTCAAACGGGTGGTGTCCAGAAGCGCCAACGAACAGTTCCCACTGGCCAGCACCTACAAACAGGCTGTGATGTACGAACTGGCCAGACAGGTGGACAGCCAGAAAGTCTCCCTCAAAGAGATTTTTGATGTGACCCAGAGCAACCACAGCCTGGGAGAATTCCCCTTTGACGGCAGCGATGTGAACACCCTGGCTGTGCGCATGATCCAGCACAGCGACAACACCGCCACCGACATCCTGCAGCGCCGGGTGGGCCTCAGGCAGGTGCAACACAACCTGGATGCCCTCAACCTCTGCAAATCCCGCATGGTCCTCACCACCAAAGCCTGGTGGACCGCCCAGGCCAGCATGAGCCCCATGTTTCCCAAAAACAAAGAAGCCCTCCGAAAGGCTGCAGAGGACTTCAGCAAAGCCCGTGGCGAGGAACTCTACCAGAAAGCCGAAGCCCTGGACAGAGATGCCCAGAATGTGTTCTGGCTGGACCTGGACAAGGCCATCAGCAAATACTTCGAATCTGACCGCTACGATCCCCGGGTGGACCAGAACACCCACAATGTCAGCACCCCTGCAGAGCTGGCAGTGCTTCTCTCCCACGAATTCCTGCGCAATGGCCTGAAACCCGAAACCGACAAATGGTTCAGGGAGGTCATGGCCACGGCCCCCAACGGCAACAAGCTGGCCCTCCCACACCTGTATTTTGGTGGTAAGGGAGGAAACGGTTGGCGCATCCTGACCTACAGCGGTTATCTGCTGGGCAAAGATGGCAAACACTACGTTTACACCTTCCTGAATCAGGAAAGTGGACACACTTACACCATCCGCGACACTGGCGCTGCTTTTATCTGGATCAACCAGGCCTTCAAGAAGCTGCTAGCCCTCCCAGAGGTGTCCCTGTCCACAGCACAGACCAAAAAGTCTGTTCAGGACATCCACACCGACAGCTCTGCAGGCAAAGCGGGCAAGCCCGAGCTGGGCACCCCTCAGTAAATTTGCAACATCAATGCATCACAAAGATTGAAGCACCCTTTTCAGGGTGCTTTTTGGCTGGCTTTTGATGGAATCAGGGTTTATTTGAGGTAGGGTTTGAACACAGCCAGCTGCTCTGCTGTGGGTTTGGTGGTGGCAGTGGCTTCCCCTTTGGCATTGAACTTCACAAAAAGGGTGCCTGTGCTGGACTTGTTGCTCAGCTTCTGTTTGCCACTCTGGAAGGAATAATTTCCGTACAGCACGGCCACATTTTTGTCATAGTCTGCCAGCACCATGTTGGCTTTGATGGCTGGAGATTCAGCCTGCACCCCGCCAGAAGCCACAATGAGCTTGTCTCTGGTGTGGACCACCACTTTTTCGGCTCCCAGATCCTTGATGTTGCTGTCCTGGTAACTGATCTTGCCTGTGGCGGTCAGGTTGTTTTGCTTCACAGAGTATTCCACATTGCTGGCCGTCAGCAGTCCCCCATCACTGGTGGTCAATTTGGCGGTTCTGGCCTTGAGGAATTCTCCTTCTTTCATTTCGATGTACTGGGCATCGATCTTGATGCCATTTTTGCTGTCGGTCACCAGGCCCCCTTGCGGCAGGGTGGTGACCCCGGTGACCAGATCGACATCCTGGTTGCCTTTGGGCTTGATGTCAAATCCAGAGAAACTGGCGGCAAAGGTCACACCGCACAGGGCACTGATGATGAGGAGCTTCCGTTTCATGAGAACCATCGTAAAGCAAGAGGGCTTAGAAGCGTGAACTTCATCTAAAGCACCCCACATTGTTTCAATTGCTACACCTCTGTTAAACTCGGCTAGATGAGCATTTTTCGCGTTCTCCTGCTGGCTCTCTTTGCATTAAACTGGGCGGCGGCTTCGCCCAGAATAGGGCAATACGAGGGCTACACCCGTCTGGTTCTGGACCTCTCCAAACAGGTCAAATACTTCATCAACGAGCAAAAAACCACCCTGACGGTCAGGCTGGTGGGCATCAAACTGCCCGCCGAATCTGCCCAGGTGTCTTCCAACGAAATCAAAAGCTACAGCATCCAGGTTGCGGGCAACGACACCCTCTGGACCATGAACCTGAAGCATTCCCTGCAAAAGAAATTCACAGTGTTCTGGCTGGACAGCACCAGTGGCCAGGGGGCCAGATTGGTGCTGGATCTCGGAGACAAAAGCACCACGACCACCAGTAAAGCCAGTCCAGGCAAAACCACGCCCACCAAGGTCTTTGCTCCACCTGTCGCAAGGAAAACCAAATTGCGTGTGGTGATCGATGCCGGACACGGCGGAGTTGATCCTGGCATGGTCGGTTACATCACCGAAAAAGAAGTCACCCTGGACGTGGCCCTCAAACTGCGGGACGTGCTGCGCAAGCAAAATGTTGAGGTGGTCCTCACCCGCGATGAAGACGAAGACCTCAGCGCAGACAAACGCACCGACCTGAGTGCACGGGCCAACATGGCCAACGCTGGCACCGTCAATGTTTTTGTGAGCATTCACGTGAATTCTGGCCCTGAGACTGCCCAGGGTGTGGAGACCTTCATCTTCGGGGAAACACAGGGATCCCAGACCCGTGCTCTGGCCGTGAAAGAAAACGGTGGGGGTGCCCTCGGGGAAAGCATCACCAAACAGGCCAGCAGTTATGCCCAGAGCATTCTGGGAGACATCCTGGTGCAGGCCAACCTCACCCTGTCCCGCCAGCTGGCCCACACAGTGCAGAGCACCCTGGTCAAGCAGCTTTATGTGGAAGACCGGGGGGTCAAGACTGGACCTTTGATGGTGCTGCGTTTTGCACGTACGCCCGCCATTCTGGTGGAAATTGGGTTCGGCACCCATCCGGTGGAGGGTCGCAAACTGGACAATCCTGCTTACCGCCAACAGCTTGCCGACAGCATTGCCAGTGGCATCTTCAATTTCTTGCACGTGAAATGAGCCCACCACAGAAAACAGACACCCCGATAGAGGGTGTCTGTTTTGGTCTGATTGGGTTGTGGTCTGGTTGGGTTTTATTTCCTGCCTTTGACGTGCCAGAGCGTTTCACTGAGGCCTGATCTGGCATTGACTGCACGGGCCATCACAAACAGCAGGTCCGACAGGCGGTTGAGGTACATGCGCACCTGGGGATTGACGGCCTCTTCATCCTGCAGACGCACCACATCCCGTTCTGCCCTGCGGGCCACACTGCGGGCCACATGCAAGGTGGCAGCGGTGACGGTTCCTCCCGGATGAATGAAATTCCTGAGGGGTTCACACTCTGTTTCCAGACGGTCAATCATGCCTTCCAGCACAGCCACATCCTCTGCATCCATGCGGTTGACGTTTCTGGCATAAGGACTGTCCTCCCGGGTGGCGAGGTCCGCGCCCACATCAAACAGGGCATTTTGCAGGTAAGCCAGCTCCTGATCCAGTGCCTGGTCCTGGCTCTGGGCACGGGCCAGTCCCAGCAGGGAATTGAGTTCATCTACGGTGCCGTAGGCTTCCACCCTGGGGTGGGCTTTTGAAACCCGGTCAGCGCCGTACAGCCCCGTTTCTCCCTGGTCTCCGGTTCGGGTGTAAATTTTCATGGTTGCAGTTTAACCCAGTCTGCTTAACCCAGTCTGCATGCCACCGAAAGCGCTCAGTGCTTGTGCTTATGCTGTTCAGCTCTGGCTTCCAGCCCTCAGGTGTAGAACAATCAAAGCCATGATTGACATTGGCATCAACCTCGCCCACCGAAGATTTGAAAAGGATTTGCCTCAGGTCATAGAACGTGCCTTTCAGGAAGGCGTGGAATTGCTGGTGGTCACAGGAACCAGTCTGTCCAGCAGCCAGAAGGCCCTGCAAATCTCACAGCAGCATGGTCTGGTTTGCACAGCTGGCATTCATCCCCATGAAGCCCGGACCCACACCCCCGAAATCCACCACAAGCTTGAATCCCTGCTCCAGCATCCTGAAGTGGTGGCTGTGGGGGAATGTGGTCTGGATTTTGATCGGAATTTTTCCAGACCTGAGGATCAGGAGCGTTGCTTTGCTGCACAGCTTGAACTGGCCATCCAGCACCAGTTGCCCCTCTTCACCCATGAAAGGGCCGCACACCAGAAGTTCCTGGAAATGCTGAAATCTGCTGGTGCACAGCTTCCCAGCACGGTGGTGCATTGTTTTACAGGGAACACCCAGCAGCTCAGGGCCTATCTGGATCTGGGGTGCTGGATTGGCATCACGGGCTGGATCACCGACCTCAAACGCGGCCAGGATCTGCGTGAAGCCCTCAAATACCTCCCGCTGGACCGCCTGCTCGTTGAAACCGATGCACCCTTTCTGACCCCCAAAAACCTGCCCTTCAGAACAGACCGCAATGAGCCTGCTTATTTGCCTCTGGTGGTGCGTGAAATTGCCCGATTGCTGAAAAAACCTGAAACTGAAATTGCCCGCATCACGCACCAGAACGCAGAGCAGTTTTTCAGGCTCGACTGGAATTGAAGGATTTCAGAAAAGCAAAAAGCCCCCTTTCGGGGGCCTCGCAATCAGGAAAAAGAGGTCAAAAAAGATCAGGCAGTCACCCGGGGCTGCACATAACGCCCGGCTTCCTGGGTGAGGGATTTCAGACGTCTCGCCACAAAGGGGCTCAGGGCACCCTGGGGGTAGCGCCAGGACCAGTTGCTGTCACTGAGGCTTCCAGGCAGGTTCATGCGGGCCGCAGTGTCCAGGTTCAGCACATCCTGCAGGGGCACAATGGACACCCGTGCACGTGAGCGCCAGGCCATTTCTGTCAGAACCCAGGCCACCCGGTCCTCGGTGACTTCGCTGCCAGCCACCTGGTTGAGGTGGGTCAGTTCATCTTCCTTGGCGGCATTGAACCAGCCACGGGTGGTGTCGTTGTCGTGGGTGCCACTGTAAACAATCTGGTTGTCCTTGAGGTTTTCAGGCAGGAAGGCATTCGATGCCCAGTCTCCCCCACCGAAAGCGAACTGCAGGATGGCCATGCCAGGGAATCCAAAGGAATCCCGCAGGTCTTCCACTTCTTCAGTGATCACGCCCAGGTCCTCTGCAATGATGGGAATTTCTCCCAGAGCATCCAGGATGGTCTTGAAGAGTTCCTTGCCGGGGGCCTTGACCCACTGGCCATCGATGGCGTTTTCTGCAGGGTACTGGATTTCCCAGTAGGCTTCAAAACCCCGGAAGTGGTCAATGCGCACCAGATCGTAAAGTTTCAGGCAGCCTTTGATGCGTTCAATCCACCACTGGAAACCCTGGGCCTGCATGACATCCCAGCGGTACAGGGGGTTGCCCCACAGCTGTCCGGTTTCACTGAAGTAGTCTGGTGGCACACCTGCCACCACGGTGGGTTGCCCGAGGTCATCAAAGTAGAACTGGTCCGGGTTGGCCCATGCATCTGCAGAGTCCATGGCCACAAAAATGGGAATGTCTCCGATGACCTGGATGCCTTTGCTGTGGGCGTAGGCACGCACCTGGGTCCAGGCCCGGAAGAACAGGAACTGGTAGAAACTGATGCGTTCGATGTCATCGGCAAGACGGATTCTGGCGTCCTGCATGGCCTGGGCTTTACGCTGGCGGATGGGGAGGTCCCAGGCATTCCAGGGCAGCCCGCCGTTTTCGTCTTTGAGTGCCATGAACAGGGCGTAGTCTTCCAGCCATGCGTCTTCCTGGGCTTTAAAGGTGGCAAATTCGGCTTTCAGGTTGGTGAATGCACCGTTTTTAAAGTGGGTGTAGGCAGCCTGCAGCTTCTGGAATTTCCAGATGTAAATCCAGCCGTAATCCACTTTTCCAGGCAGGAAATCTGGAGTGTCCTGAAGGTCTTCTTCGGTCAGCAGGCCTTCTTTTTTCAGGTCATCAAAGCTGATCAGGTAGGGGTTGCCTGCAAAAGCACTGAAGGATTGGTAGGGGCTGTCTCCGTAGCCGGTGGGACCCAGGGGCAGCACCTGCCACCACTGCTGTCCGGCATCGTACAGCCAGTCTAAAAAAGCATATGCACTTGCACCAAGCTCACCTACGCCATACCGACCAGGAAATGACGTGGGGTGGAGCAGGATGCCGCTGCTGCGGGGTAAGTTCATCACAACCTCCAGTTTGGAATTGCTTCCATTGTCTTATATGGTAACAAAAACCAGTGCAACTGAGAATAGGGGCTGTCCAAAACTCCTGCATCAAACACCACCATCTCTGCACCAAAGATAACTTTCAAAGCAAAAAAAGACTGGAGTTAATATCCCTTATGGCGCTCCACCTTTCCCACCATCTGTTCCCCGGCATGCAACCGGGAGAGGTTCTCCAGCATAAACTCCCGCATCTTGCTTTGCAGGCGGTCACTCTGTGAGGCCACATGGGGGGTCAGGATCACATTCTCCAGCCTCCAGAAAGGATGGTCTGCAGGAAGGGGCTCAGGTGAGGTCACATCCAGAGCAGCACCAGCAATCCGACCTTGCTTCAGGGCCTGCAGCAGGTCTTCCTGGTTCATGGCATCTCCACGGCCCACATTGATCACCCAGGCCCTTTCAGGAAGCAAATCCAGCACATCCTGATCAAGCACCTGATGGGTCGCCGGGGTGCTGGGCAGGACCATCACCAGATGATCTGCCTGTGGCAACACCTGTGGGAAATCCTGCCGGGTGATGATGGGCACGCCATCTTCATGGCCTGATTGGGTCCTGACCCCGGTCACCCTGGACCCCAGAACTTTCAGCACCCTGGCCAGAGAACGGCCAATGTTGCCATACCCCCAGATCACCACATGCTTGGAATGCAGCGAGCCAAAAGGATGGGGAACAAACCAGCGCCCCTCCCTTTGCTGGTCCCTCAGGACATGAAGCTTGCGGACAATGCTCAGCAAGAGGGCCAGGGTGTGCTCGGTGACCAGCTCCTCATGCAAATTGGGAGCCCGGTACAGGGTGATGTGCTCTGGCAGGTTCATGGCCAGCACATGGTCCACTCCGGCCGTCAGGGTCTGAATCCACTGCAGCTGTTTTGCATGCTCCAGCAAATGGCGCACAAAATCCCGGTTGAGGGTCCACAAAACCAGTCCCCGGGCTTCTGACACCTGGGGAGGCAAGGCCTGATCTGGATACACCTTCACCCACTCAATGCCCTGCAGTACTGGCAACTCCACATGCCCCGAAACCATCACCTTCATGAGATCTCTCCTTCAATGAACATCTGTTTTAAAAATTCTGCACGGGTGAGTTCCATGTTGACACTGGTGGAATCCCCCTTCTGGGCATGGCTTTTCACCTGAAACCCCACCCGGGCAAAACAGCGCTGCGCCCTCACATTGTGCAAAAAAGTGGTGAGTCTGATGCGCTCCAGAGGAGGCTGAATGCCCTGAAAAGCATGCCGGGCCAGGGCCAGCAGGGCTTCACGGCCATACCCATTCCCCAGCAAACCCCGTTCTCCAATCATGATCCCCAGTGTCCCCTGAATGGGATGGGCAGGCAAGGCAGGCTGCAAATGGTACAGTTCCACCGAACCAATCAGACGGCCTTCCGTGAAAATGCCAAAACCCCACTTGTCTCCCGCCTGCTCCTCTTCCAGCAGGATGCGCTTGAACAGCCACAAAGGAAGACGCACAGGTCTGGCCCCGTTCCAATCTGCCAGTTCCCGGTCCCGAAAAAAAGCATGCATCAATCGCCAGTCTGCAGAGGTGAGCTCAGTGATGCGTTTCAGAACCACCCGTTCAAAACCTATCTGCATGCTCCTCCTCTGTAAAAATGAAGCCCCTTTCAGGCTTCATTGCAAAATCGCAAAATCTACACGCCCACCAGCAAAGGTCTGTTGTGCTGGTCCACATGCACCACCTGGGGAACCATGGTTCTGGCTTCGGTCTCGGTGAAGTTGCCATAAGCAGCAATGATCACCAGATCTCCCGGCTGGACCAGATGGGCCGCAGCTCCATTGATGCCAATCACACCGCTTCCTCTGGCACCACTGAGGGCATAGGTGGAAAGGCGGTTTCCATTGGTGATGTTGTAGATGTCCACCCGTTCATGGGGCAGGATGTCTGCCAAGTCCAGCAAATCCTGATCGATGGTGATGGAGCCGACATAATCCAGGTCTGCCTGGGTGACGGTGGCCCGGTGTATTTTGGCTCGAAACATGATGCGTTCCACGAAAGGCATTCTACTCCAGTGAAAAGAATGGGATCGTGACCTGCATTGACACCCTTCAGTCCAGCCGGTCAGTGCAATTACACATCTGCTTCTGGTAAAGCAGGATCCACAAAGACCGTCTTCTGCTGGGTGTAATGAACCTGTCCCTTCCCTGCTCCTCTGGGACGCCAAACATGCTTGATGCGGGTGTAATCCACTGGCACATTCCCTGAAGCACGCGCCTTGGAGTAATGGGCTGCCAGAGCAGCCACCTTCAGAACCACCTCGAACGGCAATTCTTTCCCTGCAGAACGCACCAGCACATGAGATCCAGGATATCCCTGGGCATGAAACCAGTGATCCATGCTTTTTCCAATGCGGTGGGTCAGGAGTTCATTCTCAGTGGAGTTGCGCCCCACCAGCACCTCGTACCCTCCGATTCGGTAACGGGCACCCACCTGTACAGCATTCTTTGTCTGCTCCTGGCCCACAATGCCCTGTTCCAGTTGTTTGAGTTCTGGCAACTCTGCCTGCTGCACCACCTCGAGGGTTGCCTGCAACTGCTCCTGCTCCTGCAGCAACTGGGGCTCACGTTCCAGCAGTTTCAGGTACACCTCTTCTCGCTTGCGGGCCCGGGCATACAGCCGATCTGCATTCTGCCAGACCTTTGCATCTGGCTTGAGTGGAACAGTCACCTGTTCGCCTGAGTAAAAGTCAGGCAACTCCACCTGACTGGCTCCTTCTGGAACCTGTTGCTGATAGGCCATCAGCAAATCTGCCCAGGAACGTTCCTGCTGGGCCGTTTCTGTCCCTGCCTCAGCATGCTGCACATCCTGCAACTGCATGGCCAGCACCCTGAGGCGCTTTTGCAGCACGTCCCTGAGGGTCTTGCGCAAAGCATCAGCCTGCTCTGCCTGAGAAGCCTCTCTGGCCTGCTCAGAGAGCGACCCTGAGGCCACGCTGGGATCCACCACCAGGGACTTTACAGCTGCAAACACCTCAGGAAGATGATCTCCCACCACATCCGACAATCCCACACCAGAACGTCTGCTCAATTCTGCCAGCAAGGTGGGCCCCATGCCATCGAGCACATCTCTGGCTTTGACCAGGGGTCGATCCTGCAAAACCTGCAGGTCTTCAAGCTGCAAGGTCCTGGGATCAAGCTTTTCATAAGGTGGAGGAGGTGTGTATTCTCCTCCAGAGCGCACCACCCGATATCGGTTGCGGCTGCCTGTGATCTCGCGGGCAGCCATCAGGATCCGGCCCACAAATCCTGCTCCAGCTTCCAGAACCATCAGGTTTGCATTGCGACCTGTCACTTCAAAAAGCAAACGGGTGGGAGGAGCATCAATGAATCCTCTGGCTCCGGCAAAATGCAAAACCACCACCCGGTCCAATTTCAATTGCTCGGCTTTCAGAAGGTCGCCTTGCACTTTCGCTGCCAGGAACCTCTGAAAAGGGTTGTGAGGATCTCCCTGCAGCTTTTCTGCAGACACATAAAGCGCAGGTGTGGGAGGAACATAATCCAGCACCAGAAACCCCAGTCCCTCCAGGTAAAGGGCTGCTGAAGTTTCACTGGGAAACACCCATCCTCGGGTGTTCAGAGGCGTGCGGGTCTGGATGCCCCTGAGGAGGTGAGAAATAAAAAGACCTTCCATATGAGGCCCACAATACACCAGGGTCAGGCACAGCCACCACATTGGAAAGGCTTACCTGATGCAAAAACACCTTTGATTTCAGGCAACAAAGCCAAAAAAGAAGCTGCCTTGAGGCAGCTTCTTGAACATGCAGAAATCTCTCAGTTGTTCCTGTACTGGGTGACACCAACGTTGGCACCCGTGAACACCTGGACAACACCTGTGATCAGGTCCTGAGCAATCACAAAGTGCTGGTAGTCCCCCACGGAGCTGAATCCATAAGTGTAGGGACTGTAAACACCTGTATAAGCAAAATTGATGGCCTTGGATACAACTGTCACATTGTCTTTGATCACAACAGAAGCCACAGTGGTTGGGTTGGTGAATGTCACAGGAGCACACTTTTCGCTGTCTTTAGGTGTAGGAACAACACCGCCCAATTCGTAACTGATGGGCACAACATCATTGGGGTTATTACACAACTGCCAGGTGGTGGAGAAGACATTCAAGTCGCCTGGCTTGAATGGGTTTCTGATGGTAAGTGTCTTGACATCTGCGTTTTGTGCAAGTCCATTCAATGCTGGAGCAGCACGGTTCACAGTGACCGGAATCTCCTGCACATTTCCGTTGCCATCGATGTCTTCAGTGACCGTTTGCAGCATATAGTTGCCATCTTCTACTTTCTCACTGCCATCCAGGAAGACTTCAGGAATGAGTTTGTAGAAACCGCCAGGCCAGGGAAGGTTATAGAGGTATTTGGTGACTTTGCCACCACCATTGCCATCTTTGCGGATCATGCGCACATCCACCCGGAAGTTGCCTGTTTCATCGGTGGACATCAGGAAAAGACCCGACAAGCGGCTGAACACTGCATTTGGAACAGCAGAGCTGGCATCATTGCTGGAAGGAAGCAGAATGTTGGCAGCAGGGGGTCTGCGGTTGGTGATAGTGACACCTGTGGTCAGCTGGTCTTCCAGCTGGAAGGTGGGGTTGGCAGCAGGTGTTCCGTCATCAACTTCCACCTGTGCGCTTGCACGAATGCTGTAATTGTCTGCACCAGTCAAACGGGTCCAGTCCACAAGCTCCGTCAGGTAAATGCCATCGGTGTCTTTCAGGTTGGCCTTATCGATGGTGAGGGTCTTGACCACATTGCCAGTGAAATCAATGATCTGGACCGTGATGTCACTGAGGAACTTGAAGTCAGATCCTTTTTTGACCACAGAAACTTCAATGGGGGTCTTGCCGCTCAGGCTGGCACCTTCTGTAGGGGAAGAAATCACAAAGAGGGGCAAGCTGAGGTTTTTGGTGATCTGGATGGTGACACCATTGGATGTGGCAGATTTTTCTTTGACGGTTGTGGCTTCAATGGTTACAACATGGGTACCCACAGTTAGCAAATTGACATCAAGGGTAAAAGTGTTTTCGGTGTTGGCTGGTGGGGCAACAATGGTTTTGAAGAGTTCGCCATCCACCAGCAGCTTGGCCACTTTCAAGTTATCTTCACTGCTGATGATGAAAGGAATGGTGACGGTGTTGCTTTTTTCACCAGGAGCGAGCAGCAGGCGCACCACTGGTGCAGTGGGGGCTGGGGGTTCAGCCGTGTTGCCCACATTCAGCCCAACAATCTTGCTGGTGAGCAGACCAGCGTTGTTTCTGGAATCCACCTGGAAGTACTTCACTCCATCGGTCAATTTGGTGGTGTCAATCTGCACTGAATATTCATCATTGACCCGGGTCACTTTGGTGATTTCCTGGGCATCTTCACCTGTCTGGTAAAACCGCACAGAGTCAAGTCCAGATTCACCATCAGCCACCGAAACCTTCAGGGTGACCACACCAGAAACCCTAGGAATGCCACCCGCTGATGCTCCTGCAGGCTCTAACACATTCACTGTGGGAGGCGTGAGATCCACTTTTACAGGCAAACTCACCTCATCGCTGACATTTTTGTTGTTGGTGATGGTGATTTTGAGGGTTTTGGATCCCGAAGTCAGGTTGGACACCCGAAACGAGTTGATGGCTTTGGGGTTCTCTACGGAACCTGTCTGACCAGCAATGCTGTACGTGAGGCTCTTCAGTCCTTCATTTGAAGCTGCCTTCACGAAAACATCAGCATCTCCAGAAATCCACACATCTCCAGTTTGACCCAGCAACTGGTTTCCATTGATGGTCACACTGGTGATTCTGGGATCTTTGCTGGAAGGGGTGGTGCTTCCGCCACCAATGGTACCGTTGTCAAGATTCACGGTGTTGCACGCTGCCAGAACAAGACTGAGCAGTCCTGCTGAAAGCATTTGTTTGAGCCCTGCTCTCATTGTTGCTCTCCTCCCTCAATTTGATAACTGTAAGTGGGTTGGAAGTTGGCAATCGCAATCACATTCGCCTGGCTTCCATCTGCCATCGAAATGCCCGTGAAAGTGTATTTAACCTTGGCGGATGGGCAGACAGGATCTGTAGGTGCCCGGTTGGGATCTACATATGCAGAAAGGCAACTGGTGTTGAGGTATTCTTCCACCACGTTGGGCAGAACAGGATCCACAGGAATGGCAATTTCAGTGGTTTTGGGCTTACCGGCTTCCTCTCCTGTCAGCGGAATGGGGTTGATGATCCCAGACATGGTGTGCTCCACGGAGCCCAGCAAAGCCTGGGTTTCGTCGTAGACATCTACGCGCACCCGTTGCAGCTGCAGACCAGCAGAGCCCGGCAATGGAGTAAATATGGCTTTGCCACTGGTGCGGGTGACTTTGACAGAAACAACATGGGTGGTTTTGTCTTCGGTATAGTCGAACTTCAATGTCACGCCTTCAACTGCTGCACTGATGGCAACAGGCACCAGTTTGGTGCTGTTGCAGGAAACGATCGTTCCCACAGTCAAAGAACCCAATAATAAATGCTTCCACTTCATTCAACCAACCTCCTCTAGTTCTCTCAAGCCAGGGTTCAGGATGTAAAACGCCAGGCGTTTCATTCCTGCCAGAAAATCGATGTTCTCCACGATGACTCCCTCCCACTCCTCTTCCTTCTCAGGTTCCAGCCCAGGGCGTTCAATCATTTTTGGCTGAATCACCACAGGAGCGAAATTGAGGATTCCTTTGATGCCAGCTTCCACCAGGGTCTGGGCCACATCCTGCGCACGGTCGGCAGGAACAGCAATAAAGCCCATGTCCACCTGATGGGAACGCACAAAATCCCTCAAGTGATCCGGGTGCATCACCTCCATGTTCCTGATCTGTAAACCCACTTTGTTGGGATCGGGATCGAAAAGCCCCACAAAACTGAATTCGTAATCACTGGCTCCCGGATAGTGGGCGATGGCCTGCCCCAGTCTACCCATGCCCATGATCACCACATTCCAGGGACGGGTGAGTCCCAGGATGCGTCTCAGTTCACGTTTCAGTACGGCCACAGTGTAACCCATACCTCTGGTGCCAAACCGACCAAAATAAGCCAGGTCTTTGCGCACCTGAAAAGCACTGACCTGTGCCCTTTCAGCAAGGTCATTGCTGCTCGTTCTGTTGATGCCCTGAGATTCCAGCTTTTCCAGAATTCTCAGATAAGTCACCAGTCTGGAAATGGCAGCACTTGGGATGTTCAAAGACTGTGACATGGTTTCACCGGATCTGGAAGGCGTCTGCGTAGCCCGCCTCTTTGAGTTTGGCTTGGGCCGATTGCAGATCGCTTCCAGAGAAAGGACCCACCACCACCCGAACCATCCCGTTGGGGTCGGTTCTGAGGGTGGGTGCAAATCCCAGAGAGCGCAATTGATCAATGGCAGGCACTGCACTGTCGGCCCGCTTGTAAGCTCCCACCTGCACATACATGGGGCCTGATGGAGTTGTGGCCGATGATGCAGCAGTGGATGTTGAGTTTGTGGTGCCTGTCTCAGCGTTTGCTGTCGGGTTCTGGGGAGCGTAAACAAACAGGTTCTGATGCGCAGCCTGAATCTGTCCCACAGCCACATCTGCATCATTCCGATTGACAAACGGACCAATCAACACCACATAAGTGTCATCTTTGCTGGGGAAGACATAACTGGGGTATCCCAGGGCTTTGATCTTGTCAGCAATGGTGTTTGCCTGAGCTTCTGTTTGGTACAGACCTGCACTGATGCGGTAGTCCTGCTTGGTAGGTGAACGTCCTGTGATGACACGAACTGCAGGCTGTGCAGTCTGGGTCGCACCTGTGCTGGCAGAAGATGAACTTTCTGTCTGGGTGCTGCCAGTGCTTGTGTTTGCTGTTTCAGAACCAGCAGACCCAGCAGTCTTTCCTGCATTGGCTGCTGCATTGCCTGTTGGAACAGGTTGTTCTGAAGTTTGCGCAGTATTTTCTGTCCCGGAAGGAATCACAGGAACCGTCTGGGTTTCCTGTACAGCAGGGTCTGCAGTTGAAGATGCAGGTTCTGTGGTTTCTGGTGCTGCTGTGGTTTCTGTGGTTCCAGCAGACTCTGGTGAGAGGGTGCTGCTCTGGGTTCCAGACTCTGCCTGGGGTTGAGATGTTGTTTCTGTTTCAGGTGTGGTGGGGGCAGGATTGAGGGGAATTTCTTCCACCCTGGGGGTGGAGGTTTCCGCCTGAATCGTGGGCTGTCCAGCCGAAAGATTGAACAGTTTCTTGGTTCCCCCAAACAGAATCAGGACAGCTCCTGCCAGAATCAGCACGATGAAGAAGAGGATGAGTAGGTCTGGCCAGTGTTTACGAAACCAAATCATTTACCGCCCAATGCTCCTTTGGCTTTGGTGTAACCCAGCTTGAGGGCCTTCTGGAAGGCCAATTTGGCACTGGATTCATCCCCCTGGCCCCTCAGGGCAATGCCATAGTTGTACCAGGCTTCAGCGTTGCGCTCATTGGCAGCCACCAGAGCAGCCAGCACCCGTTCTGCATCGTCATAACGCTTGAGGGCAATGTATGCAGCCCCAAGGTTCAAAGCCAGGGCCTGGTTCTGGGCATCCAGTTTCTGGGCTGCTTCCAGTTGCTCAGCAGCCAGTGCGTAGTTTTTCAGGTTGAAAGCGCTGAGGCCTGACCAGCTCAAAGCTTCAGCTCCAGGATTCTGAATGGCTTGTACCGTCTTGATCACCAGGGCATAATTTTTGGTCCGATAAGCATTGCGGGCAGCAAGGGTTCTCGCTGCACTTTGCAAAGCCACATCTTTGCTCAGTTTGGCTGCACTCAGGGCGTTGTTGTACGCAGGAGCATACTGCTTCAGTCCTTCATTGGTCTGGGCCAGACCCAGATAAACCACATCCGAAGGGGCTTGCGCCACCAGTTCCTGGAAGTGTTTCTGAGCAGCCTGATACTGTTTGCTGGCCAGCAGCAAGCGGGCATATTCATACTTCACCGGGCTCTGGGAATCCAGGCTCAGCACTTCAGCATAGGTGCTGAGGGCATCTTTGAGGCTGATGGTTTCCTGGAGTTCTGCTTTGCGGGACAGCAATTTCACCCGAGAAGTATTGTCCTGGGCTGCGGCAATTCCTTTGTCCAGTTCACGAATGGCACGGTCGGTCAATCCCTGACCAACATAGTTTTCCACCAGAACCAGGGTTGCATCTGCCTGCGCTGGGTTTTTGGCCAGAATCTGGTAAGCGTAACCCAGCGATACCGTGGAAGCCAGAGGATCCGGGCTGGTTTTGCTGACAGCCAGGGCTTCCTGGGCCACACCCAGCATCAGAAACTCACTTTGTGGATTCAGCTTGAGGGCTTCTTCAAAGGCTTTCTGGGCTTCAGCATGCTTGCCAGTGCTTGCCAGCAATTGGGCCCACTGGGTATAAGCCAGAGTGAGCTCTTCTGTGCTGGCTGCATTGGCTTTGCCCACTTCAATGGCTTTCTGGTAGCTGGCCAGAGCATCATCGGTTTTGCCCTGCTTGCTCAGCACTGCACCCAGATTGTAATACCCCTGAATCAGGTTGGGATTCAGAGCTGTGAGCTGTTGGAACTCAAACTCCGCCCCACTGAGGTTGTTCAACTGGAACAGGGCCACACCCAGACCAAAATGGGCTTCGTAGCTGCTGTAATCCTTGCGGATGGCTTCTTCAAATGCCTTCACTGCGTCTGAGGTGCGACCTGCATTCAAGTATGCTTGTCCGAGCAGAACTGAATTTTCAAGGCTGGGGTTTTGTGTGTACTGGGTTTCCAAAACTGTCAGATCTGTGCTCTGGGCACTGGACAGCTGCAAGCCAAGTACAGGGACAGTCAGTAGTGCAGTTAACAGGACGCGCCTTAGGTTTCTCATTGTGTACTGCTACCCTCCTAGAGTTTTCCTTGCTGATGTGCGGCTTTGAACTATCCTATCATGACTTCACAATCTTTACATATTTCATACAGAAGACCTTAATGAAGGCTTTTGCAGGGCCAACTGACCACAGGCGGCACCTGCATCACGCCCTCTGGAACGCCTGACACTCACTGGAATCCCCCTTTCTTCCAGACGGTCATAGAAGGCCTGGATCTGAATTTCAGGGGTCTCTTCGAAACCACTGCCATCCCAGGGGTTCATGGGGATCAGGTTGACATGGCTGATCATGCCCTTGAGCAAATCGGCAAGCAAATCGGCCTGCCAGAGGTGGTCATTGACCCCCCTCAGCATGGCGTATTCCATGGTGATTCTGCGTCCTGTCTTGGCCTGGTAATCTCTGGCAGCATCCATGATTTCTGGAATGCTGTTGGCCTGCCCGGTAGGAATGATTTTCTGGCGGGTTTCTTCGTCCGGGGCATGCAAACTGATGGCCAGCTTGAGTTCGATGTCCTCGGTGGCCAGCTTGCGGATGCCTTTGGCCAGTCCCACGGTGCTGAGCGTCACCCGACGCTGACTCATGTTGAGCGCCTCCGGGCTGAGCATGATGCGGGCTGCATTCATGGTGTTTTCGTAGTTGAGCAGGGGCTCTCCCATTCCCATGAACACCAGATTGCGGATTTCTTTGGGGGGAATGCCCTGATCGCGGGCTGCATACAGGATCTGCCCGATGATTTCTCCAGGGGTCAGGTTGCGCCCAAAACCCAGCGCTCCAGTGGCACAGAAGGCACACTTTGCAGGGCAACCCACCATGGTGGACACACAGATGGTCTTGCGGTCATCATAGGGCATGAAGACGGCTTCCATCTGGCGACCATCCCGCAAGGTGAACAGGTATTTCACACTGCCATCTGTAGAGGGAAAGGTGTCCACCTGGGTGAATGGACTGAGTTCGTAAGTCTCCTGCAGTTCAGCACGCAACTTCAGCGGGAGATTGGTCATGCTTTCAAAGTCAGGGGCAGCCTGTTCAAACACCCACGAAAGCAATTGCTTTTTGCGGTAGCCTTCCAGAGGGTACTGGTCAGGCTGAAAATCCAGCAGTAAAACCTTCACCCGAGTATTTTAGGGCACCTGCATGCTTTATTACAATTCAAAATGAGAGACTGCTCAAGACGCTGAAACTTCTGTATGCAAACATGAAGATGAGGTCCGCCTTCAGCAAAATCGGCGGGGTGTGTCTCTGAAGATTCTCAAGGCCAGTAAACCCTACAGCATTTTCAGAATTTGAAGCAGGTTTTCCGTTGAAATGGCTCCTGAATGCACTTTCTCAATTCGACCTGAGGCATTTATAAAAACCATGGTGGGTTGCCCTGAAACCTGATACTTTCGTGCCACTTGCACTGCAGGGGTATGGCCTGTCAGCAAAGGCACCAAACCTGGATACACATGGGTTTTGAAAAAGACCCTCACCTTCTTTTCGGAATCGGTGGCAGAAATCAAGTAAACCCGCTTCAACTTTCGCTGCTGAAACACCCGGTTGATGAGAGGGAACTCTTCGTTGCAGATGCTGCACCAGCTGGCCCAGAACACCAGCACCACAGGCTGGCCTTTCAGGTGCTGCAGGGAGATTGTTTTCCCCTCCAGGGTTTGCAAAGTAAAGTCTGGAGCCATCTGTCCAGGTTTCACAGCAAAACCCAGTCCTCCGGCCAAACACAAAAAGCACAACACAAGACAGCGCAACATACAGATTCGCAATCTAATGGCTGCTGGTCAAATGCAGGTCAGCAAACCATTCAGCAAACCATCAAGCAAACCCGGCAGATCGTCTGCCGGGTTCTGGATTTCAAGTTGGTTTTATTTGGTTCTGATGTTCACAATGGTGACCCCGTGGCCTCCATTGTAGGGTTCTGCATCGTGGTAAGACTCCACGGTCTTTTCGTTCTTCAGGAAATCCCGGATCATGCGTCTGAGCACGCCCTGACCCTTGCCATGCACAACCCGAAGAGGGGTTTCTTTGAGGGCATAAGCTTCTGCCACATAAGAGCGCAGCTCTTCAATGGCCTCTTCCCCACTTTTGCCCCTGAGGTTGATTTCCTTGTTGAAACGGGAAAATCCGGCAGTGGTCAGGGAAGCCACTTTCTGCTTTTCCTGCTGCTTGAAGCGCACATCCCGGCGGCGCACGGTGATCTTGAGGACCCCGAGTTGCACCACCAGTTCATCTCCGCGCACTTCCAGAACCTGACCGGAAGCCCCGTAAGCAGGCACATCCACCACGCTGCCCGGTCTGACCTGCTCCAGGGCAGGCTCCACTTTGGGCTGTGGGCGTTCTGCCATGCTGGCCCGGCGCAGTTCTTTGAGCTCTTCCAGCACTTTGGGACGGGAAACATCGTCCTGGGCTTTGGAACGCATTTTGCGCACGGTCTCGATGGCATCCCGGTAAATCTGATCGGCCTGTTCGCGGGCTTTGAGGATCAGCTCGTCGCGCTCTTCATGGATGCGGTCCCGGTCAAAAGCCAGTTGATTCCGAATCAGGTTGGCTTCCTGACGCAAACTTTCGAGTTGCTCCCGCTGGTTGCGGATGGTTTCCCGCTCCTGCTCCAGGTTTTCCAGCAGTTTCTCCACTTTGTTGCCTTCTGGACCCAGAATCTCGGTGGCTTCTGAGAGCACAGCTTCTGGCAGGCCCATGCGTCTGGCAATGGAGAGGGCGTAAGAACGTCCGGGTTGGCCCACCTGAAGATGGTAGGTGGGTCCCAGGTTTTCCAGGCTGAAGCCCATGCTGGCGTTCTGCAAACCCTGGATTTCCATGGCATACAGTTTTAAAGGGGCCAGGTGGCTGGTGATGATCCCACGGGTGTTTTTCTTCAGCAGTTCAGCAATCAGGGCCTGGGCCAGCGCTGCACCTTCTGAAGGATCCGTTCCTGAACCCAGCTCATCCACCAGGATCAGGGTGTCCGGGCTGGCATGGTCCAGCACGTATTTGAGGTGCTTGAGGTGGGAAGCAAAAGTGGACAGGCTTTCCTGAATGCTTTGCTCATCCCCGATGTCCACCAGAATTCCGTCTACAACAGGCAATTTAGCCACTCGAGCAGGCACATACATGCCGCACTGGTGCATCAAAACAATGAGTCCCAACGTTTTGAGGGTTGCGGTTTTTCCCCCCATGTTGGGACCCGTGATGAGCAGCAGGCGTGTACTGGAATCCAGATGCAGATCGTTGGCGACAGGTTTCTCGATGAGGGGGTGGCGGGCATCTTGCAGGTGATAACTTCCTGCTTCGGATTTCTCTGGTCGGGAGAGTTCCCAATCGCGGGCCAATCTGGCTTTCGCTGCAATCAGGTCCAACTCCCCCAGCGCCCACATGGTCATGTCCAGACCCTCTTCCAGTGCGATTTGCCCGGAGAGTTCCATCAAAATCCGCCTGACTTCTTGATCTTCTTCAATCAGCAGGCGGGTGAGTTCGTTGTTGAGGGGGACCACAGAACCAGGTTCCACAAAATAGGTCTGTCCTGAGGCAGAGGCGTCGATGATGATGCCCTGCACCTGGTTCACAAAACTGGCCTTGATGGGCACCACAAAACGGTCCCGGCGAATGGTGATGAGGTTTTCCTGCAGCATGTCGCCCCAGCGTTCCAGCACATCCTGCATTTTCTGACGGATTTCGTTACGCAGAGGATTCAGGCGGCGGCGGATCTGGCGGAGTTTGGGGCTGGCATCGTCACGAACCGAGCCGTCCCGATCCAGTTTTTCCAGGGCACTGCGCACCAGACCCAGGTGGGAACCGATGCTGCTGGCCACATCCAGCAATGGACCTTTGGAATTCATGGCGATGGCACGCTTGAGGGTCAGGGCAGCATCCAGGGTGTAGGCCACTTCCAGGATTTCCTTGCCATCCAGCTGTTTGCCTTCACGGGAACGGTGAACCCCCGGGCGGATGTCCTGGATGCCCCCCAGGTTCAGGCTGACCGAAAAGAGGGCGTCTTCCACACAATCCAATTGGTAACGGATGAAATCGGCATCCGTTGATGGGGTCAGGCTGTCTGCCCTTTCGATGCCCAGGCTGCTGGCGCAGCAATCCGCCAACGCAGAGCGGATCCTTGAAAAGTCCAGGGTTTGAAGGGTATGCGGGTCGAATAACACGCATACGAGTATATAATCTCAGGGATCCAAAGAGGGTGCATCGTTTGGCTTACGCTTGCGAATCACAGTCCATACGCCAATTGCCCCGACCAGAATTCCGAACAGCACAATGTAAATCTTGTATTTGTCCCACCATTCCAGCACCAGGCTTCCAAAGTACCAGCAGCCCACCTGCCAGATCCCCACCCAGGACAGGGCACCAATAAAACTCCAGAAAGCGTACTTCCAGAACGGCATCCCAATCGCCCCGGCATAAAGAATGGTGGGTGTGCGAATCAGGCCCATCCAGCGGCTGAACAGCACCACCCCCACCCCCCAGCGGTTGAACAGCGAACGCACTTCTTCGATGCCCAGTGATTCCCTGGCCCGTTTGGGCAGGTAACGGGAAATGCGGTCTCCCAGCAGGTAACCAATCAGGTTGCCCAGCCAGTTGCCAAGGGTGCCCCACAAAATGGCTTCAGGCAGTGTGGCCTTGCCCTGGTGAATGAAGATGCCTTCCACCACCCATAGGGCCTCGAAAGGAATACCAGGGGTTCCGATGCCCTCAATCAGCAAAAGCAAAAAAAGCAGCAAATGCACCACAAGGGGAGATAGATTCAGCAGCCAGTCTTGAAAATGTTCCACGTGTATCCTTTATGCCTACGCATCCACCATCTTAAAGGTTCCCTGATGAACCACCAGCCCAATTTCAGGCACGAAAAGAGGCGAGGAACATCCTCGCCTCCAGAATCAGCAAATCTGCAAACTTTACTTCTTCAGGCGGGCAATGGGGGTCAGTGCACCGTACACCTGATCGCCCACTTTGGCCAGGAATTCAAAGTCCTCTCCGAAGAGCACCAGGTCCACCTGGGAACCCCGCTCAATGAAAGACACCTTCTGGCCTGCACGGGTGCGTTCCCCTTCAGAAACGTAGGTGCTGATCTTGTTGACGAACTTGTCAGCAATTTCCACCATGGCCAGGCTGATGCGCTCGTTGTGCATGAAGATGGTCTGGCGCTCGTTTTCCAGTTCGTAGCGCTTGGCGAACAGATCCACAGCTTTGCGCAGGTAGGTCAGCTGAATGTACTCCCAGAGGTCCACCATGGGGAGGTTCAGGTTGGTCTGGGTGTGCACAATGCGGTCCACGGAGCCCGAGATGGGCGCATAGTTGAAGTGCACATCCAGCGGGCTCATGTACACTCCGATCAGCCAGCCGGTGCCTTCTGGAATGTCGGTTTTGGTGATCTCGGTGATGTCGATCTTCTGTCCCAGCTTTTCGCTGTAAACCTTGCCGTCTTCAATGCGACGGATGTACACCACCTGTCCGTCACAGGGGCTGATGATCAGGCTGGGATCGTTGGGAGACACCCGGATGGGGTCCCGGTAAAACCAGATTTTCTGCAGGAACAGCACCACCAGGCCCCAGATGGCCGCGACAGGAATCAGTATTTTGAGGATGCGTTTGAGTTTCATACCCAACCATTGTAACTGCACAACCCTGAGAATTCAGCGACAGAATGAGCGGCCTCAGGGTAAGGCTGGAACCGCTGAAGAAACCCGCCAGAGGCAACCTTAACATCCCTGGCTTAAGCCGTCTGTCCCTGACTTCAAGGACAGACTTGCAGTATTTTAAATCCCAGATGACCCCACAAGAAATGGAAAAGGAACAAATCAGATTGAGCCCAGATGTGGTGATTCCACCTGCAGGTCAGGGTTACAGTGCCAGTCCAGATGATGTGGTGTTTGCACTGGACATTCAATATGTGGGCAACACAGCCTTTATTGGTCTGCATGCTCAAGAGTTGCAAGGAAAAGTGCGCGGGCAATTTGTGGGCACTTTTGATACAGATGTTGAGTATGTGCCTGGGCTTTTTGCTTTCAGGGAAGCCCCTCCCCTGCTGCAAATGATCAAAGCAACCACGGCAACAGGTCTTGTTCCCCAGATCTTGCTGGTTGATGGACATGGCATTGCCCACCCCAGAAGGTTTGGAGCAGCCTGTCTGGTGGGGGTCAGCAGTGGCCTCCCCACCATTGGGTGTGCCAAGGAAACCTTGCTGCCTTTTGAGGGAGAATTGGTCTCCCACAGAGGAGGCACCCTTCCTGTTCTGCTGAAAGGGGAACAGGTGGGTTCTGTTCTGAGAAGCCAGAAGGACATCCGGCCTGTTTTTGTCAGCCCTGGACACATGATCTGCCTTGCAGAAAGTGAGAAAGTGATTCTGGAGCTGTCCAGCAAATATCGTGTGTGTGACCCCTTGCGTTTTGCGGACCAACTGGCCCGCAACCATGCCCGCAAAGAAACCATCAAAGGGGTGCAGGTTCTGACTTGATCAGGATTCCTTGCGGGTTTTCAGGTTCTCTTTGATGCCCTTGTAGGCAATGTAAGGAAATCTGGGCAGATAATAGGTCAGCCAGCCTTCCAGGCTGTGGTGGTGGGGTGGGGGCACATCTGGGGTTCGTGAAGCTTCCCAGGTTCCAGTGCGATAACCAGAATCCAGGTGCCTCAGGGCATGTTGATAATCTTTTTGTGCAGTCAGTTCAACCAGATCATCGCTGACGGTGCGCTCCACCCACTGCAACTCAAACCCTGTGGCATCTTGCAGTTCTCTGGCCCGTTGCAGCATCTGCGGGGTCAGGCCTTTCTGGGTCCACTGGGACCTGAGCTGGTTGTAGTCTGCTTGCTGATAAGGCAACTTTTCTTTCAGCTGAGCAACCTGAACCAGAGCATCCAGCACCGCTTCCAGGCGTTGCAAATCCCACACGGGATCAAGCACCCTCACCTCGATGGTGCCCAGCCTGCGGGTGATGATCAGGTCCTGAAACCTTTTGTAGGGGTCATCGGTCAGGCCTCCCAGGGCATAAGAAGCGTGCATGCGGTAACTCTGCCCGAACACTTCTGTGCCTTTGAAGGGACTGGAAGAGGTGGCCAGGGCCAGCACAGGAAGAAAATAGGCCACATTCTGGTAAATGCGTTCCTGTTCTCTGGCTTCAACACCCAGGTGGATGTGCAGACCAGCGGTGTTGTTGATGTCGTCCCGCTGGAACATCCCTGTGGGTGCAATCAGTCCCTGAGGGATCACCATGCTGACCTGGGAACGCAATTGCTTCAGGGTGTGCAGCAGGTCCTGTATGGAAGTGCACACAGGAGTGGAAACCTCCAGGGCGCTCATCAGGCCCTGCTTTGCCCCTTCGCCCCGCGAGAAATTGCTGGCGCTGTGTGTGAAATAGTAAGCGGGGTCTTTCCTGAGCAGTCTGGCCAGATGGGTGAGGCCAATCATGTGGGGCCTGCCCTGATACAGCACAAAAAATTCTTCTTCCAGCCCAAGGGTCAGCGTCATGACCAACAAGTATACCGAAAGCCCCCGGGCAAGATGATGCATTTCACCCGAAAAATCCAGCGCTGAACCAGAAAAAGCAGTTTGCATCTGCTTTTCATTCAACCTCACCTGAAAGTTTGTTATAAATCAGAGTCGTGAAGAGGTTTACCCCTTTGAAAGGAAAATTCAAAATCCGTCTGCAGCGGGACCGCTGGAATCCACTGAACACCCTGATTTTTGTGCTGATTTTCTGTCTTTTTCTTGCGGCTGGAATCAATGGCTGGGGTTTTCTGTTCACCGGAAAATGGGTTGTTGCAGGCGTGGAACATGCCGCCAAACAACTTCCAGACCACGCTCCTGTGCGTGGCAAGGTGCTCATCCTCTCCCCTCACCCCGACGATGAAACACTGGCTGCTGGTGGGCTGATTCAGGATGTTTTGCAACACGATGGGGATGTGGTTGTCATCTTTCTGACCAATGGAGATGGTTTTCCCTGGGACGCCCGTTATTCCAGTGGCAAATTGATGGTCAATGCCAGCGTGTATCTGAAACTGGGTCGGGAGCGGCAAAACGAGGCCACCCTGGCCACCAACACCCTGGGGGTGCCTGCCAGAAACGTGTATTTTCTGGGGTTTCCAGATCGGGGCTTGCGCAGTGTGTACCTCACCAATTATCTGATTCCCTTCAAGAGC
Source organism: Deinococcus roseus (assembly GCF_014646895.1). Classification (NCBI taxonomy): domain Bacteria; kingdom Thermotogati; phylum Deinococcota; class Deinococci; order Deinococcales; family Deinococcaceae; genus Deinococcus; species Deinococcus roseus. Next base: position 165,194 of record NZ_BMOD01000004.1, read on the forward strand.
AGGTACACCCAGGTGGACCATGTGCCTTACGCCAATGCCTACAAACCCGGCAGCCCTTACACCGGGCAGGAGCTGGAAAAGCAGGTGCTGGCCATTGCCCGCAAATTCAACCCGGATGTGATCATGGCCCCCACCCCTCTGGACCAGCATCCTGACCACCAGGCCACCTCTTACATGTCCAGTCGGGTGCTCAGCGAGTTGCCACACACAAAGATCCTGTATTATCTGGTGCACGGCGGGGTGGAATGGCCCCTTCCCAAGGGCTACCATCCTGATTTGCCCCTCAGTCCACCTGCAGAGACCATTCAGGGCATTGAATGGCAGAAGTATCCCCTCACCTCTGCGCAACAAAAACAGAAGTACAGGGCCATGCTGTTCTACAAATCCCAGGTGCAAATTCTGGGCCGTTTCATGCAGGCTTTCAGCCGGGAAAATGAACTGGTTCTCCCCCCAGTGATGGATGTGCACAATGATCGAACAAACCCCTGACGGCAGCCTGACCGTCTTCAGCGAAAAATACCAGCAACATTACCACTCCAGCCACGGTGCCCAGACCCAGGCCAACGTGGTGTACCTGCAAGGGTCCAGGACCCACCTGCATCCTGCTCCAAAAGTGCTGGAAGTGGGCTTCGGGGTGGCCATGAATTTTCTGACCACCTTGCAGGACGCCGTTTCCAGAGGGGTTCCTTTGCATTATCTGGCTTTTGAATTTGACCCGGTTCCTGCAGAAATGCTGAGGGAATACACCCAGGCCCACCCGATGTCCGGTCATGCGGTCTGGCAAAAGGTGCTGGAATTGTGGGGCCAATCTTTTCAATTTGTCCTTGAGAACATCACTGTAGAGGTGCGGGTGGAAGATGTCACCCGTGCAGAATTCCCTGAAGATTGGGCCACGGGCTTTTATCTGGATGGCTTTTCAATTGCAGTCAATCCCGAGGTCTGGACCCCCGAGTTCTGCAAAAAAGTGGCCTCCAGCATGCAAGTTGGTGCCCATCTTGCCACTTACAGTGCTGCGGGAGCCGTGCGCAGGGCGTTGCAGGACGCTGGTTTAATAGTCAGCAAACACAAGGGACTGACTGGAAAACGGGAATTTGCCACTGCAGAGAAGCCCCCCTCATGAAACCCCTGATTGTGGTTGGGGGCGGCATTGCTGGCAGTTCGCTGGCTTATTTCGCTGCCAGAGCAGGCATCCAGACCATCCTGATTGATGCTGGAAAACACACAGCAAGCGATGTTCCCAGTGCCCTGATCAATCCAGTACGCGGTCAGAACGGCCATGTGGTGGAGGGTGGTCTGGAAGGAGCGCAGTTTACTTTTGCCTTGCTGGATGAATTGCAAAAGCAGGGATTTGAAGTTCCCCACTCCAGAGCAGGTGTATACCGGCCTGTTCCAGACGAAAAAACCTTTCTGAAATGGGTGAAAAACCTGCCTGAGGGTTATCCACATGAATGGCTGGACCGGGCACCCCTACAAACAAACCTGCAGGACCACTGGCACAAAGTGCTGTTTTTGCCTGTGGGGGGATGGGTGGATGGCAAGGCTTTCTGCACAGCTTTGCAGGAAGCCAGCAAGGCGCAAATTCTCAGACAGACTGCAGTCAGCATCAGGCCAGATGGAGTTGTGCTGCAAGATCAAACTTTTTTGCAGGGCACAGTGGTATTCTGCGGAGGAAGCCATGGTGCCACGCTGGCCGGTTTCGCTGGCACCCACAGGAGAGGCAGTTTGCTGCTTCTGAACGACACCCTCTCTCCCCTGCCTGTGAGTTTTGGCATTTACGCCACGCCCTCGCGCAAAGGAGGTGTCCTTGGGTCCACTTTTGAAACCCCCAGCACCGAATGCCGTCCTTACGGCCTCCCGCTCAGCTCCTTAAGCTGGCTGATGGAAAAAGCCCGTTTGACCTTCAAAACCCTGCAACCTGACCTCTCCGGGGTCTGGACCGGAGTGAGGTACTCGGGGGCCACGCTGCCAGAGGATTTGCTGACCCTGACCGCACTGGGATCGAAGGGTTTTCTGCTGGGACCAAAGCTGGCCCGGGATAGGGTCGAACAGACACTAATTCCGTTACTACACCAGTAAACGATTCTGAAAAAAAGCCCATCTGTCAGACCCACGGCGTTCCCTATTCAGTGACACGTCCGGGAGTGTACACCGCATTAACATAAGAACGTTTGAGGAGGTACACCACTTATGGCGAAATACCGCATCTGCATCATTGAAGGCGACGGCATTGGACACGAAGTGATCCCCGCTGCTGTGCGCGTCCTGGAGGCCACGGGCCTGGAGCTTGAATTTGTCACCGCCCACGCGGGCTATGAATACTTCCTGGATCACGGGACCACCGTGCCAGAAGCCACCCTGGAAGCTGTGGAGCACACCGACGCCACCCTGTTTGGTGCAGCCACCAGCCCCAGCAAGAAGGTGGAAGGCTTCAAAGGAGCCATCCGCTTCATGCGCCGCCACTTTGACCTGTACGCCAACGTGCGCCCCACCAAGACCCGTCCCGTGGCTGGAGCCTACCAGAACGTGGACCTGATTCTGGTGCGTGAAAACACCGAGGGTCTGTATGTGGAAAAAGAGCGCATCGAGGGCGACAAGGCCATCGCAGAGGCCCACATTTCCAGATACGCCAGCGAGCGCATCGGCAAATACGCCATCGACCTTGCCCTGAAGCGCCGCAAGAAACTGGCCGTGGTGCACAAGGCCAATGTGCTGCCTGTTACCCAGGGCCTGTTCCTGAACACCATCATGGACGAGGCCAGAAAAGTGCAGGATTTGCAGAGCTGGGACGTGATCGTGGACAACTGCGCCATGCAACTGGTGCGCAACCCTGCCCAGTACGATGTGCTGGTCGCCACCAACATGTTCGGCGACATCCTCTCTGACCTGGCAGCAGGTCTGGTGGGCGGTCTGGGCATCGCTGCCTCTGGCAACATCGGAGACAAGCACGCCATCTTTGAAAGCGTGCACGGCTCTGCCCCCGACATCGCTGGCAAGGGCATCTCCAACCCCACCGCCACCATCCTCAGTGCTGTGATGATGCTGGAACACCTCGGGGAATACGAAACCGCTGGCCGCATCTCTGCTGCCATTGACACCGTGCTGACCGAAGGTCCTCGCACCGGCGATCTGGGCGGCACCGCCAACACCCAGCAGTTCACCGATGCTGTGATCAAAGCCCTGGTCTGACCTTCACAGTAGAGATCAACACAACTCTGAAAACAACTCTGAAAACAACTCTGAAAACAACTTCGAACCCGGTCTGATGGCCGGGTTTTCTTTTGGACCCGATCACAGATCATGTGAGAATCCGGTAAGACCCGTGCTTTTACACTGAAATCAAAGCTGCAAAGCTTCCTCTTTACCGAATACGGTCCACATTGCTTCTACCTTTTTGCCCCCTGGTCTCAGGGGGTTTATTCTGTCTGCATGAGCCACCTGATGATGCTGGAACAGACCCTGTGGGTTCTGGAGCAGAAAATTGCAAATCCCATTTATGATTTTTCCTTTGAACACCTTTTTGCCTGCGGCCATCCTTACCAGGTTCCTGCAGCAATAAAGGCCATTGCCAGAATTGGAGCCATAGAGGATTATCCTGCGCTTTATCAGGCGTGGCTGGATCAGGGGGTTCATCTGGTCAACACCCCTGAAGAACACGTGCGTGCGTCAGAATTACCAGGGTGGTATCCCCTTTTGCAAGACCTGACCCCAGGAAGCATCTGGTTTGATCACCTGCCCACACCTCAGGAAATTGAAGACCAATTGGACTTTCCCATTTTCATCAAAGGTGCCCGCCAGACCAGCAAACACCAGTCATCCCTGTGCGTCGCTCGAGATTCTGCAGAGTTGCAAACCATTCTGCAGGAGTACCAGCAAGATCCCATTCTGCACTGGCAAACCCTGGTGTGCAGGGAACTCCTGGCCCTCAGAATCCTGCAAGCAGGTCAGGGAGACCAGCTGCCTGTGGCTTTTGAATTTCGCATGTTCTGGTATCGGGGAGAACTGGCTGGTGTGGGAAGGTACTGGCTGGATGGCCCCATGTATTCAGCCACACCAGCAGAAATGGCAGCCCTGCTTTCCACCGCCAGGACTGCCACACAACGGTTGAACGTTCCTTTTCTGGTGGTGGATGTGGCCCAGACCGCAGCAGGTCACTGGGTGGTCATTGAATGCAATGATGCTCAGGAAAGTGGATATGCAGGCGTTTCTGCGGTGGCCCTCTGGCAAAGAATGATCAAAATTGAAAAAAACGGTTTTTGATGTTTCAGGCTTTGCGCTGTCTGAGGGCTTCATAAAGCAGCAGGGCTCCAGCAATTCCCACATTCAGGCTGTCTGCAGTGCCCTGCATGGGGATCACCACCTGCTCGGTGGCTTGCTGCATCCAGAAGTCACTCAGACCCTCGTGTTCTGTTCCCAGACAGATGGCTGTTGCCCCCAGGTAACTTGCTTCCCAGTAGGTTTTGTGGGTGTGTGGTGTGGCTGCCAGAATGGTGAAATTTCGGCTTTTCAGAAAGTCCAGCAGGTCCTGCTCTTCTGCAGCAAAGACAGGCTGGGTGAAAACACTGCCCTGACTGGCCCGGATCACGTTGGGGTTGTAGAGGTCGGTGCCCTCTCCTGTGATGAAAACAGCATCCACACCCACACCGTCTGCTGTTCGCAGGAGGGCTCCCAGGTTTCCCGGTTTTTCCAGGCCCTGCAAAACCAGCACCAGGGCCCGCTCTGGAAGCTGCAGTTCTGACAGTTGAAATTCTGGAATGGCAGCCAGAGCCACCATTCCATCTGGGTTTTCCCGGAGGCTGATTTTCTGGAAAGCAGCCTCGGACAGCTTGATCTGCTCCAGGCCTGCAAAATCCCTGTACAGTTCGTGGGCTTCTGGGCTGAACAGCTCCTCACAGAAATACAGTTTTTCAAGGTCCATGTCTGCCAGAAGTGCCCGTGATGCTTCTCTGGCCCCTTCAATCAGAAAACGGCCTTCTTTGCGCCTGTGTCTGCGCTCCTGCAGTTTGATCAGGGTTTTGAGTTCAGGGTTTTGGGTGCTGGTGATTTCTTTCATGGCTTATCGCTTTCAGGCTTTCCATGCTACACCAACAGCAAGACCTCTGGTTGCACCTGAGAAATCTTTTCTGTGGCTGTGAAATTTAACAGGAACCTGATTTTCAGATGAAGAGGTCCTGAGAAGAAGCTGTATTTATGAACTCAGTTTTCTCAAAAAGGGCATGTAGGTTCCGCTAAACTGAACCCATGCAACAACGCTTCGCTTTGATGGCAGGTGCCCTCCTGCTCGCTGTTTCCTGCAATCAATCCCGTCCTGTGGCTTCTGAGCCTGAAGTCACCACCATCCCTGCAGAAAACAGCATCCTTCCTCAGGCCACCAGCACCATCAACAGCCAGATCCTGACCCTGGTCAATCAGGCCAGGGCCACTGCAAGGGTGTGTGGAACCACCTCTTACAAAGTTGCTCCTGCCCTGAAACTCAACACCCTGCTCACCAATGCAGCACAACTTCACAGCCAGGACATGGCCAGCAAAAACTTCTTCAGTCACACAGGCAGCAACGGCAGCAGTCCCTTCACCCGCATCACCGCACAGGGCTACAAATGGCGAACTGCTGGAGAAAACATTGCTGCTGGTTATGCCACAGCCCAGACCGTGGTCTCTGGCTGGCTCGCCAGCCCTGGACACTGCGCAAACATCATGAACCCCAATTTCAAAGATCTGGGTGTGGGATATGCCTACAGCAGCACCAGCACCTACAAACATTACTGGACCAACACTTTCGCTGCACCTTACTGAATGCTCAATCCAGCTCAATCCGGCTCAAGAACAACCAAAAGAACGCTGCGAAAGCAGCGTTCTTTTCAGCAAAATGGGTTCAGGCAAACCAGATATCTGTCTGTTGTGTCGTTAAGGTTGAACCCGAGTCACTTCACAGGCAGATTTATCACCTGGCAGCAACATGTTGCCCTGCATGGTGGGATCGCTTGAATCGGTAAATGTCCCTTTCAGGCGACCAAACACCTTCCAATCTGGACTGGCTGGATCATAAAGCACATCACAAGAATAGCCCCACGAAACCTGAGCCACATTGAAAGGACCAGAGGCTTTCTTTTTCAGCCGGAATGTCACTCTGGTGACGGTGGCTCCCACATCCCTGGAGGCATAGAGCACCAATTCACGGTCTCCCAGATCCCTGAGCACCCGTGTGTCCATGGTTTCTTCCATCACCTCCATGTTGGAATACTTTTTTTGAAGATGGAAATTTCCTGGTGTCAAGACCTGTTCCAGGGGGTCTGAAGACACCAAATAAGACCAGAGGCCGGAAGGCAAATTGGCTTCAATTTTCCACACTTCCTTGCCAGAGAGGTCACCCAACAAATTGACATCTGTGTTTTTGGAATAGACAGGGGCACAGGCCAATGTCAAGACAGGAAGCACACCAAAAGCAAACAACCATATCCTGTTTTGCTGGTCAGCATTTCATCATGGCTACACAAAAACAGCACCAGCAACAACTTCAGCAACAACCATTCATTTCTTATGGCAAAACACAAAAGAATTCCCGACTTGATCGGGAATTCTTGATGACGTGATGCGCTTTCCAAAACCCTCAGGCTGGGGGCTGATCGGTGGGGGCCGGTGTGGCAGGAGCAGCTGGCTCTGTGGGTTCTGCAGGAGTTTCCGGTTTCAACCGACGAATCACGCAGGCCCCTTTCTTCCAGTTCTGCAGGTTGTCATAGGCAGCGTCCCAGCTCAGGTTTGTGTTGGTGGCAGAGGTGCGGTCCGTGAAATTGCCTGCCATTTCATCTGCCACTTCGCCTTTGGGAAGCACCACCCTGCAGGTGTAACCCCAGAAGATCTCCGAAAAATTCTCCGGGTCATTCACATTGCGGGCAAGATCCACCCAGAGGATGTTTTCTGTGGTTTTTCTTTCCACGCTCAGTTCGAGTTTGGAATAACCGAAATCCCGCAATTTCATGCCAGAGATGCTGGTGGAAGTCAACAATTTCAGAGAAGGTGTCTTGAAAGCATACCCATACCAGGAATACTCCCCGATGCCCACCACTTCCCAGACTTCCTGTCCTTTGAGGTCACCCAGAGACGCAATGTCTTTTTTCTGGTCGTAAACCACCGGGGTGAAGGCGGGGGCACAGGAGGCCAAAACACCAGCAAGCACAGCAACAGCTAAGCCAAACTTCATATATCTCATTTTTACTCCTTAAATACAGGGCTCCCTTTGCAGAGAGCCCTGCCTGTGTCCATCTTACTTGCGCATGCTGGGATTGAGAATCTTCTTGCGCAGACGAATGTTCTGGGGGGTGATTTCCACCAACTCGTCTTCTCCGATGTACTCCAGAGCGTCTTCCAGGGTCAGGCGCTTGGGGGGAATCAGGGTGAGGGCTTCATCGTTGCCAGCACTGCGAACGTTGGTCAACTTCTTGTTTTTGCAGATGTTGACGTTCATGTCCCCTTCGCGGGCGTTCTCGCCCACGATCATGCCAATGTAGACTTCGGTGCCTGCATCGAGGAAGAAGGTGCCACGGTCCTGCAGTTTGAAGATGGAGTAGGCAAAGCTGGGGCCGTTTTCCATGCTGACCAGAGAACCGTTCTGGCGGGTTTTGAGTTCGCCTGCCCAGGGGAAGTAACCATCGAAGATGTGGCTCATGATGCCTTCGCCCTGGGTCATGGACAGGAACTGGGTGCGGAAGCCGAACAGGGCCCGGGAAGGAATCTTGAATTCCACACGCACACGGCTGCCCTGGGGTTCCATGTTCACCATCTGGCCTTTGCGGCTGGAGAGCACTCCAATCACGGTGCTGGAGAACTGGTCAGGCACATCAATCACGAGGTGCTCGACAGGCTCACACATCACGCCATCAATGTCGCGGGTGATGACCTGGGGTGCGCCCACCTGCACTTCGTAGCCTTCGCGGCGCATGGTTTCGAGCAGGATGGAGAGGTGAAGCTCACCACGACCAGAGACCTTGAACTCGTCAGGGCGGATTTCTTCCACTTTCAGACTCACGTTGGTCATGACTTCCTTCTTGAGGCGGTCATTCAGGTGGCGTGAGGTGACGTATTTGCCTTCTTTGCCCGCAAAGGGACTGGTGTTGGGCTGGAACACCATGGACACGGTGGGCTCGTCCACAGTGATGATGGGCAGGGCTTCGGGATCGGCCAGGTCAGCAACGGTTTCACCGATCTGGGCGTCTTCGATTCCCGCCAGGGCCACGATGTCCCCTGCGCTGACTTCATCCACTTCCAGGCGTTTCATGGCCAGGTGGGTGAAGGGCTGGGAAACACGGGTCTTGGTCATGGTGCCGTCTTTGTGCATCAGGTTGACGAATTCACCTTTTTTGACCTTGCCACGCTGGACACGGCCGATCACGATGCGGCCCAGGTACTCGCTGTAGTCGAGGTTGGTGACCAGCATCTGGAAGGGCGCAGCAATGTCCACTGCAGGTGCAGGGCAATGCTCAAGCACCATATCAAACAGGTCAGAGAAGTCATCCTTGGGGTTTTCCAGCTCACGGTAGGCTTTGCCTTCACGGGAGATGGAGTACAGGATGGGGAAATCGAGCTGCTCATCGGTGGCACCCAGTTCGGCCATCAAGTCGAAGGTGAGGTTGACCACTTCTTCGGGACGGGCGTCCTGGCGGTCGATCTTGTTGATCACCACGATGGGACGCAGACCCAGTTCCAGGGCCTTGCGCAGCACAAAACGGGTCTGGGGCATGGGACCTTCGGCAGCGTCCACCAGCAGGAGGCAGCCGTCCACCATGCCCAGCACGCGTTCCACTTCTCCACCGAAGTCGGCGTGTCCGGGGGTGTCCACGATGTTGATCTTGACACCTTTGTACATCACAGCAGTGTTTTTGGCGAGAATGGTGATTCCGCGCTCTTTTTCCAGCTGGTTGCTGTCCATGGCGCGTTCTTCGATGACTTCGCCGTGTCCGAGTTGTACGGTTTGTTTGAGGAGCCCGTCTACCAGGGTGGTTTTCCCGTGGTCCACGTGGGCAATGATTGCAATGTTGCGGTATTCCATCTGTCTACCTTTCTTCACTTCCAGAGCGGTGTTGTGGCCTTAAAAGGCACCCAAACGAACATTCTACATCTTTTCGTCAGCTCTGGGTGGTGTACTTGAGAAGAGACAGATGTCCGTGTGCTGCCACTCCTCTGGGCTTCTTGTGATCTGCTGCTCACAAGTCAAACCCCCGAGCCTGAACTCGGGGGCTTCTCTGGCGGTCCGGACGGGATTTGAACCCGCGACCTACTGCGTGACAGGCAGTTATGCTAACCGCTACACTACCGGACCATCCTGTGTCACTCACTGGCGGACAGCCAACAGGCTGCTTTCAGTGCTTATAGAGGATATTAAATTGCGAAAAAAAGAAAGTGATTTCAGACACATTTTTATGTTTTTCTCAGGGTTGTATTCCATCTCACCGAAACGTGTACAATAACCTTGTACAAAGAATATACAAAGCGAGGCCCTGAAAGGTCATGAACAAAACCACTCCACTGTACACTGCCTCAGAAGTCGAAGAACGCGCTGGCATCGCAGCCAACACCCTCAGACAATGGGAAAGGCGTTACGGCATTCCCAATCCCAGCCGTGCAGCCAATGGATATCGGCTGTACAGCCAGAACGACCTGGAGTGCATTCAATTCATTCAGGCCCACATCGAAAATGGAGTCACAGTCAGCCGGGCTGTGGAGCTGTTGAAAAGCCAGCAAAACCCAGAAGCTTCAGAAACACAGACCGGTGAGCACACAAAGGTTGTTCAAGATCTGGTGGACGTGTGCCTGAAGTCTGACCAGAACCGGGCTTTGCAGCTGCTCAATTATGCCTCCATCTCCTTCACCGTGGAAGATGTGCTGCTGAAAATCATCGAACCCACCCTGACCCGTATGGGAGAATTGTGGGCACAGGGACACATCACCGTTGCTGAGGAGCACCAGGCCACTGCTTTCTTGCGAGGAAGAATCCAGATTCTGCTGGATTTGCTGGGACAACCCCTGGATGGACCCAGGGTCATTGTGGCCTGCGCTCCAGGCGAACACCACGAAATTGGTCCTTTGATGATCAGCGTGCTGCTGCGCAAACGCGGTGTCCAGGTGCACTACATCGGAGCCAACACACCTCTGGATGACCTGGTCCACTACGCCACCAACCACCAAGGAGATGGCATCCTGATCAGCGTGGGCCTGGCCGCAAACACCGACATCCTCAAACTGCATGCCAGCAGCCTGAAACAACTCAAAATCCCAGTGTTCATGGGAGGGGCACTGATCAACGCAGAACCAGCACTGGCGGAAGAATTCGGAGGCAAATACCTGGGTGCAGACACCTTGCATGCCGTTGAGCAGATGGTCCAGATGCTGGAAGGGGTTGTATGAGCGAAAAAGTGCGTTTGAAAAGAGGGCAGGTGCTCTACAGAGAAGGAGAGCCCTCCAGATCATTCTACAGGTGCGAAACAGGCCTGTTGCGAATCCTGAAAGTCACCACCCGTGGCCGTCCCCTCACCGTGCGTCACATCCTTCCCGGCGATTTCTTTGGCGAAGAAATCCTGGATGCCAATCCTTACCAGCACAGCGTGGAAGCCCTCACCCGCTGCACCATCACCGCTTTCCAGATTGATGAACTGGACGAGCACCTGATGCGTCAGGTGGCGGTGTCTTTCAGCGATCAACTCAGAAGGGCCATGCTGCATGAATACCACCTGCAAATCGGTGACCTGCGGGAACGGGTCATCCGCTACCTGCTGGAACTGGTGGACACCCCCCTGGGTGGAGAAAACGACGAAAACGAGCTGTACCTGCGCTGCACCCATGAACTCATTGCAGAAGGCACCTCCAGCACCCGTGAAAGTGTCTCCAAGATCATCATGGACCTCAAACAGGAAGGCCTGATCGAAACCGGCTACCGCCAGATCACCCTGAAAAACCTGGACATGCTGAAAGACCAGATGATTCCTCCCAGAATCCAGGAAGTTCAATGAAAGTCCTGATCACCGGAGCCAGCGGTTTTGTCGGGTCTGCCATCGTGCAGGAAGTGCAGCAGGCAGGCCATGAGGTTCTGGCAGCTTCCCGTTCAGGGAAAGCCCCGGAAGGCATGCAGGGCATCAAACTGGACGTCACCCAGGAAGGAGAAACCCTGAAAACCATTCAGGAGGTGCAGCCAGAAGCCATCATCCACCTGGTGGGCATCATCCGGGAAACCCGCGATCAGAAGTTTCAGAAGGTGCACGTCCAGGGAACAGAAAATGTGCTGAAAGCTGCCCAGCAGGTCGGTGCCCGTTACCTGCACATGAGCGCTCTGGGGGCCAGCAAGGGACACAAAAGCAAATACTTTGACACCAAAGGGCAAGCAGAAGCGCTGGTCAAAGCCAGTGGCCTGACCTACACCATCTTCCAGCCCAGCCTGATTTTCGGTCCTGGCGATGACTTTTTCGGGAATGTGCTGAAAGACCTGGTCAGTGCTGCACCTGTGGTTCCTGTGATTGGCAAAGGGGATTTTCCTTTCAGGCCCATCTGGATTGGGGATGTGGCTGCAGCCTTTACGCAAGCCCTCAGAAACCCCAGAACCGAAAACCAGACTTTTCAACTGGTGGGACCCAAAGAGTACACCTTTCAGGAACTGCTGGATCTGGAACTTCATGCCCTGCAGCGCAGAAAACCCCTGTTTCATGTGCCCCTTCTCCTGATGGATCTGGCTGTCCCCATGATGCAGATTTTGCCAAATCCACCCATCACCAGAGACCAGTACCTGATGCTCAAAGAAGGCAACACCGGCGACCCTGCCCCCGCCACCCGCATCCTGAACCTCAGCATGGACCATCTGGAACACTGGCTGCCCAGAATTCTGAAAGCCTGATTTTTAAGACATGTCAGATAAGTTCTGTCTTTTTGAGGATCCTCTCCACTTCTTCTCGCCAATCCATTTGAAAGACAATTTCAATTTTCATGTTGCCTTCTCTCCAGGCTGAACAAAAATCCTGCAGGCACTCAAAATAAATGTACATGTCCTCGTCCTCCAGAACAGGAAAATCATGGTGAACAATGGTGATCTTCTCAAGGTGAAGGTCATACAGAGACACCAGACAATCTAAAAAACCATTGAATCCTGCTCCAAAATAACTGGAATCCAGCATGATGGGATTCAGATGCTGGTGCTGATGATCAAAAACACACGCACCAAATCGATCAAAAAGCTCCCATACCTGTTTGATGGAGGCATCCACAACCACCGTGGGCCACTCCCAGTTCTGATCTGTCTTTTCCAGATGAGACACAAAATCCCGCAATTGAGGACGTTTCAACATGATGGGTGAATTTTACCCCCCGATGCGGGACATTTCGATTTTCTGGTCTCTGGGCTTGACGGCCCGTTCTTCAGAGTAACGGTCTGCTCGGAGGGACCAGAGTTTTGCAATCCGTTCCAGAAGTTGATCATCGGTCTCCCCTGCCCTGAGCGGGGTTTTCAGGTCATACCCGAAGGTGCCAAACAGACAGGTGTAAATCTGGCCATCGCTGGAAATGCGGGCCCTGGAGCAGGTGCCACAGAAGGCATCGGTCACGCTGCTGATGAAGCCAATTTCCCCCTGACCGTCCGTGTACCTGTAGCGTTTTGCCACTTCACCCTTGTAATTGGGGTTCACGGGTTCCAGCGGGTGTTTGTCGTGGATCAGGGCCAGAATGTCACGGCTGGGAAGCACGTCTTTCATGTCCCAGTGGTTGTGGTTGCCCACATCCATGAACTCAATGAACCTGAGGGTGTGGGGCGTTCCCCGGAAATGCTCTGCCAGATCCAGCACCGCATGCAAGTTTTCGCTTTTCTTGATCACCGAGTTGATTTTGATCAGCTCAAAACCCGCCTCCTCGGCAGCCTGAATGCCTTGCAAAACCCGTTCGACTTTGATGTTCAGGCCATTCATGCGTCCAAAAGTCTCATCGTCAAGGGCATCCAGGCTGATGGTGACCCGCTTCAGACCTGCTTCTTTGAGGGGTCGGGCCAGTTGAGGGAGGAGCAGGCCGTTGGTGGTCAGGGCGATGTCCTCCACACCTTCAAGGGCAGAAAGCCTTGCAACCAGATCAGGAAGCCCTTTGCGCAGCAGGGGTTCTCCTCCTGTAAGGCGCAGTTTGCTCACCCCCAGCTGCACAAAAAGCCTTGCCACCCGTTCGATTTCCTCGAAGCTGAGGAGTTCCTTCTGGGGCAGAAAAGCATAATCTGGCCCGAAAACCTCTTTTGGCATGCAGTAGGCGCAACGCATGTTGCAGCGGTCTGTCACCGAAATTCTCAGGTCTTTCAAGGGGCGGCCCAGCGTGTCAAGCATTTGATTGCAGTATAGGCAGTTCAGGGCAGCAGGAATAGGGTCATTTCACCTTCAGGAGCTGGCCGGGCGGATGGAGAGTTCTTCCAGCACACTGGGATGCTGCATGTCCAGCACCATTTTGATGGCCGCTGCCACATCTGAGGCACGCACATATTTCTCCGGATCATAAACAGCATGCTCCATGCTGCGCACCTGTTTTTGCATGTCTGTGGCGGTTCTGCCCGGATAAACCGTGGTCACCGAAACCCGGGGTTCTTCCAGCCTGAGGGCATCTGCCAGGGCTTTGAGGGCAAACTTGCTGGCAGCGTAACCTCCCCACTGGGCATTGGCCCTTAAACCTGCCCCGGAGTTCACAAAAACCACTTTGCCTCTGGCTTCACGCAATTTTGGCAAGGCCGCACGGGTGAGGGCCAGGGCGGTCAACACATTGCTCTGAAACATGCTCTCCCAGTCTTCCAGGTTGCTCTCTGCAATGCTGGACAGCACCACCTCTCCAGCACAATGCACCACAGCATCAACTCGCGGGAGCCCTTTCATCAGGGCAGTGACAGCAACTTCATCCGTGAGGGGCAAGGCCTGGATGTGGGCTTCTGGAAATTCCTCTTGCAGGGCTTCCAGTTTCTGTGGATTTCTGCCCAGCAGCACCAGATGGGCATGCTTGAGGGTGCGGGCGACTTCCAGACCGATGCCGCCAGTGGCTCCAGTGATCAGGATGGTGGGTTGCATGCCCATCAATGTACTGGAATTGGACTGGAAACACACTGGATGTGCAGGAATTCAGGGCTGCCTGTCGCATTGCAGGGCACTTTCAAATGTTAAAGTCAGGCATGCTGAACCCTTACTCGCCTTTCAGACAGCCTGTTTACGCCTCACAGGGGATGGTGGCGACCTCACAACCCCTGGCAGCCCAGGCGGGTCTTCACCTTCTCCGGGAGGGGGGAAATGCCATTGATGCTGCCCTGGCCGTGGCCGCAGCCCTGACAGTGCTGGAGCCCACCAGCAATGGCATCGGTGGGGACGCTTTTGCCCTGGTCTGGACGGAAGGAAAATTGCATGGCCTGAACGGATCTGGCCGTGCCCCCAGACTGCTGTCCAGAGACGCTTTGCAGGGCATGGGCATTGCTGAAATTCCAGCAAAAGGCTGGGTGCCTGTCACTGTTCCAGGCGCACCCAGAGCATGGGCAGACCTGCATCAGCGGTTTGGGCGTTTGCCGTTTCATCAGGTGCTGGCCCCTGCCATCCATTACGCCAGAACTGGATACCCCCTCAGCCCCGTGCTGGCCCACAACTGGGAAAGGGCCAGCTGGGTTTATTCCAGACAGATGGATGAAGAATTCAAGCACTGGAGCAGCACTTTTCAGCCCGGTGGTTTTGTGCCCAGAGCAGGTCAAATCTGGCAGAGCGAGGCCCATGCCCGCACCCTGGAAGCCATTGCCCACAGCCACAGCGAAGATTTTTACTCTGGAGACCTGGCCAAAAAGATCGACCATTTTGCCAAGGACACCGGAGGTTTTTTGCGTCTGGAAGACCTCGCTTTGCACCAGAGCCAGTGGGTGGATCCCATCTCGGTGGAATACCAGGGGCACGAAGTCTGGGAGATCCCACCCAATGGTCAGGGTCTGGTGGCCCTGGAAGCCCTGAACATCCTGAAAGGCTTTGACCTGCCAAAGAAGCGCGAGGATCCCGAGGGACTGCACCTGCAAATCGAGGCCCTGAAACTGGCTTTTGCAGATGCCTTCCAGCACCTGGGAGACATGGAGCATGTGCAGGTTCCGGTTCAGAGGCTGCTCTCTGAGGAACACGCTGCAGAACGCAGAAACCTGATTTCCAATACTGCTCGTATGCCAGAACCTGCCCAGCCCGCTTCCCATGGCACGGTTTACCTGTGCACAGCAGACAGCGAGGGGAACATGGTGTCTTTCATTCAGAGCAACTACATGGGGTTTGGCAGTGGTGTGGTGGTGCCCAACACTGGCATTGCCCTGCACAACCGCGGACACAATTTCAACCTGATTGCAGGACATCCCAACGAACTGAAACCGCGCAAACGGCCTTACCACACCATCATTCCAGGCTTTCTGACCCGCGACGGTGAGCCACTGGGTCCTTTTGGGGTGATGGGAGGTTTCATGCAACCCCAGGGACACCTGCAAATGGTGCTGAACACCATTGCTTACCACATGAATCCGCAGGTTGCTCTGGATGCTCCCCGCTGGCAGTGGACCAGTGGCCTGAATGTTCAGCTGGAAGCCCACATGCCCAGACACGTGGCCCAGGCTTTGCAGGACATGGGGCATCAGGTGACCCTGGTTCCAGATCCTTCCGCATTTGGCAGAGGACAGATCATCTGGCGGGACCCCAAAAATGGCGTTCTGGTGGGCGGCAGCGATGGACGCACCGACGGTCAGGTGGCAGGATACTGAGATGACCCTTGCTGCCATCATCATTGGATTGCTGGCCGGAGTGCTGGGGGCCATTCTGGGTCTGGGTGGAGGTGTGGTGGTGGTTCCTGCACTGGAATTCATTGCCCCCAGGTTTGGCCATGACCTCAAAATCCAGGAGGCTGTAGCAATCAGCCAGATCGGGGTGCTGGCTGTGGGGATTGCCTCCACAACAGGCTACCTGAAGCGCAACCTGATCCAGCTCAGAACGGGATACCTGCTGTCTCCCTACACCGTGATCGGAGGGGCCATCGGGAGCGTGCTGGGACTGGTGCTTCCTGCGGCTTACGTGGCCCTGGTGTTTGCCCTGCTGCTGCTCTACAGTGCCTTCACCCTGATCCGGGGCATGAAACGCATTGAGACTGGACGGGACAAATCCAGCCCTTACGTGATTCCAGCCATGGGTTTTGCTGGCATCATGGCAGGCCTGCTGGGCATTGGAGGGGGAACAGTGCAGGTTCCGGTGATGAACCTGCTGCTGGGTTTGCCCATCCGGGAAGCCATTGCCACCAGCACCTTCATCATGGGCATCACCGCCACAGGGAACGCACTGGTGTATCAGTCGGCTGGACTGCTGGACGCCCGCATTGCCTGCGCCATTGCCCTGGGCATTCTGGTGGGGGCCAGACTGGGAGCCAGCTTGCAGCAAAAAATTCCTGCCCAGCAACTGAAACTCTTCTTCTCCATCCTGCTGATCTACACCGCCCTCAATTTGCTCTGGAAGTACTGGTTCTGACCATGAAAGAGATCCTGCCCGAAAAATACTTCCCGGTGGCCTACACCATTGGTCTGGCTGTTTTGCTGCTGGGTGTGCTTTTTCCCCAGATCAGCCTGTACAGTGCGCTTTATTTGATGCTGGTTCCTTTGCTGGCTGCCCTGCTGGTGTCCATCAAAGCTTTCGGAAGAAAAGACAGGGCGCTGGGATGGGCCGCTGCTCTGGCCCTGGTCGGTGTGGCCCTGGTTTTTGCCCTGAGCCTTTACCTCCCCAGACATTAGAGCCTTTGACAGAAGAATAAGAGGTTGCTGCCAGGGTTGATGTTGTTTGGAATGGAAGGATTCAAAAGAATCCTTCCATTCCACTGATAAACGCAGTAAACCCTCCAGCAAAAACGAAGACCCGGAAATCCGGGTCTTCGTTTTTGCAAGAAAGTTTAAGGATCAGAAGGTTGCAACAACCTGCAGGTTTGCACTGGTGTCATAGACCTTGATGAAGGCCGTTTGCAAACCGACATTGAAGTAATAGGCATTCACTTTGGAACTGGACAGGGCATCTGCTCCAGCCTGATCCCCACTGCCGGAAGTGAGGTTGCTCAGGGTCTGCCCATTCACCGTGACCGACTGGGGATTGCTGGTGCTCAGAAGGGCCATAAAGAAGTAAGGCTCACTGGGGGTGTAGTTGTCGTGGGTGCGCACCACATTGATGGTTTTCTGGTTCCCCGAGATCTGGGTGCTGATTTCCGTCAGGCGGTAGGCGCTCTCGGTCTGGTACTGGGTGGTCAGGCCATCATCCAGGTACAGGGTGTACTGGCGGTCCGGTCCAGGATAGATGCTGATGGTCAGGGGGTTCACTTCCAGTTGACCCACCCACTGTTCCACCTGACGGCTGGGCAGAATGGCCCCGGAGCGCACGTAAATGGGCACAATGTTCATGACCTGCTCCAGCGGAGCGTAGTAGCTGATGGTCTGCCCTCCTGATGCAGGTGCAGGCAAGGGCTGCTCGTTGTTCTGGTAGGGGTACCAGTCCCAACCTGCAGGCAGGTAGATGTCACGTGTGGGGCTGACGGGTGGACTTGCTGTTTCTGCCTGGAACAGGATGGGGGCAATCAGCAAATCCTGACCCACAAAGAATTGATCATTGAGGTGGTTGTAAACGTTCTGGTCCTGGGGGTCGGTCAGGAACAGGGCACGTGCAATGGGCAAGCCTGTCTGGGTGCACTGGTACATGGCATCATAGAACACCTGCATCAGCTGGTAACGGATTTCAATGTACTTGCGGCAATTGCTGGGCACAGGCTCGCCATAGTTGTAAGGTTCCTGGAAACCTTTGGAGTAACCGTCGTAGTGGTTGCGGTACCAGGGCAGAAAAGCCCCCAGGGTCATCCAGCGGGTGAACAGTTCGTAGTTGGTGATCTGGCCATAAGCCCGACCATCGGCAACATAGAAGTCGCCTTCAGAGCCAGAGCCATTGGCAAAACCGCCAATGTCACAGCCCGAAATCGGAACACCAGACAGGCCCAGGTTGAGGACTTCTGGAAGGTTGATCTTCAGGAAATCCCAGCTGGAGGCAGAATCCCCGGTCCAGAGGCCTGCGTAGCGCTGGATGCCTGCATATCCTCCACGGGCAATGATGAAATTGCGCTGGGTGGGCCGGATTTTGGCCAGCCCTTCATAAGTCGCCTCGCTGAGCAGCAGGGCGTAAGCGTTGTGAATTTTGGCATTGGGCACCTGCTGACCAAAGGAGGTCATCATCAAATCTCCGGGGAAGGTTTTGTAGGTGGCAGGGTTGTCCACACCAGGAGAAAGGGCCGGGTCGGTCATGTCCTGCCACACCATCTGCAGGCCAATGTCAAAGAGGTTCTGGTATTGCTTGCCCCACCACGCTTGCACTTCAGGACGACCAAAGTCCGGGTAGTAACCGTATGACCCGAGCACATCGCTGCCTGTGTCTGGCTGGGCAGGGTAAGGATTGATGCCGGTGTTCACGCCATAGTTCTCGTTGCCCACAAAAAGATCGGTGGTGGCAGGCTGTCCAGCACGGGAATTGGTGATGAACACCCCTTCTGCCAGACCGCTTTCCAGGGCAAGGTAAGGATCAGAACCCGGACCCGTATGGCCGTTTTCATCGTAAGGGTTGGCATCCACCAGGGCGGTGATGTTGGTGCTGCACTTGAAGCCAATCAGGGCAAGGTAAGAGAACATGGCCTGGGCATCGGGGAATTTCAAATCTGAGTGCGTGAAGGTGCGGTAGTTGTTCTGGAAGTCCACATCGATGTGCAGACCGTCACAGGGAATCTGGGCAGCACGGTAAGCATTGGCCACAGCCATCACGTGGTACTGGTCGTAGTACCCATAACAGCCCTGATGGTACCCGAACACGTATTTGGGGGGCATGGGAGCGGTCCCGGTCAACTGGGTGTACTGCTGCACAATGTCTGCAGCCACAGAACCTGCCATGAAGTAGTAATTCAGGTCTCCATACAGGGCACCAAAGTAATACTTGCCGTACATGTTGGAGTAATCGCTGGCCCCGATGTTGATGTAAGACTGCGCCACATTGTCGAAGAAAATCCCATAAGCATAAGGCGCACCCTGCTGCTCATTGATGGGATTGGGATTCACTTCAATCAGGAGGGGCACCGAGTTGTAGAGCGATTCACTGGGGTTGAGGGGACCAGGCTGCTCTCCTTCGGGCAGGGGACTGGTGGCATAGGTGAAGTTGTCAAAGTTGAAAAAGGTCATGGTGAACTGGTTTTTGGCCAGCTGGGCACCTGCTTTTTCACCAAAGCCAAAATACATGGCATTGGCTGGATACACCTTGAAATTCGCCACACACTCCCCGGTGTAAACCAGGTTGTAACTGGAGGTGTCCTGGTGGATCAATTGACCACTGCGGTACACCGAAAGGGCGTAATTGCCTTTCTGGATCACCACTTCCAGCACTCCAGTCTGGATGGTGATCTGGGAGCCATTGTCCTGCACCTGCAAACTGCTGGCCTGAAATCCAAAATCGGTGTTCACCACAGCATAAGAATTGTCCGTGCTGTAATTGCCAGAGCTGTTAAAACGCACCCGAAAGAGGGTGGGAGAGTAAAAATACAGCAAGGGTCCAGGGCCCTGGGTCATCACCAGCTGGATGGTGTTTCCTTGCTGGGTGTAACCGCTCACGGCTCCAAGTTGTTGCCACGACCCGAGGTTGGGGGTGAACTGGTCCACGGTGACAAAGGGGTAGCTGTTGTCCTGCTGGTCCTGTGTGTTCTGTACCTGCTCCATCTGTTTGTTCAGCAACTGGGTCATGGGATTCTCCAAGGGGTCGATTTCCCCACCTTTCAGAATGGGGACGACAGGCAGACCTGAAACAGATCTGCAGCTCAGGGGTAAAGTTTGAAAGCAGAACAGCATTGCCCTTCGGGGGGTGCCAGACAGGCCACTCCTCGAAAAGACAGGACTTCTAAACTTCTGCAGAGAACTGGGCTGAAATCCGCCCAGCCTCAGTGCTACAAGGGTTTCATTTGCGAATCTGGGCTTTTTGCTGCAACAACCAGCTGAAGTCCCCGGTCAGGGGAATGCCATACAGCGGGTTGGTGCCGCTCAGGGCCTGCTTGGGATCGTAAGCAATGGCCACCCCTGCACTGGAGTGGCAGCCCGTGCAACTCTCGGTGCCATAAATCTGGGTGTCAGCACTCTGGGGGAAACCTTCAATCTGGTGCCAGGCAGGTTCATTTCCAGCCTGAAAGTAGGTTTCCATGGTGATGTTGGTCAGGTAGGTGGGGGTCACCAGACCTCCGGCTTTGTTGGTGACGCTGTTGGGGAACACACCTGCATCGAAAGGCAGGGTTGGTGTGGGCAACGCAGATGGGTCGGTGGGCCACTGGGTGTCAATCAACTTGTAGTACTGGAAGACGTTTCCAGGCACCAGTTTGGCCAGCGCGGCCTGCACCTGCCTGTTCAACTGCTCTTTGTCGGTGGGAATGGGAATCATGCGGAAAGCCTGGGTGGGCTGGTAAACCAGGGTGGGATCCCAGCCGTTGTAATACTGACCGCTTGCAATGGGCTGACCGGGAACCACTGCATTGAGGGGAGGCTCAATGTTCACAGGGAGGGTCTGGTTGCTGGGGTTGTAGAAAGAAGGCATCAGGCGCTTCCCCTTGTAAAGCAAAGGAGGCACTTCCAGGTTGTCCACATGCTCAAAGGTGGCCCAGATCCACTGCTTTGCATATTGCGTTTTGGCAGAGATGTGGAAGCCCACCAGCCCCAGCAGCACATCGTTTTTCACCAGAGGCTTGCTGAACTGGGTGGGGTTGTTGATGGAGATGTCTCCGGTGGTGGTGAAGTATCGGGAGGCATCGTCGGTGTTGGGGTCCAGAATCCTCCAGGCGGCTTTCACCTCAATGGCCCCAATGTCTCCGTTGTAGACCCCCGCAGGGAAAGAGATGGTGTTGCCTTTGCCAGTGAATTCCACCTGTCCCTGCACGTAATACAGGTTATTGTCCACCAGATAATTCACTTCTCTGGGGCTCATGCGGATCTCGTAGGTGACCCAGTTGCCGTTTTTGTCCACCAGTGGACCTGTGAAGGCCTGCAAGGCTTCTTCAACTTCATCAGGCATGGTGTTTCCGGTGTTCTTGACCGTGTGGGAATCTTTGCCGTTCTTGATGGCATTCAGCACAGGAGGCTGGCCATTGGCGGTATAGACCTGATAATCATGTTTCCAGCTTTCCCACACCACACCGTTGGGACTGGACTGACCGATTTTCAGGCTGGGGTCGGGCTGACCATTGGGCAATGCAGGCCAGTTGAGGCCCACAAAGGCCTGCCAGGCAAAAATGTCAAACATGCGCTGGGCCTGGTCAAACTGCTGCTTCTGGTTGAAGGCATTGAGTTGCTTGACATTGATGTCACCGGGGACCTGTGAAGTGAACGGCAGGGGGTAAGGCTGCAGGGGTTCCACGGTCTGCAGGGACGTGAGCAGACCGAAGGCAACTCCGCCGCAGGCCAGGGCCAGTGTGGCTTTGATCCAGGTTTTCATGGGTCCTCCTTGATGCAAAACAGCTTTGTTGGCCCAGAAGGCCATTCCAGAGGTCTGGGTTCAATCGTTCAGAAGGCAAAACATTGGGATGTGAGGTTCAAGGCACAAACAACAGGCAAAACAGAGGATTGGCATCAAAAATGCCAGAAATGACCGCAAGACTATTGCAGAGTAGCGCCAACAGCAGCAAAATCACATGGGGCATTTTGGGAATGCTTTGTAGGGGATTTCCCCATAGGTTCGGGGTTGCATCCCTGATGGATCGCCCCCCTGAAAATGCAGCCTATCCTGCAAAAGAAAAACCTCCTGAAAGTTCAGAAGGTCTTGAAGATGGATCGAAGTTTGTTTGCATGTTTTCAGTTGCAGGTTTCTGTAAAATCAACCCAGAAATTCAGTCCAGAAAATCAGCAATGGAAAAATCCTGCAAACCCGGAATCACCCGGTCTGCCTGGGTGAGGACCTGTGGATCTCCCACACCTACAGCGTACATCCCAGCAGATTTGATGGAGGCAACGCCTGCCACAGCATCCTCCACGCCGAGGCATTCCTCGGGCGTGACACCCAGTTCTGCAGCAGCTTTCAGGAAAATTTCCGGGTCGGGTTTGCCTCTGGCAATGGTGCTGGCATCCACGATGTAATCGAATTTTTCGGTGATGCCCAGACTGGAAAGCACCGTGAAGGCATTGCGGCTCACCGAGGCCAGCCCGATTTTCAGACCTGCCTGCCTCACCTCATCCAGGGCCTGCACTGCACCAGGAAGCAAATCTTCTGGGGTCATCTCTGCAATGAGTTCCTGGTAATGGGTGTTCTTCTGTGTGGCCAGAGCCACTTTCTCTTCCTCAGTGAGGTCAAACCTGCCCTGTGAGAGGATCAGGTTAAGAGAACCCATGCGGTCCACACCCTTGAGGCGCTCGTTGAACACCTCATCGAAAGGCACACCCACCTGTTCTGCCAGGCGTTTCCAGGCCAGATAGTGGTAGTGGGCCGTGTCGGTGATCACGCCGTCCAGATCGAAGATCACTGCTTTGAAGGTCATGCCTGTTCTCCTTGTTGGGTGATGGTCTGGGTCTCACCGTTTTGCAGGGTGATCTCTCTGCCCTCGTGCTGCAAGGAAAGGGTGTGGCCTTTCAGCAAGGTGTATTCCACCTGTTCTTTTTCCACCCGGATTTGCAAAAGCTGGCCTTGCACATGGATTTTGAACTGGTAGTGGGACCACTGGGCAGGCAAACGGGGGTTAAAGTGCAGCTTGCCCTGATAAGCGCGCATGCCTGCGAAACCGTACACCACACCCATCCAGCTTCCGGCCATGGCTGCCGTATGCACGCCGTGCTGGGTGTTGCCGTGCTGGTTGTCGAGGTCCATGCGGGCCGTGTCCATGAAGTAGTCGTAGGCCTTCTGAGCGTACCCAACTTCATTGGCCACAATGCTGAAAATGCAGGAAGACAGCGAAGAATCATGGGTGGTGATGGGTTCGTAGTAATCGAAATCTTTTTTCTTCTCTTCTAAGGTGAACTGGTCTCCCAGCAACATCAGGGCCAGCACCACGTCGGCCTGTTTGCAGACCTGATACCGGTAGATCACCAGCGGGTGGTAGTGCAGCAACAGGGGGTAATTCTCTGTAGGGGTGTTCTCAAAGTCCCAGACGGCCTTGGAGAGGAAGGTGTCGTCCTGGGGGTGAATGCCCAGTTTCTCGTCTTTAGGCAGGTACATGTGGTCTGCTGCATGTTGCCAGTGGTCGGCTTCCTGGGGGTCCAGTTCGATCTTCTGGGCCAGCTCCCGGTAGGCATCAGGGGAAGTTTCCTGCAGCTTGCGGGCCACCTGACTGGCAAAACCCAGATGCATTTTCGCCATGGCGTTGGTGTAGCAATTGTTGTTCACCAGAGCGGTGTATTCATCGGGTCCGGTCACCTCATTGATGCAGAAGGCTCCACCTTTGTGCTCAATGTAGGCCCCAATGCCCATCCACAGACGGGCGGTTTCCATCACCACTTCGGCTCCGCCTTCCAGCAGGAAAGAGTCGTCTCCGGTGACTTCTGTGTAGAGCTTCACGGAATAGGCCACATCTGCATTGATGTGGTACTGGGCGGTCCCTGCAGGAAAATATGCCGAGCACTCTTCACCCGCGATGGTGCGCCAGGGGTACAGGGCACCTTTGGGATGGGACATCTGGCGGGCCCGTTCTCTGGCGTGGTCCAGACCCCGGTAACGGTATTCCAGCAGCTTGCGGGCAATTTCAGGTTTGGTGTAGAGGAACACTGGAAACACGTAAATTTCGGTGTCCCAGAAGTAATGCCCCTCGTAGCCTTCCCCTGTGACCCCTTTGGCTGCAATGTTGGTCTGCCCATCCCGACCCACACTTTGCAACAGGTGGTACTGGTTGAAGTGCAGGCCTTGCTGCAGGGCAGCGTCTCCCTGAATGTCCACATCTGCCTCATCCCAGAAGGCTTGCAGGTAGGATTTCTGGGCTTCCACAAGGGCTTCAAAACCAGCAGATTTTGCCTGCTGCAGGATGTTTTTTGCCAGAGGCAACAATTCTGCTTCAGGGTGATCTCTTGAGGTGCAGTAAGCCCCATATTTTTGCAGGCCGATGGTTTCGCCCTGGGCAAGGGTTGCTGTGAAGAGGTGCTCAGAGCGCTCCTGTTCTTGCTGCAGGGTGCTGGAAGCATTTGCAGCCTGGAGCTGGTGATTGATGGCACTGACCAGCAGAAAACCACTGTTGCGGGTCCGGTGAATCAGCGCAGAAAATTCCACTTCCTGTACCACTTCCTGCAGGATCAGGGAAGGTGCACTGACGTGTGAGCCCACCCGTGGGTCATCTCCTGCTTCCATGTGCCTGACTTCTCCATCCACACTGGACACCAGTCGGATCTGTCCTGAAAAATTTACGGCAGTCACTTCCAGGGAAAGGGCAAAAAGGTTTTTCTGTTCAAAAGACACCAGCCGCTTGCTGTACACTTTGATCCTGCGACCTTTTGGCGAAGTCCAATCCAGGGTGCGGTGCAGGACCCCTTCTCGAAAATCCAGATGGCGCTCATGGCTGTGCAGTTCTCCAGAGAAAACATCCAGAACTTCATCTTCCAGATGAATTTCCACACGTTTTGCATTGGGCACATTCAACATGAACTGGTTGCGTTTCGCCAGTCCGTAAGCCGTTTCCGGGTAGTGGATGGGTTCCACATCGTAAAAGCCATTTAAAAAGGTGCCATCCCGTGAGGTTCCTGCTGGCCCTGAATGGCCTTCTTCAAAGGTGGCCCGCTGACCAATGTACCCATTGCCCAGGGCAAACAGGGTTTCACAGAGCTGGTTTTTTTGAGGATCAAATTGGGGCTCGGTGATGCCCCAGGGTTCAAGTTGAAAGGTGTGTGCTGCTGAATCGTGCATGGGTTTCCTCCCTGTTTTCGAGGAAGCACGGCAACTCCCTCGATTCCATCCTGGTGCCATTATATGGACCTTTTTGAACCGGGTATGTCTGTGTGAACGGGGACCAGATTGTTGCGTAAATCATATCAGATGTCTAGATGGATTCTGTGGGTTTCCGCAGGAAAGAGCCTCTCATGGGAAAGTGATTTTCAGAGGTTGATGCCCAGGCCAGAACACCTCTCAGGGTCTTGTGGTTGGTAAACCCACCTGCAATCCTTTAACGTGTAGAGCGCAATGAGCTTACTTTTCAATTGGGATGATCTCGCCTACGTCACGGGCCATCTGGACGGCACCGGAGGACGCATCCGTTCTGAAGTCGCAGATTTTCAGGTGGATGAAGTGCCCGCCTACCCCTTCTCTGGAGAGGGTGAATTTCTGTACCTGCACATCGAAAAAATTGGGCAGAACAGCAACCACGTGGTCAAAATGCTGGGGGAAACCCTGGGGGTGCGCTTTGACAAGGTGGGGGTTGCCGGTCTGAAAGACCGCCATGCCATCACCACCCAGTGGATCAGTTTGCCTGCCCGTTACGAGAGGCAGATTGAAACGCTGGACCTGCCAGGGGTGCGCGTTCTGGAAACCACCCGCCACAACAACAAACTGGGCATCGGGCACCTGAAGGGAAACCAGTTTTCGGTGCGGGTGCGGGATGCCGATCCCAGCAAGGTTCAGGCCATTCTGAAAGCCCTGAAACCCATCGGGATTCCCAACTACTATGGCCCCCAGCGTTTTGGGCTGCAAGGCAAAAATGCAGAGATGGGACTGGACATTGCCCGCAGGAATTTCAAAGGCAAGGCCAGCACCCCCGTCCGGCGATTCCTGATCAGCAGCGTGCAATCTCTGGTGTTCAATGGTTTCCTCTCCAGGCGCATTGAGCGGGGCATCTACGATGGCCTGATCCTGGGAGACATGGCCAAAAAACACGACACAGGCGGTGTGTTTCTGGTGGAATCCCTGGAAGAAAGCCCCAGGGCCCAGCGTGGCGAGGTGTCTGCCACCGGAACCCTGCTGGGACGCAAAATCAAACCCCTCACCCTGGACGCTGGATTGCTGGAACAGGAGGTGCTGACCGAACTGGGCCTTTCCATGGACGATTTCCGTTCCAGACTGGGAGACCGCCGCATCACCCGCCTGTTTACAGACATTGATTTTGAACCCACCGAAGATGGTTACTGGCTGAGGTTCTTCCTGCCCAAAGGGGCTTTTGCCACCAGTGTGCTGCGGGAAGTCATGAAGGTCAGCGTGGACACCCCTGAGGATGAAGATGCAGAAAACAGTGAGTCCGGCACAGGTGCAAGCCCTGATTCAGACGTATCTGAGTAGCCCTTACACCTTGCAGGGTCACAGGCTGTGTTTAAAAGACAGACCTGAAACGGTGCCTGTGCATTTTCCAGAGCGGTGGGCCATGGTCACAGCCTGCAATCCACACAGCCAGAAGCTTGCCGCTGCTCTCAATCAACAGAGAAATGCAGCTTTGTCTGAAGCCATCCAGAATCTGGGCTGCCTTTTTTATGGTTACAGGGCTGGAGAGGGCGACTGGGAGGAAGCAGGTTTTCTGATCCAGGACATTTCTCTGGCAGCAAGCGTCAGGCTGGGCAAAAACTTTCAGCAAAACGCAGTGCTTTATGGCACGGGAAACCGGGTGGCACTGGTGTGGCTGGAACCGCTTTTGTTGATCAGGATGTGGTGGGGAGGCCTGACACGGTGATGGGTGATCCATCTGACCTTCCCATACTTTTCCGCCCCTGTTCAAACCCCACCCCAGAAGCTAAGATGTTCCCTTACATGCCGCACACAGGTGATAAACGTTGATCGACAATCTGGAGAGACTGATCCGTGAAGGGGCCACCCCTGAACGCATCCTGCTGAGCACCCAGGTGGGACCGGACACCCTGGCCCGCTATGCCATTGGTCTTGCGAATGCGCGGGGGGGCTTGCTGATCGTGGGGGCTGCTGGGGGTCGCATGGAAGATGCTTCGGACATCCATCCCTTGCAGATCACCCATGCGATTTTTGAACTTTCCAGTGGGAAGCTGAGCGTCAATGCCCACCACCAGCAGGCTTATGGAGCTGCAGTGATGGTGGTTTATGTGCCCCAGGCCCCATACCTGCTGGCCTCCAGAGATGGTGAGGTACTGGCCTGGGATGGCCTGAAGCTCTCTCCCATCGAAGGGCTCTGGGACCGCAGTCCGCAGGCCCAGCCTGATTTCACGGCCACTGTTCCACCCATGAGCAGCCTGTCTGACATTGATCCTCTGGAAGTGGGTCGTTTAAGACGAGGCCTGCAGGGCAGGGCTTCTGGTCTGGGCCAACTGGCAGACATGGATTTCCTGAGGGAACTCAATTTGCTGGTTGATGTAGATGGCACCCTCAAACCCAATCTGGCAGGCATCCTGATGGCCGGGACCCCCCAGGCCCTGCGCCGTCTGATTCCCCAGGCCGAGATCAGCTACTACCATCACTCCAGAGGGGATGTGGAGTTCTCGTTTCGGGAGGACCTGCTGCAACCGCTTCCAGCCATGGTGGAACGCCTCAGAGACCTGATTCAGTTGCGCAACAGCTTTTCTCCATTGCAGGTGGGCCTGTTCCGCATTGAAGTGTGGGACTTTGACGAGGTGGTCTACCGTGAGGCCATCCTGAATGCCCTGATGCACCGGGACTACCAGCTCAGGGACACCGTGCACATCCACCATTACCCGGACCGTCTGGAGATCTCCAATCCTGGCGGACTTCCTGGCGGGATCACCGCAGAAAACATCCTGCGCCACCAGCCCAAACGCCGCAATCCCATTCTGGCTGAAGCACTGGCCAAGCTGGGGTATGTGGAAAGGGCCGGGGTGGGGGTGGACAAAATGTACCAGCTCCTGCTCAGACACGGCAAAGAACCGCCAGAGTTCACCAGCTACAAAGATGCTGTCACCCTCAGCATTCACAATCCAGGTTTTGATGCCAATTTCGTGAAATTTGTAGCCCAGAAACAAGAAGAAATGCAGACCTTCAGCCTGGACATGTTGATTGTGCTGAGCTTTCTGCACCGCATGGGAGAAGGCAACCGAACCGATCTGGCCAATGCCCTGCAACTTCCTGAGGACCGCATTGCGCGTCTTTTGCACCTGATGGAAGAAAAAGAGTTGATTGTGCGTTCAGGCAGGGGCCGTTCCAGCCTGTATGAACTTGCCAGGGCTTCCAGAAGCCTGCTTGGTGGATCACAACCTGCACAGATGCCTCCACAATCACTGGAAGGCATGCAAGCCCCTTCCAGGCCACCTGTAGCAAACGTTACAAATGGCCCGCTGACAAAACCCGTGCCTGCATCCACGCAACCTGCCAGAGGTTACATCAACAACCCGGATCTGGAGCGACTGGTGTTGCAGAAGGCTTCACGGCCTGATGGAACCAGCAATGCCGAACTGAGACATGTGCTGGGTCTGGATGTCCAGCAGACTTCTCGCCTGCTGCGCCATCTGGTGAAAAAGGGACGACTCAGAAAAAAGGGTACTTCTCCTCGAAAAACCCGGTATCATGCCTGATGGTTCCCTATGGCCACATCTGGTTCTGGCAAGCTGAAAAGGAGGTACTACGTCACCACCTTGACACTGGTGGTGATGCTCAGCCTCAGCCCCAGTGTGAGCTGGTGGGTCTCAAGGTACTTTGCCAGCCTGCGTGACAGTGCCCTCAGCCAGACCACCAGCAGTGCCTCAAGCTTGCTGGAAGCGCCTGGAGGAATTCCCAGACCAGATGTGCTGCGGGATTATGTGTTGCCTGGTCAGGCTTTTGAGGCCAACCTTGATCAATTGCAGATTTCGGGAGAGCGCAAAACCAAATTGCTGGCCCTGCATTGGAAGCTGTTTCTGGTTTCCAGACATGCGCTGGGAAAAGCCAAAACCTCTGCCCTGTTGAAATTGCTGGAAAAAGAAATCCTCAACCAGGATGTCACTGCTGGCCGCAGAAGTGTGTTCAACAGCCCAGAAGTGGCCATGGAACAGGCCATGGGCTGGCTCAATTTTCTCAATGCTGCACAAAACCGGTCGTTCAAAACACCCCAGGCCCTGTGGAATTTTCTGGAAAATCAGGCTCCACTGAGGCTGGCTGTTCAACAGGTGCTTGCAGAACGGGTGGGCATTTTGCGTGCTGCCAGAGCATTTCATTTTCCGCCTGCAGCCCTGGCAGGCCTGGTGGACAACGAGCTGGCGGGCACAGACAGCGCCTACGGACTGGCAGGAAAATTGCGGGATTTTACCGATGTGATGGCCCTGCGAAATGCCCAGCTGTATGGCAGCAGTGGGATCACTGGCAACCTTTCCAGAACGGTGGGCATTGCCCAGATGTCCTGGGAGGACAGCCTTTTGCAAGAAGAGCGGTTTCGGGCTTTTGGGCTTTTGGTGAAACATTTTCCACGCAACGAAGCCCAGGCCCGCTTGCAACTCCTGAAACCCGAACAGAACCTGCTTTTTACAGCCTCTCGCTTGCGGGGTTATTTGAATGCAGCACTGGGTTTAGGGCCTCTGAACACCCAAATTGTAACAGGTGCAGAGGTGTATTTTCTTGCGGGTTCATGGCACAATTCTCCCAGCAAGGCACAAAGTGGCTACACCTGGGCTTACGCCTGGAACGCTTTTTTCAAGTCCTGTCTATACGACTTTTTGTTGACCAGAAAGCTGTAATCTTAAGACTCGGATGTGAGAACTTGCCGAAATGGTGTGAAAAACTCCATAATTTGTAACAGTGTGTTAAGATCAAGGTAAAGAAATCCCGGAGGTAGCGTGCAAAATTTCTTCAATCAGCTATGGTCGCGGAAGAATGCGATTGGACTCGAGATCGGTGCAAGCGCCATCAAAATCGTCGAGCTGAACCCAGGGTCCCCGCCTGACCTGCTCAAAGCAGTCAGCACCCCCACCCCCAGTGGAACCATGCAAGACGGTCAGGTTTTCGAGCCCAAAGCTCTCGCAGAAGAAATCCGCCGCTTGATTCGTGAACACGAAATCAAGACCAAGCAGGTGATCACCACCATCCCCAACCAAGCCGCCGTCACCCGCAACATCTTTGTGCCAGTCATGGACCGCCGGGAATTGGATGAATCCATCAAGTGGGAAGCTGAAAGGTACCTCCCCTATGCTGTAGACGATGTCGTTCTGGATTATGATCTTCTGGACAACCCCAAAGACGTGCAGAATGACACTGGACAGATGGAGATTGTCATTGCAGCCGCTCCCAAAGACATCATCTACCGTTATGTCGAGGTGTTGAAGCTTGCTGGTCTGGAGCCTGTGGCCATTGATGTGAAGCCCTTCGCAGCTTTGCGGGCACTCAGGGGCAGCCTGATGGGCAGCCACCTCAGCAAGAGCACCCTCACCGGAGGCACCTACTCCGAACAGGGTGAAGTGGCCGTGATGCTGGACATCGGAGCTTCCAGCACAGTGATTGCACTGGTTCGCGGAGATCGGCTCCTGATGACCCGCAACATTTCCATTGCTGCCGACGACTTCACCACTGCTGTGCAAAAAGCCTTCCAGCTGGATTTCTATTCTGCAGAGAATGTGAAACTCCAGTACGGAGCTGCCACCCTCCCCACCGAAGACAACGAAGACCTGCTGGACATCGACACCAGCAGTGACACCTACTCCAGTGCCAAAGTCTACGATGCCATCCGTCCTGTGCTCGCCGACCTGCTCACCGAAATTCGCCGCAGCCTGGAATTTTACCGGGTTCAAGCAGGCGACATCGTGATTGACCGGGTGTGCCTGTCTGGAGGAGGAGCAAAACTGGTGGGTCTTTCCCAGGCCATCAGTGACACGCTGGGTCTTTACGTGGAAGTGGGCAATCCCTGGATGGTCACCAACACCAAAATCGCCAAAATTGATCCCGCCTACCTGAAAGAATTCGGTCCCGAATTTGCAGTTGCACTGGGCCTGGCGGTTCGAGGGGTGAAGGGCATTGATTAAGATCAACCTGCTACCAAAAGAACTGGCGGTGCACCGTGAAACCAACCTGTGGACGGTGGCCGCATTTGTTGTGCCAGTCATCACCCTGGGTGTGGTGGCGGCCATGCACATCATGCGCACAAATGAGGATGCCCAGTTGACTGAAGACCTCACAGTCATGCGTGCAGACCTTGAGGCCCGCAAAGAAGCCCTGAACACCGTGAAACAACTGGAGAGGCAGAAAGCCGAGCTCAGTGTTTACAGCTCTGTTCGCAGCAATCTGGAAGCCCTGTCCAGCGATTGGCGTGGAGACCTGGAGCGCTTCGTCAGTCAGATTCCCACAGGCTCTGCAAACCCCACCATCTCATTGAGCAGTCTGGGGGTCAGCACGCCTACAGCAGCCACTGGTGTGGCTTTTGATGGTCGACCCTCCAGCAAAGTCATGACCATTCAGGGCATCGCCAAATCCAACCAGGCCCTGATTGACTTTGTCAAAGCTTTTGAGGACAGTCAGGATTTTGCCATCCAGTTTCAGAATGCACAAAAACAGGCAGAAAACAATCAGTATGACTTCACAGTCAATGTCAATCTGATCAAAGCCAGTGCCACTGAAACAACACCTGGAACCACCCCCGCAACAACACCCGCCCCATCGGGAACCACCACACCCACCACAACTTCTGGGGGGTCCACGCAATGAAGTTAAAACAAAGAGACATTGCCCTCATCTCTATTGCAGCATCCGTATTGCTGGTGCTGGTCTGGTATTTTTTGTGGTACCAGCCCAAGGGAGATGAAATTGCCAACAAGCAATTGGACAAAGAGAGTGTAGAGCAGGAACTGGCCCGGGCCAAAGCTGCAACTGCCCGACTTCCCCAGCTGATGGAAGATGTCAAACTGCTCGAAGCCGACAAACAGGCTTTTGTTGAAGAGCTGCCTGAAACCCTGCGCTTTGGGGAATTCCTGCAGGATCTGAGACAGATTGTCATTGACTCGGGAAGCACGCTGAACAGCATTGCTCCCACAGCATCCACCCAGACCGATCTTCCTGCTGGTGTGGTGGCTGTCAATGTCAACATGACCCTGGACACCACTTTCCCAGGCTTGCTCAATGTTGTTGCTGCCATTCAAGACCTGCAAAGGTTCTCCACCATCAACAAAATCGACCTGAAACTTACAGAGGTCACCCAGGCCACTGCCAAGAACCCGCCACTGTCCGTAACGATGGCCATGACGGTTTACACCTTTGATGTGAGCAGAGCCTTGCAACAACAGCAACAGCAACAAGAACAAACCACTCCTCCTCAGGACCCCAATGCAACCCCTGCCCCTCAGGGAGGAAACGCATCATGACCGGACCCGTCAACAAATCTCCCGTCTCGCAACCCCTGATCTGGGTGATCGTTGGACTTCTGGCGGTTGCAGGAGGCGGTGCCTATTATGTGCTCAACCAGCAGCCTGCTCCAGATCCAGAAGTCATCACTCCCCTGCCTCCAGTTGATCCCAACACTGGTCCTGTGCAAACGGGCAAACCTCTGGTGGTCAAAGATTTGCCCTTCCTGACCACTGTCAATCGGGAAGTTGATGTGGTGTTGGGGCCTGACACAGAAGCTGGAGTCGGACCTTCAAATCGAACCTCCAACCCGTTCATTCCTGTCACTATCCCTCCATCAACACTGGTTCCTGACACCACCACAGCGGTCAATCCCACCCAGACCATCCCGGATTTCAACACCACACCCATTCCTGTCAACACTTCTCCCACCATCACCATTCCAAACACCAACACCCTGCCCAGCGGCAACACCAACACAGGTGGAATCACCACCACACCTCCCATTGTTTTGCCCAGCACTGGACAGCCTGTCAAAATCACCCCTCCCAGCACCAACGGCACCACGGGCACCACGGGCACCAACAGGGGCAGCAACACCATCAAAGCCCTTCCTCTGCCTGCCCCCAGTGTGGTGCAGCCTGGAACCAGCAGCACAGGGTTTGCAGTTCCTGAGCAAAACACCACAGTGATTTCTGCACCCACGCCAGTCCTGATTTCTTCACTGGTCATTCCTGCACCGCCCCAAAAAGACACCCCGCAGCCCGATGAGCCCGTCACGCCTCCCAAAGAGAGTGAATTGCTCAAAACCGCCAATGAGTTGCAACTGGCCTTCAGTTCTGTGGTCATTGGTCCCAACAGCACAGCCATATTCAACAGCAAAAATGGCTATCTGATGGCTGCAGCAGGTCAAAAACTGGCAGGAACAGACATTCTGGTGAAGTCTATTTCTCAACAACAAGTCACATTACAGCTCGGAGAAGAGACTCTGGAGCTGACTCTGGATAGGCGGTGAGTGATGTTAAAACGTAATCTCCTGGTTTTAAGTCTGCTGGCAGGTGTGGCCTTCGCGGCCCCAATCCTACCCTCTGAATCACGGTTTGATGCTGCTGTCACGGTACAGACAGGCACCAGCGTGAACAACCTGGTGGCGCTTTTGCAGGCGCTGGGGAATTCAGTGGGGCTGACTGTGGTCACCGATGGAATCCCTGCAGACAAAACCATCAACTACAACATTGCCAACAAGCCTTTCCGAGAAGTCTGGGATCTGCTGACCAAACTCAACGATCTGGATTATGAGTTGCTGGGCAATGACATTGTGGTGGTGGGACCCAAGAGTGTGGTGGACAAATTCCGTCCTGCCCCTCCTGCTCCAGTGGTTGAGCCCCCCGTGGTGGTCACTGCTCCTGCTCCTGATCCTGTGGTGCGTGTGTTTTACACCATCAAATCTGATCCTGAGTCTGTCATCAAGTTTCTGCAGGCAGAAGCCAAAGATGTCACCGTCACCCGTTTCGGCAGCAGCAGCCTGATTGCCCTCTCTGGAACGGCAAAACAACAAGCAGAAGTGGCCAGCCTGCTGAGCGTGGTGGACATTGCTCCAGCTGCAGTTCCTCCCGTAGAACCTCCTGTGGTGGTGACGCCCCCCGCTCCTGAGCCCACCGTGCGCCGTTTCTACGCCACCAATCTTCCTGCGGATGAAATTGCTGCTTTCCTGAAAGCCGAAGTGCCCGGAGCAGTGATCAACCGGGTCGGAACCACCCGCACCCTCTCCATCACCGCCACCGCCAAACAGCAAGATGAAATTGCTGCTCTGCTGGTCACGGTGGATCCTGCACCCACCCCTGCTCCTGTGGTTGAGCCTCCTGTGGTTGTTGCCCCTGAACCCACGGTGCGCCGCTTCTACACAGCCAACATGTCTCCAGAAGATGTGATTGCTTTCCTGAAAGCTGAATTGCCTGGTGTGGTGGTCAACCGGGTCGGAACCACCCGCACCCTCTCCATCAATGCCACCGCCAAGCAGCAAGAAGAAATCACGGTATTGCTGGCCACAGTGGATCCCGCTCCCGCCCCTGTCCCTGTGGTCGAACCTCCTGTGGTTCCTCCCACCGAGCCCACGGTGCGCCGTTTCTACACCACCAAACTGGCTCCTGCTGACATCATTGCTTTCCTGAAAGCCGAAGTGCCTGGTGTGGTGATCAACCGGGTGGGCAACACCCAGAGCCTGTCCATCACCGCCACCGCCAAACAGCAAGAAGAAATCACAGCTTTGTTGGCCAGTGTCGATGTGGCTCCTGATCAGCCTGCCCCGGTGGTGCGGATCCAGCAGATCTTCCCCCTCTCCAATGCCAAGGCAGATGACCTGCGGGCCGTGCTGACCCAGACTTTTGTGGCACCTGCTGCCCTCAACCCCACCACCGGGTTGAATGGCAACACCGGCACCAACACCACCACCAGCACCAATACGGGCACCACAGCTGGAGATGGCTTCTCCAGCCCCACCAGCAACAGCAACACCAACAACCAGGATGTTTCCAGTCAGGCTCCAGAAATCATCGCAGATGTGCGCACCAACTCCCTGATTGTGCGCGGCACCCAGAGCCAGCTCAACCAGATCTCTGACGCCATTGCTGCCCTGGACAAACGCGTGCCTCAGGTGAACGTGCAGGTTCGCATTCAGGAAATCACCCACAGTGCTGCCAACAGCCTGGGTCTCAACTGGAGCGCTCCTTTCGGCAACTTCTCCACACTGAACTTTGGCAGTGGCGGCATCAAGTCGGTGTTTAATGCAGCCAGCAGTCTGGTGGGCTTCAACCTGGGAGCCACCCTGGATGCCCTGGAAAAACAGGGACTGGTCAAGCGTGTGGATGACGGCAGCCTGACCCTGCAAAGCGGCCAGACCGAACCTGCCAACATGAAATCCGGGGGCACCCTGATTGTCAGCATCGTGGGCAACGGCACCCAGAAAACCGAGCGCACCCTGGACTACGGGGTCAATGTGGGCATCAGCAACCTGCAGGTCTCCAACGATGGCACCATCACCATGAAAGTGAATGCCAGCGTGAAGGGCTTTGCTTCCACCCCCACCGATCCCACACTGATCAACCTCACCAACAATGAGGCTTCCACCGTGCTGTCGTTCAAGTCTGGCTCCACTGTGCTGCTGGGTGGCTTGCTGAGCACCAGCAAAACCGAAAACACCCAGGGCATTCCTGTGCTCTCCAGCATTCCTCTGATTGGCAGCCTGTTCAAATCCACCACTGTGGAAGACAAAGAAACCCAGCTGATGCTGGTGATCACTGCCAACACCATCGAGTAAAACACTTCAGCCTTTCACCAGAACCTGCCCCTGTGGCAGGTTTTTTGTTTAGAAGCCTGCGAAAAGGCCCTTTGTGACTCATGTTAAGCTGCTTAGCATGAAGTTCTTAACTGCAGGCGAATCTCACGGTCCTCAATTGACCACCATCATTGAGGGGTTGCCTTCCCAGCTTCCCCTGACGGCTGAAGACATCAATCCCTGGCTGGCCAAACGCCAGGGTGGGTATGGTCGGGGCCGCAGAATGCAAATTGAAACCGATCAGGTGCTGTTCATGTCGGGTGTGCGGGCCGGACGCACCACGGGTGCTCCCCTCACCCTGGTGGTGGAGAACAAGGACCACCGCAACTGGACGGAAATCATGAGCCCTGAACCAGGCAATGAACCCCGCAAGAAGTCCCTGACCCGTGCCCGTCCTGGCCACGCAGACCTGGCAGGCGGCATCAAATACCGCCACAAGGATTTGCGGGATGTGCTGGAACGGGCCAGTGCCCGTGAAACCACCATGCGGGTGGCTGTGGGTGCAGTGGCCCTCAAGTTGCTGTCTGAACTGGACATCACCGGGGTCAATTATGTCTCCAGCCTGTGCGACATCGACAGCAATGTGCCTTTCAACTGGGATCTGGTGGATGCCATCGAGAGCTCTCTGGTGCGCTGCCCCGATCCCGAGGCCTCCCAGAAAATGGTGGAGCGCATCGATCAGGCCAAGAAAGATGGAGACACCCTGGGAGGCATTCTGGAGGTGCGTTTCCGCAACCTGCCCATTGGATTGGGTTCGCATGTGCACTGGGACCGCAAACTGGATGGCCGCATTGCCCAGGCCGTGATGAGCGTGCAGGCCGTCAAGGGCGTGGAAGTGGGTTACGGTTTCCGGGGCACCCGCATGCCCGGCTCCCAGGTGCATGACGCCATTTACCGCGAAGATGGCAAGGGCTATTACCGCCTGACCAACGGTGCAGGCGGCCTGGAAGGGGGCATGACCGATGGTGAAGACCTGGTGGTGCGCATCGCCCTGAAACCCATTGCCACCCTGATGTCTCCCCTGCCCTCCATCGATGTGGTCACCAAACAGCCTGCAGATGCTGCTCTGGAGCGTTCTGATACCACTGCCGTGCCTGCTGCTGGCGTGATCATGCAGTGCGTGATTGGTCTGGTGCTGGCAGAGGCCATCCTGGAAAAATTTGGCGGCGACACCCTGCCCGAAATTCAGGAGCGCCTGGCCACCTACCGCGGATTTGTTGCTGAATACTGATGGAGCCAGGCTTATACTGAAAGCCTGACCAGAATGGAACAAATGATGTTCAGTCACACCAAAATGGAACGCCCGGTGCGCTGGCTGGCCCTGGCAGGCTTCATGGGCACCGGAAAAAGCCGGGTGGGATGGGAACTTTCCCGCCGCCTTTTGCTCAACTTTGTGGACACCGACAAGGTGATCGAGCGGATCAGTGGCATGAAAATCAGCGAGATCTTTGAGTGTTACGGCGAGGAGACGTTCCGGGCTTACGAACGGGAAGTGCTGAAACGCACCACCCATCTGGATCTGGCGGTGGTTTCCCTGGGCGGAGGGGCTTTCGTCAACCCTGAAAATCAGGCGGTGCTGAAAGCCCGTGGCCCGGTGGTGGTGCTGCACGCCCAGCCAGAAACCATTTACCAGCGCACCTTCAAAAGTGATCGTCCGCTCTTGAAGGTGGCAAATCCTGTAGAGCGCATCAAAAGCCTGCTCACCGAGCGTGCTCCTGCTTACGCTCAGGGAGACATTCACGTCCACACCGACCACCAGCCCAGTGAGCAGGTGGTGCTGGAAATCATGGAAAAACTCTGGGAGTACCGTCATGCACAAGATTCACGTTCAGGTGAGTGATCCCTACACCGTCACAGTGGGTTTTCAGTTGCTGGAAAACCTGGAATTTCCCAGGAACACCGCACTGATCTACGACAGCAACATCCCCCAGGAAACCCTGGATCGCCTGAAAGACCGGGTCAGTTTGCTGATCCCCCTTCCTGCAGGAGAAGCCTGCAAGAACTTCACTGTTCTGGCAGAGGTGCTGTCCAGATTGGCTGCAGCCAACTTCACCCGGGATTCCCTGGTGGTGGCCCTGGGAGGTGGAGCCACCAGCGATCTGGCTGGTTATGTTGCGGCCAGTTACCTGCGCGGGGTGAGGTTCATCAATCTGCCCACCACCTTGCTGGGCATGGTGGATGCCAGCGTGGGGGGCAAAACCGGGATCAACCTGCCCGAAGGCAAGAACCTGGTGGGTGCTTTCTGGCAACCCCAGAGCGTTTATGCTGACCTGTCCACCCTGCAGAGCCTGCCCCCTCAGGTCTTTAAAGAAGGCATGGCAGAACTGTTCAAGCATCACCTGCTGGACCGGGATGCTCCGGTCAGCAAGTTCTACGAGCTGGAAGATTTGCACAGTGAGGTTTTTGCTGCAGAACTGGCCCGCAGCATTCAGGTGAAAGCCCACATCGTGTCCATTGACCCGCACGAAAAACACGAGAGGGCCTTCCTGAATTTCGGGCACACCCTGGCCCATGCACTGGAAGCCGTGTCCAAACACCAGATCTCCCACGGGGAAGCGGTGGCTTATGGCATGCACTATGCAGCCCACCTGTCCAGAAACCTGGGCGGAGCAGACCTGACCCCCAGAACCCTGGACTTCCTGAAGTGGATGAATCCCGCTCCCCTGCCCAATAGGGATTTTGCTGTTCTGCACAGCTTCATGTCCAGAGACAAGAAGGCCGATTCAGAAGGCATCCGATTCACCCTTTTAAAAGACCATGGTGAACCTTATCTGGCACGGGTTCCTCTGCAAGTCCAGCAGGACAGTTTCCAGGAGTTTCTGCAGGACCTCTGAAGTCTTGATTTTCCATACAGCCAGGGTTTTGCTCTGGCTGTTTTTCTTCCACCTCATGCTTGATCCCGTTAAACTGTCAGGGACACAGCAACACCACCTGCACCATCAAACAACAGGCAACACTTCTGGAGGCACGCATGATTCTGGTTTTAAACGGTCCTAATTTGAACCTGCTGGGCACCCGTGAGCCCACCGTCTATGGTTCCACCACCCTCGCAGACCTGGAAGGCATGTGTGAAAGCTGGGGGGCAGAACTGGGCACCAATGTCACCTGCCGCCAGAGCAACTACGAAGGGCAACTTCTGGAATGGATCCATGAAGCAGAAAGCCATGGTTTCACAGGCATTGTGATCAATCCAGGGGCACTGACCCATTATTCCTATGCTTTGAGGGACGCCATTTCTGGACAGAAACTTCCGGTGGTGGAGGTGCACATCTCCAATGTGGATGCCCGTGAAGAGTTCCGGCACAAATCGGTCACAGCTGCGGTGTGCAAAGGAAAAATCAGCGGTCTGGGCATGCTGGGGTACAAACTGGCCATGGACTACCTGATGGAAACCCATCCCTCATGAAAAAGCTCTGGGGTTGCCTGGGGGTGGGCCTGCTGGGGACGGCCTCTGCAGCGTCTTGTGGGAATTTTCCGGCCCTGAATGTCAAAACCCCCGAAGGTTATTGTGTGGCCCTGGTGCAACAGAACCTCAAATTTCCCAGAGGCGTGCTGGCCCTCTCCAACGGAAACGTGCTGGTGGTGGAAATGGGAGGCTGGGGACACAACATTGGCGCCGTGACCCTGATCACCCCTGGAAAATCCATCAAGCGGTTGCTGACCAAACTGGACCGTCCACACGGCATCCGGCTTGGGCCGGATGGTCTGATTTACGTTGGGGAGGACAGCCAGATCTTCCGTTTTGACCTGAAAAACCCCCCGGCAAAAACCGTGGTGGTCTCTTCGCTGCCCGAATCGGGCCGACATCCTCTAAAGACCTTCATTTTTGATGCCCAGAAGAATCTGGTGGTGAATTATGGCTCTTCCACCGACAACTGCGAGGAGCAAAAAGGGAAAACCTCCTGTGCAGAAGCAGCCTCCCGTGCCTTGCTCAAAAAATTCATCCTCGATTGGAAACAGGACGGTAAACCCACAGGTTCTGTTGTCCTGGCAAAAGGACTGCGCAACTCCATGGGACTGGCATTGCATCCTTCTGGAACCCTGCTGCAAGCAGAAAACAGCAGAGATGCCCTCGCCAGCATCCTGAAACTCAATGACGATGACCTCCCTCATGATGAGCTGAATGTAATCCAGCAGGGGGGATTTTACGGCTGGCCTTACTGTTACGACAACCAGCAGAACGCTCCAGAGTTTAAAGCCTTCAAGTGTCAGAACAGCCTCAAACCCGCAGTGCTGCTTCCCGGACATGGGGCACCTCTGGGCATGGCCTATGCTCCTGAAAATGCTTACCCTGTCTTGCAAAACACTGTGGTGGTGGGTTTGCATGGTTACCGTTCCAATGGCCACCGCATTGTGATGTATTCGGTCAATTCAAAAGGCATTCCCTCTGGCAAACTGCAGGAGGTGGTCTGGGATTGGGACACCAAAACAAACCAGAAACAGGGCGCTCCGGTGGACATCTCTTTTGCCTCCGATGGTGGTTTTTACTTCACCGATGACAAAAATGGCATGCTGCTGAAATTTCAGAAAAAGTGAAGCTCACCACCAGCCTCTTTTTCTGAAGTACCAGCCCAGACCCAGACCCAGCAACAAAAACACCAGCCAGGACAGCAGGTATCCAAAACGCCAGTGCAATTCGGGCATGTGGTCAAAATTCATGCCCCACACTCCAGCCAGGAAGGTCAAAGGCAAGAAGATGGTGGAAACGGTGGTGAGGGTTTTCATCACCTCGTTCATGCGGTTGGACTGCACGGTGAGGTTCACGTCCAGCACACTGGTCAGCACCTCACGGGAAGAATCCAGCGATTCGTAGGTGCGGGTCAGCAAATCCACAATGTCCCTCAGGTAGAGCGACAGTTCCTCGGTGGTGGTGCGGTTGTTCTCTTCTCCGATCAGGCTGGAATGGCGGGCAAAGGATGCCACGCTTTCACGGGCACTGCTGACCAGCCTGCGCGCCGTCATGATCAGGTGCTTGTAGTGAAACACCTGTTTGACCAGGTTCTGGGATTTGTGGTGCTGAAACATCGATTCTTCCAGGGTGTCGGTTTCTTCTTTCAGTTCGTCTGTGAAAGCAAAAAAATTGTCTGCCCCCCGAGAGAGCAGGTTGTAGATCACCCGTTCCTCAATGCCGTGGGTGACGGGTTCAAAGGTCTGCCAGACCTCGTCCAGGTAGCCCACCTCACGCAGGCGCAACGTGACCAGGGTGTCGGTCTCTGGATACCAGAAGATGCTGACCCGCTCGGTGTCATCGTTGCATTTGCCGTTGGGGTTGAGGGTGCGGTACACCAGAAAGGCATGCTCGCGGTAGTATTCAAACCTGCTCCAGTGGCCTTCTGTGAGGGCGTCTTCCAGGGCCAGCGGATTGAAGGTGAAAATGGTTTTGAGGTGGGACAGCTCATCCGGGGTGGGGGCAAGCACATCCACCCATACACTTTCCGGATTCTGCTCCCAGTTGGGCTCATCATTGCTGACCATGGAAACCGCTCGAATCATGGGTCTACTTTACTGTGCTTTGTGGTCAGGGCAAATGAAATGAAATCCAGGCAGCATGAAAAACCCCTCTGGATGTCCAGAGGGGTTGAGTTTTAGAGGTCTTACTTGCTGATGACAGTGGTGGACTCGGACTTGTACTGTTGGTACAGCTGGCCAGACTTGCTGCCAGTGTTCTGCCACAGCACCGTGGAGTTGTAGTTGTCGGGATTGACACCGGCGGGTGCCATGGCATCCACACGGGTGTACAGGGCGGCTCCAGCGCTGAGGGCGAAGGAGGGGGTGAAGGTCAGGGTCAGCTGACCGGTGCCGCTGTTGGCGTTGGTGGTGTACTGGGTGCCGTTGGTCAGCAGCACTGCGGTGGCACTGGTGTAGTCAGAGGTGACCGTACCAGTCTGGGGATCGCGCACAGGGGTGGGATCGAAGTAGACGCGCACGTTGCTGAAGTTGAAGACACCGCCGCTGTTCTGCAGAGGATTGGTCACACCGAAGGCGAAGTTGATCTTGTTGTTGATCGCACTTTCGTTGGAGGTGGTTTCAATCAGGTAGGTGCCGTCGTAGACGGTGGTGGTGCCAGCCACGGTGATGGGGTCAACGGTGTCGACCATCTGCAGCTGCTCGGCCAGGATGGCGCGAACGGTCACACAGGCGGTGGTCTGACCGGTTCCAGCGTTGCCACTGGTGAAGGAAGCCACGTCACAGTACTGTCCAGCGGTGGCTCCTGCGGGGATGGTGCTGGTCAGGGTGACGGTGATGTTGCCGCCTGCAGGCAGGTCCACGGTGGCAGGAACGGTGGTGATTTCGTTGCCACTGCGGCCCACGGTTCCGGTGGTGCCAGCGGGGCTGACGGTGAAGGAACCGCTGCCGAAGTTGACCACTGCGGTGCCGCCGGTCAGCTGACCCAGGAGGTCTTTCACAGCCACGTTGGTTGCAGTGGCGTTGCCGCTGTTGCTCACCACGATGGTGGAGGTGTAGCTGCGTCCGGGGAACAGGTTGTCGGTGGGGGTGTTGGTCTTGACGATGTTCAGTTTGGGGGTGGCCACGATCAAGCAGGCGTCATCCATGCCGGTTCCAGCGTTGCGGCTGGTGAAGCTGGCGGTATCACAGTACTTGCCGTCTTCAGAAGCACGCACTTTGAACAGGAAGGACTTGGTCTGACCGGCGGCCAGATCGAAGGCAGGAGCCACAAAACCATCATTGGCATTGGCGGTGGTTCCGGTGGGCAGCTGGCTGACACTGTAAGGTGCGCTGGCTCCACCATTGAGGTTGTCGGTGACGACCACGCCTGTGGCGGTGGCATCCCCACCGTTGGAGACGGTCACACGCACCGAAGCGTCGGTGTTGGCCATCACGGTCTGGGGATCGGCAATCACATTGCCTGCAGCATCCACAAATTCCTTGATGATGTTGAGTTTGGGGGCACGCACGGTCAAGCAGGCGCTGTCGTTCAGGTCGGTGGGGTTCTGCACTCC
The DNA here is from genome assembly GCF_014646895.1 of Deinococcus roseus. Taxonomy (NCBI): domain Bacteria; kingdom Thermotogati; phylum Deinococcota; class Deinococci; order Deinococcales; family Deinococcaceae; genus Deinococcus; species Deinococcus roseus. The sequence continues at coordinate 207,682 of NZ_BMOD01000004.1, forward strand.
GAAAGCACCGTTCACGAAGCTGGTGATGGTTGCCATGTCACAGTAAACGCCGGTGGCGCTGGCCTGTGCAGGGAAGGTGAAGGTGCGGCTCTCACCGGGGGCCAGATCGAAGCTGGCATCGAAGCCATCGGTGGTGTTGGGGGTGGAGTTGGCAGGTGCAGTGATGCCGTAAGCAGCTGCGTTGCCAGACATCAGTTTGTCATTGAGTTTGATGTTGGTGGCTGCACCCTGACCGATGTTCTTGACGGTGACGGTGAAGCTCTTGGCTTCGTTGACCAGGGTTTCCTGGGCGGCAGGATCTTTGCTGATGGTGAGTTTGGCACTGGGAGCAAAGGTCTTGTTGAGCCACTGTTTGGTGATTTCGGTGCCGTTCACGTAGGCAACTGCACGGACCCGTGCGGTGGCGGTGGTGAACTTGGGATCGTGGTTGAGGGCCGTCCAGGTGAAACCGTTGGTGTCGGGGGTGCCGATTCCGGTGCGGTTGTAGGTGGGGTACTGCAGGCTGGAGGGGAAGCGGGCGTTGTTGGGGTTGCCTGCGCGGTTGGTGAAGGTTTCAGCGGTCATGGCATTGTCGCTGATGTACTGGGGGGTCACGCCGCCAGAGTTGCCACCGTCATCGGCTGCACTGAAACGCACACTGCCGGTCTGCTCCAGGATGTCCCAGCGCACAGAAGCGCCGATCACAGGGTAGACTTTGCCGTCGCTGGCTTTGTAGCCCACGTAGCCTGCTGCCAGGTTCTGGGTGTTGGTGGGAGCCACTTCATCCTGCTCTCCAGCACTGGGCTGGCCAGGATCGGTGAAGTTGGTGATGTTGGGGAGGTAAATCCCGCTCTGCTCATTTTCAAGCCAGGCGTAGAAAACAAACCGGCTGCCAGCGTTGTCCACGTCGGCTTTGCTGATCTCGATGATCTGGCCCTGGTCGTTGATGAAGAAGGCACCGCTGATGGCTTCCAGGGTGGGCACTTCCAGGTTGTAGTTCTGGCCTTCCACAAAGGTGTAGGTGCGGGTCTGGGTTTTGAAGCCACCTTTGCTGAAGGTGACGGTGTAGGTGCCGGGAGCCACCTGGGCGAGGTTGGTCACGGTATTGCCAGCAGCATCTTTCACCACGATGGTGTAGCCGTTGGGGTTGGCAAAGTTCACCGATACTGTGGTGGCGTTCACAGGGGGCTGGGTGACGGTGCTGGGGCCTTGTGAACCGCAAGACGCGAGGGCCAACATACCAGTGAGGGCTAACATTCCAATACGGGTCTTTAACATTTTGTCCTCCAGAGAATCATGACGCGAGTGAAGCAGGATCTTAATGATCAGGCTTGTCCCTTATGCTTCTGTCTCGAACATTAGAATTCACCAAGTTCCCATTTGGCAATGTATGATTTTTCGCACTCCTTTACAATTATGACCAGCATGAAGTTTACCTGAATTTAATTTTCCTTTCAGTTCCAGATCAGCTTCTTGCGGGCCTGAAGCATGACTGAATTTCCGCTGAATTTACTCTGCCACAAAATACAATGCTGTCAAACTCAGCAAGAACAGCAACAGTAAAATTGTAATAAATCTTATGTTTATCAAAAATAAAGCCCTCACAGTCAGCACATCGTCCGCTTCAGTTTTAGTTCAGTAATCGGAAACAGCTATCCAGACGTTGTTTGTTGTCATTTTTCTTCTCATTTTTCAAAATTCAGTCCCATTTTTTGTTCTGCATGAAACCCAAAGATTAGAGCCTGTCATTTCCTTCACATGCCAGCATCATGGATGAAAATAAAGAAATCTTTATGCTATGATCATCAATGATTACAGCATAAACACCCGGGCGCTGTCCGGGATGAAGTGCAAGCGATTCGCATTTTGGAGGACTGCTTTGAAATGGAACTGTCTTTCTGTCGTGCTGCTGCTGGGATTCAGCAGCTGTGGAAACTCCAGCCTTCCCGTCACCGGTCCCCAGACCCAGGAGCCTTACAACATCACCCTGGTGTTTGCTGGTGAACCTCTGCTCACCAGCCAGGAAAAAGCCTTTTTCCAGCAGGCCGCCCACCGCTGGGAGCAGGTGGTGGCAAAGGGCCTCCCAGATGTTTCTGGGTCCATCCAGGTGGACGACCTGCTGATCACCGTCACTGCTGCCAGCATGGATGGACCCGGCAGGATCATGTCGCAGTCTGGCCCCCTGCTTCTGCGCTCAGGAAGCAACCTGCCCGTCACCGGAATGATTCACTTTGACCTCGACGACCTTCACATCCGGGAGCAGGACGGCACCCTGCAAAATGTGATCCTCCATGAAATGGGACATGTGCTGGGCATCGGCACCATCTGGAATGCCTACCTCAACTACGACAATGCCTCTGGGTGCCTGCAATCCAGCGACATCGAATTCACCGGGAAACATGCCAACCAGCAGTTTCACCAGCTTGGCGAAGCAGGTTTCATTCCCGTGGAAAACCAGTATGGTGCTGGCAACAAATGCGGTCACTGGGACGAAGAAACCTTCAAAACCGAACTGATGACCGGTTTCTCCACCAGCAACCCCATGCCCCTCAGCAAAATGACCATTGGGGCACTGGAAGACCTGGGGTATCAGGTCAATTATGGCGTTGCAGACACCTATGCCCTCCCCAGGCCTGAACCTGCCCCACAGCACCATTCATTCCAGCCAGATCAGTCATCCCAGCCAGATCAGGAAATACAGGAACTGCTGACCCATCCCCAGGTGCTGCAGCAGGATGCAGGTCAGCAGTAAAATCAGATCAGGCGTTTTGCTGCACTGTCTTTGTCTGTACGGTTTTCACCATCAGGTCGAGGGCCTGGTCCAGAATCTGACGGCTGGTGGCAAAATTGATGCGCACATAACCTTTGTAATCCTTCCCGAAAGCTGTGCCTTCATTGAGGGCCACCCCTCCGGCCAGCAACACCTTCTGGGCTTCTGCAGCAAAGGGGTAAGCATTGAAATCCAGCAATTGCAAGTAAGTCCCTTCTGGAACCGCCGTTTTGACTTCGGGAAGTTCGGCTTTCAGACGGGCGTTCAGGTGGTCCCGGTTGGCGTGCAGGTACTGCACCACTTCACGTTCCCATTGTTGGGCCTGCGTGTAGGCCGCCAGCGTTCCAGCCATGGACAGCACATTGGGCTCAGGCAACATGCCCACGGTGGCTTTGCGCACCCTGGCCAGCAGCTCTGGATTGCGAGAAATGATGTAACCCATCCCCAGACCGGCCAGGTTGAAGGTCTTTCCAGGGCCATACAGGGTCAGGGTCCGGCTTTCCATTTCCGGGCTCAGGCTGGCAAAAACAGTGTGCTCCCCATCAAAAATCAGGTCGGCATGCAGTTCGTCAGAGATCACCAGCAGGTCATGTTTCAAGACAAATTCCGCGAGTTTTTCCAGCTCTGCACGTGAAAACACCCGCCCAGTGGGGTTCTGTGGATTGCACAGCATGAGGAGCCGGGTCTGGGGTGTGACCAGGGATTCCAGTTGCTCAAAATCCAGCTCCCAGGTGTTTTCTTTTTGCAGCATGGGGTTGGCCTGCACCACTCGACCTGTGTTTTCAATGGACATCAGGAAGGGAGGATACACCGGAACCTGGGTAACCACTCCATCTCCTGGCTGGGTCAGGGCCAGCACGCCTGCAAACAGACCCCGCACCACACCAGGAATCAGCATGATGTCTTTGCGTTCAATCTGCCAGCCAAAACGCCCGGACAAGCGGTCCACAATGGCATCCAGCAACTCAGGGTCTCCCCCATGCTGAGGATACCCAATGTTGTGGGTGATGCGCTTCTGAATGGCCTGCTGGATCTCATCGGCAATGGGGAAGTCCATGTCTGCCACCCACAGGGCCAGGGCTTCCTCTCCGAAGTGGTGCCATTTGGCTCCGGTAAATGCTCTGCATTCCTCGACAGTCACTGCATCAAAGCGTTCTTGCATATGAGGATGATAACGCAGGAACAGGCTGTTCATCAGGCTTCAGCTGACAGAAGCCCATCCGCAAAACGGCCTACCCCAGTCTCAGGTCAAACCCTGCATCAGGGGCACAGGTCCAGCAAGGCATCCAGAGAATCTGCGATCACATCTGGATGCACGGTTTCCAGAATGTCTTTGCTGTGGGTGCCCCAGGTCACTGCATAGGTTTTCAGACCTGCAGCCTTGCCTGCCAGCACATCCGCAGTGGTGTCCCCCACCATCCAGAGCCCAGGGGCCTGCAAAGTTTCCAGAGCCGCAAAAATCACATCTGGCTCAGGTTTGTGGGCAAAACCCTCGGTGCCCTGAATGTGGTCCAGGTAAGGGGTGAGGCCCAGTTTTTCACTGACCAGTCTGGCCACCCTGGGGTATTTGGTGGTGGCCACGGCAAGGGAATACCCTCTGCCTTTCAGAATGGTCAGTGTCTCCAGCACACCAGGATAAAAACGGGTGTAAACCGTGCAGTTTTCATCGTAGTAGGCACGGTAAGCCGCAATCAGGGCATCCATGTCTGCATCAGGCAAGAAGGTGTGAAACATCTCCCGCAGTGGGCGTCCGATCAGGGCACGGACATGTTCTTCTTCAGGAGCAGCATGTCCTGCATTCACGCAGGCCTGCTGAAAAGCCACAGTGATGTCACGGGCAGAGTCAATGAGGGTGCCATCCAGATCAAAAACGATTGCAGAGCGCATGGGTTTCACTTTACCCGATCTGTTCGATGACCACCCGATCTCCCACGGTGCTGGGGCTGGACACCACCAGGAAATGCACATCTGCAGCACTGAGGTTCATGGCAGTGTGGGAACGCAAAGCAGGCACATGCACCCCCTCCTGGGCAGTCAACAGAACATCTCCCGTCTGGAACCGCAGGGTGAGTTCTCCCGAAAGCACATAAAAGAACTGCTCTGCCTGCTCATGGTAATGGGCGATCTCCTGGGTGCCTGCAGGCATCCTTTCCTGGATGACACTGAGACCGGGTTGCTGCAACAGCTTCCAGCCGTCACAGCTGCCACCCCACACATAATGTTCGCTGTTGTGAATGCTGGCCTTCATTGGGACACCCTCATCTGGATGTTTTCTGGATGGCTTTTGAAGCCCGGTTTTCCCTGCGGATCAGGCCCAGAATGATGCCAGGCAGGGCAGCCAGCAATCCCACATTCCAGCCAAAGACATACAGGTATTTGCCAGCAGCTTCCAGCGGAGTTTCTCCCAGGTTCAGCCAGCCGGTAAACTTCAAAACCCCAAAGAGTGCCCCCACCAGGGCCACACCCAGAACGCCCCCCAGAACGCCCATCCAGATCTTTCCAGAAATTCGGGTCAACCAGTAGGCCAGAAAGAAACTGGCCGGGAAAAGCAACAAGACATGAATCAAGAAACGCATCGCGTCCTCCTTGTTTCATAGTACGCATCCCATGCCCCGGGTGTTCCCTGACCTGACCTGATCGGAACACACTGAGAAAACATTTGTATACTGGTGTCATGCCGAATGAAGGTAAAGACCGTCCCGTATACGTCATCTCGGTTGCGGCAGAACTGGTGGACATGCATCCGCAAACCCTCAGGCTGTACGAGCGCAAAGGACTGATCCGTCCAGGACGCTCCAGCGGGAAAACCCGCCTTTACAGCGAACGGGACATTGAATACCTCAAAGAAATCCGCAGGCTGACCCAGGAACTGGGCGTCAACCTGGCCGGTGTTGAAGAAGTGATGCGGCTCCAGCATGAACTGGACGACCTGCAAGACGATTTTGAAAGCGAAATTCGCCGTATTGAACTGGCCATTGAGGAGAAAGTCAGCAGCCAGCCTCTGGCTCTGCCTTCCAGTGGAGGTCCCATCGATCCCAGGGACCGCCCTGTATATGTCATCTCCATTGCAGCAGAATTGGTGGACATGCACCCGCAGACCCTCAGGCTGTACGAGCGCAAAGGGCTGATCCGTCCGGGCCGTTCCAGCGGGAAAACCCGCCTTTACAGTGAGCGGGACATTGACCACCTGAGGGAAATCCGCCGCTTCACCCAGGAACTGGGGGTCAACCTGGCCGGGGTGGAGGAAATCATGCGCCTCAGGCACCGCCTGGAGGACATGCAGGCCGCCTTTGAGAAGGACATCAACCGCATTCATCAGGACCTCACCGAACGCATGACCCATTTCCGCACCTTGCCCCCTCCACAGGAGACCGAAGAGGAATGAGCTTATACGTCATGAGCGACATTCACGGTCGCTACGCCAATTTTGTTCAGCTGCTCAAGCAGGCCTGGATCATTGACGACGACCTGGACTGGATGGGCGGCGAAGACGACCTGCTGATCCTGCTGGGAGATTACATGGACCGGGGGGAACACGGCATTGAGGTGCTGGACCTGGTGATGCGCCTGAAAAAACAGGCCCCCAGCAACGTGTTTGCATTGCTGGGAAACCACGATCTGCATTTGCTGGCCACCCACTTTCATCCCAGTTACGACAGTCCCACCGCCTGCTCTCCACGCATCGACCATTTTCTGCGCAACGGTGGGCAACGGCGGGATCTGGAACGCCTGACCCCGGAACATGTGACTTTCTTGCAAAACATGCCCGTGATGTTCAAGTTCGGTCCTTTCCTGTTCATGCACGCAGACAACATGATGTACCTGAATTACGGGCGCAATGTGGATGCAGTGAATGCAGCTTTCAAAGGCCTGCTGAGCATTCCCATTCCCGAAAAATGGGATGACCTGATTGCCCAGTTCAGTGAACGCAAAGCCTTTTTGCACCAGCCCCACAATGCCAGACAGGTGCTCAGCACTTTTGGAGGCAGCCGCATCATTCACGGCCACACCCCCATTTACCACATGACCGGAGAAAAAGCCGATTACTACCTGCGGGTGCTCAAAGATGCCCTGCTGTACTGCGAGGGCATGTGCATCAATGTGGATGGAGGTCTCGCAGACTCCAGGCCTCCGGGCATTCTGCTGAAACTCTGAGGACAGGTCCCTGACTGATGGCAATCTTCGTCCTCTCTGACATCCATGGCCGCCTGAAAGAAATGCTTGCATTGCTGCATTCCCACGGCCTGATTGACCGGGAGGTCAATTACACTGGCAGAAACCACACCCTGGTTTTTCTGGGGGATTACACCGACCGGGGCGAACACGGCAAAGAAGTGCTGGATGTGGTGATGCGCCTGAGCCACCAGGCTCCTGATCAGGTGCATGCCCTGCTGGGCAACCATGATTTGATGCTGCTGGCCGCCGCCCTGCACCCCAACCACCAGGGCAAGGACGCCCGTTACACCCTCAAAGACTTCTGGCTGAACAATGGAGGCCAGAAACGGGACCTCAGGCACCTGCAACCCCACCACATCGAATGGCTGCAAAGCCGTCCTGCATTGCTGAAGCTCGGGGAATACCTGTTCATGCACGCAGACAGCCTGATGTACCTGCGTTATGGGCGCAATCTCCGTGATGTCAACTGGTTTTTCAGGCAGGTGATGTGCTTTGGAGACGCTGCCCTGTGGGCCATCCTGATTGAAGAGTTCACCGAAAGGCGGGCCTTCTTTCAGGACACCACCCTGATTCAGCCGGTTCTGGAAGCCTTCGGAGGAAGCTGCATGGTGCATGGTCACACCCCGATTCATTACATGCTGGGCATTGAACGCGACGCAGTGCTGACCCTCACCGAGCCTTACATGTACGCCAATGGCAAATGCATCAATGTGGATGGGGGATTGTCGGATTCACGTGCACGGGGCGTGATTCTGGAATTGCCCTGACGGATCTGAACAAGCATCAGGCTGATTTGCTGGACCCTGGCCATCAGCAAAAAACCTCCTGAAAGCCTGCATGCTCTCAAGACCAAAAATCCCACCCAGCAGGGTTCCTTCCTGGGGCACCACCCATTCTGTCCCAAACATCTTGACCTGTTCTCTAGACAGGTTATAATCCCGTCATGCAATTTGACCAGGATCTGGCTTTACAGGAGCTCTTCACGTTTCTTCGCATGCCCTCGGTGTCTGCAGACAGTGCCTACGGGGCCGGGATGCAGCAAGCTGTGGAATTTCTGCAAAGCAAACTGACCGAACTGGGGTTCAAAGCCCAGATCAATCCCACCGCAGGGCACCCGGTGGTGTATGCCGAACGCCTCACCGCTGCAGGGAAGCCCACCGTGATGATCTACGGTCACTACGATGTGCAGCCCGAAGCCCCTCTGGAAGAGTGGAAAACCCCTCCTTTTGAACCCACCATCAAAAATGGCCGCATCTACGCCAGAGGCTCCACAGACGACAAAGGGCAACTGTACGCCCATGTGAAAGGCATCGAAACCCTGCTGAAAGAACAGGGAGAACTGCCCGTCAACATCAAGATTCTTTTTGAAGGCGAAGAAGAAATTGGCAGCCCAAACCTGGCCAGTTACCTGGAAGAGCACAAAGCTGAACTTCAGGCCGATGTGATCCTGATTTCAGACGGCTCACGCTTCTCTGCAGACACCCCCTCCATCACTTATGGTTTGCGTGGCCTGAGTTACATCGAGGTGCACGTGCAGGGGGCTTCCCGTGACCTGCACAGCGGGGCTTATGGCGGTGCTGTACCCAACCCCATCAATGCCCTCTGCGAGATGATTGCCCAGCTGAAAGACGACCAGGGTCATGTGACCATTCCTGGCTTCTACGACGGCATCCAGGACCTGACCCAGCAAGAGAGGGACATGTGGGAAGGTCTGCCCTTCGATGAAAAGCAGTGGGGGGCGTCCATTGGCATTGACACCTTCCCTGGAGAAAAAGGCTTCAGCGTGCTGGAACGCATCTGGGCACGCCCAACCCTGGACGTGAACGGCATCTGGGGGGGCTATCAGGGCGAAGGTGCAAAAACCGTGATTGCGGCAAAAGCTGGGGCCAAGATCAGCATGCGTCTGGTGCCCGGTCAGGACCCCACCCGCATCACCGAGCTGGCCCTGAACCACATTCCCACCCTGGCCCCTGAAGGCGTGAAAGTGCATGCTTTTGAGCACCACGGTGGCGATCCTTTCGTGGTGGACCTGAACAGTCCTTACGTGAAAGCAGCCAACACCGCCCTGCAGAAGGTTTACAACCGGGATGCAGTGTTCATCCGCACCGGGGGCAGCATCCCCATTGCCGCCACTTTCACCCGCATTGTGGGGGCACCCATTTTGTTTGTGGACATGGGCCTGGACATTGATGCCCCCCACAGCCCCAATGAGAGTTTCGCGGTGCAGGATTATCTGAATGGCATCCTGACCAGTGCTTATGTGCTGGAAGAGATTGGGAAGCTGTAAAACCTTCAACAAAAGAACCCTTCCAGAGCAAATCTGGAAGGGTTCTTTTGCAGGGCTTTTGCGAATGACACATCATCCTCACCACTGCCCATTTCATCATGAGGCATGAACGTGTGGCGCAGAATTCAGGCCTTTTATTTCAGAACCAGACAGACCCTGCAGGTGTGGGCCCAGATCTACCGTCAGGTGGTGGGCATCTGGCGGATGTTTCGAAGTGCCCAGCAACCTGCTTCCCAGCCAAACCAGCGCCAGCCCCGCAGCCACACCCAGGCCACCATCAAAAATGGTCGCACCATTGATGTGGATGTGATTCCACCCCAGCGTTGAGCTGCAAAACCCCTGCAAACCTTCCTGATCCCTCCAGTGCTGGAGGGATTTTTTGCATTTGATGCACCTTCAGATTTACGCTTTTCTGCAGCTGAAAAGTAAGAACTTTGAAGGATTTCTTTCGGTATTGTGGTTTACAGATTGACCCGCGGACCCACACCTGTGATTTTCCAGAGGTGCGGTTCTGGCCGGGCTTTTTTCGGGTTTGATCTGCTTTTGCTGGCTGTAAGTGCGGCGTTTTCAGTTGCGTTTGCTCCCTGACCCTAAGGAATCCCAGAGGACCCCCATGAACACCTATACCGTCACCCTGGAACAGGCCACCGAAATCACCCTGATCATCCTTGGACACAACGTGCAAGACGCCATTCATCAGGCACGTGCCACCCTTAATGCGGCCCATCTGCATGAGAATCCCAGCACGCCCCTCTCCATGTCCACAGCCACCTACACCTTCACAGAGGTGCAAACCCCCAAGGTCAGACAGCTCAGCCCGGCCCAGCCTTTCTTGAAGTTCAATGCGGTTCCCACCTCTGCCCGAACCGAAGAAATGGTTTACCTGCCCGTCAATGAATTGCTGGCCGTGTGGGATGTTGTGCGCATTCTGCCTCCCACCACCCTGGGGGCCAATTTCACCGTGCAGGGCTGTGTGCTGACCACCCCTCTGGAAAGCAGCCTGCTGTGCAGCAACCACCCTGAAGTGCTGGTGGCCTCTCAGAAACTTCCTGACCCGGATCGCCTGCAATTCCATGCCAGTCGGGAGGATTTCTGGATTTCCTTCCTGACCCCCAAAGGCTGGCGGGACACCCCTCACATCAACTGGGCTTCCATTCAGCATCTGGAACATGACATCCTGCAGCTTGATCCGTCTCAGAGCAGTGAATTGCATGTGTTCGAGGTGAAACTCTTCTGCAACGCCACCCGCCGTCTGCTGGTGGCCGCCCACTCCGAACAAGAAGCCCTGGGACGTGCCCAGGGCCGTCCGGTGGCTTACCCTGCTCCGTTCACGCCCACCATGGACCCTGCGTATTCGGTGGCTCCAACCCCGGGTCTGCACACCTATCTGGGTCTTTATGTCAACGCGCCACAAAGCCTGGATGCCAAAGACCAGTTCCTGGCCATCATGCCTCTGGAAGAGGTGCTGTCCTGCTTTGAAACCATCAAGCCCCTTCCAGAACGCCTGCAGTCTCTGGAAGTGATGGTGCGAGCTGGCCTGGTGGATCTGGATGACCTGCAAGAACGCCCTTCCTGTCCAGAAGCGGCCCACCTGGCCATCCTGTGTTCAGAGGTCAGTTTGCTGTCTCCTCAGGAAAATGCCCGTTGCCTGATGACCCATGACCGCTTCCGGCTGTTCTTTTCCCGCAAGCAATCTTTGCAGCCCTCTCCCCGAAAACAGAATCAGGACACCGAGGCCAGCCAGACCCTGCTGACCTTCGATGTGCCCTGGAACGATGTGGAGACCGCCATGTCGGACATCCGCACTGTGAATTACCAGATGTACGTGGAAAACTGACCAGACCCATCAGAGAAAACAGAAAAAACAGAGAGACCTGCAATGCAGGTCTCTTTTGCAATGGATGGAGTTCAGTGCAGCACAGCTTTCAGGTGCTCCAGCGAAGTGTTGCCTCCAGAGAGGATCACGCCGATTTTCTTGCCCTGCAATTGCTCACGCAGCTGGCGTGCCCCTGCAAGTGCAGCTGCACCTGCCCCTTCTGCCAGGGTATGAGCATCGGTGAGACAATGGTGCATGGCTGTGCGGATTTCGTCGTCTGAGACCAGCACAAAGTCTGTCAGGCAGGCCTGCATGATGCTCTGGGTGAGGGCGTAACCTGCTCCGGTGGCCAGTCCTTCTGCAAAGGTTTCGTTGCTGGCGGTCAGGAGTTCCCGGTGTTTCCAGGAAAGATAAGCAGCAGGAGAAGCAGCGGCCTGCACAGCAATCACCTGACAGGTGGGTTTGAGGGTTTTCACGGCCAGACAGGTGCCTGCTGCGCTGCTGCCTCCTCCAACCGCCACCAGAATGACCTGCAGATCCGGGGCTTCTTCGAGCATTTCCAGAGCGATGGTGCCCACGCCTGCAATGATGCGGGGTTCATTGGCTGCCTGAATCATGTGGTATCCGTGCTGTTTTGCAAGATGTTCAGCATGGGCGCGGGCATCGTCAAAGCGAGCACCGTACAGGACCACTTCTGCTCCCAGGTTTTGCATGGCCCGCACTTTCAGAGGGTTGGCTTCTGCGGGCATCACAATGGTGGCTTTGACCCCATGGCAGTGGGCTGCGTAAGCCACAGACTGTCCGTGGTTGCCGGTGGAATAGGAGATCACCCCCCGCTTCAGTTCTGCAGGGTCCATCTGGGAAAGCAGGTAAAGCCCACCCCTGACCTTGAATGCACCAGTGAGATGGGTGTTTTCATGTTTGATCAGGCATGGGGTGCCCAGCCACTGGTTCAGGGCAGGATGGCTGATCAGTGGTGTGCGAAACAGATGTCGGGAGATCACCTGACGGGCATGCAAGATCTCATGGAAGGAAGGCCAGTGTTCTTGCAAATCTGCAGGAGAGGGAAGTGCTACTGTTTCCATATTGATAGCGCTATCTATATTCTTCATATATGATGATAGCACATGACTTCTGAAGCTTCCAGACGCTCCTCCGAACGCATCTACCAGGAGCTGAAACAGCACATCCAATCCAGCATGAAACCCGGAGCTCCCCTCCCCTCTTCGCGCAGTCTGGTGGAGCAACACCAGGCCAGCCCCAACACCATCCAGAAAGTGGTTTCCAGATTGATGCAGGAAGGTCTGGTGGTCAGTCGCGCCGGACGGGGGGTGTTTGTGGCAGAAAAACCGCAAATCACATCCAGCACAGCAGACTTCGGGTGGCAATCGGTGCTGCTGGGGGCCAGCCCTGCCCTGCAACAAGATTTCCAGAGCCTGTACACTCCGGCACCTGCAGGGGTGATTCCACTGGGCAGTGGATATCTGGATGCCAGTTTGCAACCCGGTGCGCTGCTGGCGGCTGCCATGCAAAGGGCTTCCCGGCGACCCCTGATCTGGGACCGCATTTCTCCTGAAGGACTGGAACCCCTGCGCAACTGGTTCGCCCAGAAACTTGGTGTGCAGGCCCAGAATACCCTGATCACCTCTGGAGCGCAAACAGCCCTCTCCACGGTCTTCAGCGTGCTGGCCCACTCGGAAGGCCTTCCGGTGCTGGTAGAATCCCCCTGCCATCTGGGCACCCTCGCCATTTTGCGGTCTTGTGGCATGAAACCCATACCGGTTCCGGCGGACCATGCTGGGATGCGTCCTGATTTGCTGGAACAGCTTCTGCAAAGCACCTCAGCCCGGATCCTGACCTGCCAGCCCACCTACCAGAATCCCACAGGCCTGTGCTGGCCTGAACAGCGCAGAAAAGACATCCTTGCCCTCTGCAAAAAACACGGGGTGCTGATTGTGGAAGATGGCGCCACCCAGGATCTGGGCCTGGACGGACCTCCTCCTCCCAATCTGGTGAAAATGGCTCCAGAACAGGTGGTTCATGTGTACTCCCTGACCAAGCCTGTGGCGGCAGGTTTGCGCATCGCAGCCATTGCGGCCACAGGCCCTGTTCTGCAACGCCTGAGAACCGCCCTGGTGGTGGATGACCTTTTTGTGACCGGGGTGATGCAGGAAGCCGCCCTGGAACTGGTGACTTCTGCCCAGTGGTCCAGACACCTGAAAACCGTTCAGGGCACCCTGAAAGAACGACGGGATGTGCTGGTGGGTCAGGTGCAGGTCCATCTGCCCAACTGGAAAATCCAGCATGTGCCCACCGGAGGGTTTTACATCTGGGTCAAACTGCCAGAAGACCAGGACGATGCTGTCTTTGCCAGATTGGCCCTGCAACATGGAGTGCAGGTCAGTGCAGGACATGCCTGGTTTCCTGCAGAAAGCGAAGGACCACACCTCCGTCTGAGTTATGCCGGAGCCAGCCTGGAACAGATCAGGCAGGGCGTGACCACTCTGGCTGATCTGGGTTCAAAAAAATAAATCCAGAAGGCTTTGAACTTTTGACCTGCCAGGTTCCGTATCTTGCTCAGCTCAATCGAACAAGAAAGCAGGTCATCCTGTGGGAAACAAAATACAGAGAACGTGCAATGTGTGTGAGCACCAGTGGCTTGCAGATCAGGAATTCGAAACCAAACTCTTCCGGGAAGCCGCCAATGAAGCCCTGAAAGCAGAAATTTCCCAGCGTGGTTTGCTTAAACTGGACCTCACCCGCCTGATTCAGAAACGGGTGCAGGCCAGTGTGGGCCGTTCTGTGCTGGGAAATTCAGTGGCCGCCCAGGAACTTCGCATCTCCCGCACCTGCCCCAGCTGTCAGACCTACCAGAAGTTCACCGAAAGACCCTTTGACACAGCAGATGTGCGTCAGGTGGCACAGGCACTGAACCTGGACACCCCTGAAAGCAAAGAACCTGCCCTCCTCCCTGTCCGGGATTTGCTGGGAGAACTGGATCATTTGCTGGAATTGTTTTCTCAGCGCAAGATCACCTCTGAAGAGTTCACAAAGCGGCAACAGGCCCTGATCCAGTTCTGATTTCTGGAAACAACCCAGCATCCAGGAAACCATTTCATCTGGGTTTTAACTTCAGGTGGCATTTTGAAATGGAGTGAGTTCCCAAACCCTCTTTAACCCCAGACGCAAGTCTGGGTTTTTTCAACCCAGTGCCCAGACGCAAGTCTGGGTTTTTTCATGACCCACCTGGGTGTTGCAGAACCGCACCCTGCCTCATGTTGGCTTCAGCAAATTCCACCCAACTGGCCCGAAAGCAGTTATCATGGAACAGATGACCACACAGCCAGAACAGGTACTCCACAGTCTGCTGAAGGCCTCCAGTGAGCGCTCCAGCCGCGATTTCCTCCACGTGCTGGCCCATGAACTGTCCTCCCTTTTTGGCGCAGAACGTGTGCTGGTTGCTGAATCTCTAGACATTTCCAGAGCTCAGGTGCGTCTGGTTGCGGGTTTTGAAGGGGAAGCAGACCTCACAGATGCCGTGCTGGATGTTTCCACTTTGCCCTGCAACGAAGTGTATGCCGGAGAGGTGGTGGCTTTCACTGCAGGCCTGCAGGAACAATTTCCACTTGCAGCCCCTTACCAGAGTTACCTGGGCTGGCCCCTGCTGGATGCCACAGGTCAATTGATTGGACATTTTGCGCTTTATTCCAGACAGGCAGACCTTGCCTGGGACCAGCAACTGCTGGCCCCTGTTGCACGCATCATGGAGTCTGAAGTGCACCGCATCCTGCTGGAACGGGAACAGGAGCGGCTGAGCCAGGAGCTCAGTTCATTGAACGAAAAGCTTTTGCAAGAAAGCATTCTGGACCCCCTGACCGGCCTGCTCAACCGCCAGCATTTCACCCAGTTGCTGCTGGGCGAATTCCTGCGCTTCAAACGGTATGGAGAAAGCTTCGGGCTTTTGACCATTGGGGTGGATGAGTTCCGCCGCATCAACGACCGCTTTGGGCACGATGCTGGAGACATGGTGATCAAAGAAGTGGCTGCAGCCATCAATCAGGAAATCCGCCATGGGGTGGACATGACCGCCCGGCTTTCCGGAGAAGAGTTTGTGGTCCTTGCCGTGCACGCACGCCTGGACAATGCTGCTGTGCTGGCAGAACGCCTGAGGCGTCGTCTGGGACAGCTCAGTTACACCCTGCCCGAAGGCACCCTGAAAGTCACTTGCTGCGTGGGCATCAGTGTGGTCGCTCCAGAAGACAGCACCTGGGAACAGGTGCTCAAACGGGCCAACATTGGTCTGTACGAGGCCAAATCCAGGGGTCGCAATCAGGTGGTGGCCTGGGTTTAACCCGCAGAACGGGTCTGTAAAATCAGTTCTGCAGAATCCATTCTGCGGCCCGCTCTGCCACCATCATTGTGGGAAACTGGGTGTTGGCTCTGGGCAGTGTGGGCATCACTGAAGCATCTGTGATGTAGAGGTTTTTCAAACCCCTCACCTGCAAACGGTCATCGACCACTGCCTGATTGTGGTCTCCCATCTGGCAGGTGCCCACAGGGTGATAGAGGGTTTGCAGGCTGTTCTGCACATGAAATTGCAGGTCCTTGTGGGCAGGCAGGAGCTCTTTGCCCTTGAAGGGTTTCAGGGCTGCCTGACTGGCAATCTCGCGGGCCACCTCCAGACCCCGAATCAGGGCATAGAGGTCTTCGGGTTCCTGCAGGTAATGGGGATCAATCAGGGGTGGGGACAACGGATCTGAATTCTCCACCCACAAAGAGCCTCTGCTGGATGGAGTGAGCAGGGTGGGACCGATGCTGAAAGCAGGCATGGGTGGAGGGGTGATGCCATGGTCCCGGTAGTACACCGGAGCCATGTGGTATTGCAGATCAGGTGCAGTGAGGCTGGACTGGCTTTTGATGAACCCCCCTGCTTCTGCAATGTTGCTGGTCAGGGGTCCCTGTTTTCTGAGGGCATAGTTGAGCACATGCTGGGGTTGCAGGGCAGTTTCCAGTGTGTCTGAAGTGGTGGCCTGGAAAATCAGAGGAACGGCTGGGTGGTCTTGCAGGTTGCGGCCCACCCCGGGCAAAGCATGTTCCAGAGCTATGCCTGCAGCCTTCAGAATGCGGGGATCTCCAATGCCTGAGTGCATCAACAGATGGGGAGAGTGGATGGCCCCAGCAGTCAGAATCACTCCACGGGTGGCAAAAGCATTGCGCACCTCACCTCCCTGCAGGTAAGTCACCCCTCTGGCGATTTTGTTGTGCAGCAAAATGCGCAGCACCTGTGCTCTGGTTTTGAGGGTGTACCCTGAAATGCCCTGCAGATAGGCATGGTAGGGGGAATGACGCTCTCCCCTGCGGTGGTTGACATGGTAGACCCCAAAACCATTGGGGTTCCCGTTGTTGAAGTCCTGGGTGGCAGGGTATCCCAGTTGCACTGCAGCCCGCAAAAACGCTCTGGTGATGGGATGGGTGAATTCCCGCTCACTGACCCGCATGGGGCCGCCCTGTCCATGCTGGGGGGTTTTCAGGAAGTGCCCTTCGATGCGTTGAAAATAAGGCAGCACCTGATCCCAGGACCAATCTGCTCCCCAGGCAGCGTAATCTTGCTGGTGTCCCCACATCACGATCATGGCATTGATGGCCCCGGACCCGCCCAGGGTTTTGCCTCTGGGCCAGTAAAGGGTCCTGCCCAGCAGGTGCCTCTGGGGCTGGGTGTACAGCTGCCAGTCATAGGTGGTTCGGAACAGTTGACTGAACGCAGCGGGAATCTTGATGCGGGGATCGTGATCCCTTCCTCCGGCTTCCAGCAGCAGCACGCTGGCTCCCGCATCCAGCAACCTGCGGGTGACCACACATCCTGCACTGCCTGCGCCGATCACGATGAAGTCATGGGTCATGGTGTAGCCTTCAGCCTACCAGATGGGAACAGGCAAGTGATCTGTCACCCATTTTAAACTCAGTATAAAAATCTGCTATGATGGGGGCACCTATGCAAACCGAAATGCTCAACCAGATGCTGGCAACGGTTCCCTTCAATGGCTGGATGAATGTGCAGGTCACCGGGCTGCAAAAAGGTGCAGCCACCTGCACCCTGGAACCCCGCAGAGAACTGCTCAACCACATTGGCACCCTGCATGCTGCAGTGCAATTTGGATTGGCGGAATCCGCCTGTGGTGCAGCCATCGCCAGTTCCCTCCCTGGAGGCCTTCTGGCTTACACCCCCCTGATCACCAGAGTGGACTTTCAGTATCTTGCAGCCCTGAAAGGCAAAGGCACTGCCCGGGCACAAATTGCAGAAGATGCCCTGGAAAACCTGCTTTCAGAGCTGGAAGTTGCAGGCAGAACCCGCGTCAATGTGCAGGTGGAAGTCACAGGAGAAGATGGTGTGGTTGCCGCTGCTGGCACGCTGGAGTGGTACGTGCGCAAAAACCAGAATTGATCTCCTGAAGCAAGCAAAGAACCCCGAACATTCGGGGTTCTTTGCTTGTGGGAAGTTGCGGAGCGCAGATCAGGTTGAAGGGCAGCAATCAGAAAGGTGACGGAGGGTCTGAAGAGGCAGAGAAGAGATGGAGAGAGACATTGAAGAGGAAAGGTGAGGTGTGAGGATCAGGGTTGCCAGTTGCCGCCACTGTAGGTGACAGGACCCGTGGAAGGCACGGTGTAGCTGCGGTTGCTTCCACCTTCCCAGGTGACCGCTGCATTGTTGTCTCCGGGTTTCTTGATGAATTTGAACTGGACGGCTCCGGCAGGCAGGGTGGCCGTGGTCTTCCAGGTGCACACCGAACCCGAGCAGTTGCTGGCCGTCATGGGCAGGGCATTTGCGGTGTTCCATGCACCCAGTTCGGTGGTGTTGCCCACCAGATAGAGGCTCTGGCCCACCCAGGTGCTGGCAGAAACCTGGAACGTCACAGCAGTACCCGTGGGAGGTGGCGGGGTGCCGCCTGCCTTATAGATGGCCATGCTCTGGGCTGGAATGCTGACGGGGAGGCTTCCACTGGTCACGGTGGCAGTGGATGGAGCGCCTGCAGCCAGTTGATCGGTGAAGACCGTTCCATTGGTCAGGGCTGCTTTGTCGGTGGCACTGATTCCGCTGCTCTGAATGGGCACATTGATGCTGGAGGTGGAGGTGGAGGTGTTGATCACCACCACAATGCGGTTGCTGCCACTGCCCCGGTAATAGGCAAACACGTTCTGTCCGCCATTGGGACGCCAGAGTTCAGTGTAACTGCCTTTCCAGAGGGCTTCGTTGCTGGTGCGAATGCCGGTGAGTTTCTTCAGGTAATCGTAGGTGGCTTTGGGGGTTGCGCCACCTGCCAGGAATCCGCTGGCCGTGGTGTTTCTGCCGGTGTCGGTCCAGGCCCAGGAAGGCATGTCTTTGCGGTTGTCCGGGTCCGTTCCGCCGTACATCCCGATTTCATCTCCGTAGTAGATTTGCGGAATACCAGGAACCGTGAACAGGGAGCCCAGAGCCAGCTGGTAACGCTTGCGAATATCGGTTTCAGCCACACCTGCGCCAGGTTCGTTGAGGAAACGCTGCACATCGTGGTTGTCCAGCAAATTGATGGTCAGCAGGGAGCGGTCTGCACCCCAGGTGGTGTAATAGCTGCTGATCTTGCTGGCCAGAATGTCCAGGCTTCCTCCCTTGGCAATGGAATCCACAAAGGCTTTTCTGAGCGGGAAGTTGATCACCGAATCAAAGCCAGCATTCATGAAGGGGGTCAGGTCGCTGGGGTTGGTGTCGTAGAAGGCTTCTGCAAAAGTGAACACATTGGCTTTGGCTGCATTGATGCCCGGAACCCAGCTGCCAGACCAGTAGCTGTTGGGAACGTGTCGGGCGGTGTCCATGCGAATGGAGTCCACATTGTAGGTGGTGACCCACTGCTTGGAAAGGTTGGTCAGGTAACTGGCCACTGCACTGTTTTCCTGAGCAAAGTCAGGCAGGGCGTACAGGTCACAGTAAATGTCTGGATCGCCCAGATAAGTGCACTGGGGCTTGGGGGGGTGAATCCAGCTGGGTTGCTGGGTGGTGATGGGTGCCCCCACCCCTCCGTGGTTGACCACCATGTCCATGATGTATTTCATGTTGTAGGTGCTGTTGTGCATGGTGGTGATCAGGTTGGTGAGGTCTGTACCACTGCCCAGTTTGGGTTCGATGTTGATGTTGCCCGGGTAGCTGTATTTGGGCCAGTAGCCGTGATAGCCACAAGAACCGTCACTCTGTTGACCCACCTGTTCATAAACGGGAGTGGTCCAGATGGCCGTGGCACCCAGATCCTTGATGTAAGCCAGCTTGTTTTGCAAACCCTGGAGGTCGCCCCCGTGAAATTTGCGGGCATTGGCAGGGTCAAAACAGTTGGCCGATCCAGCATTGTCATTGGCAGTGTTGCCATTGGAGAACCGGTCTGTGAAGAGCAGGTAGATCACCTGTTTGCGCCAGTCATCAATGGCGCTTCCACTGATGGTCTGGGGTTTGATGCTGGTCTGGTTGGACAGAGAAACCTGGGGGGTCTGCTGGCTGCAGGCGGCAAGAGACAGGGTCAGCAGGGCCAATACACCATGACGTTTCTTCACGGAGGAGTGCTCCTTTCAGGCTTGGTGGTTGATTTGTTTGTGTTGAATAGATGATAGCCCATTGGTGCTTAAACTGGAAGCAATTCCAGGATTGTATACAGCGATTTGTCTATACATATATTCAAAATGATCACAACTTCATATTTTCAAATTCGGTTTCTCGCAAGGGCGCATGGAAACCGAGGTTTTTTAAAACGACCAAAAGAATATTTCTCTTACTGGACGCATTTTTCTGTAAACCTGCCTTCCGATGCACCTGCACAGGACAATGACAAGAATAATATTTTGCAATACTTACTTTTCTTTTAATTGTCAATTTGCCACCTTGCCTCCCAGCGAATACGCTGTCAGAACAGAGAGCATTCCGAAGGTGCATGATTAAAAGTAATCAACTATCACAATGATTCTCAAAGGCTTCTGCTGCACCTCTGCAAAAATCCCGTTGTTCCATTTTGGGTCAGTCCAACAAAAAAGTGCCTTCTGTAAGGCACTTTTGAGCAGAATTTTGTCTCTCAATTGAGGGTGCGCTGGTCTGCCTGCTGCAGCACATCTTTGGCACGGGACACATACCCCTGCAGCGTCAAATACCAGTCATCGCTGGGATCAGTGAATTTCAGGGCCTGCTCTGCATGCACCAGAATGTGGTCAGGCTGTGCGAAACCCTGCTGCACCAGAATGTCTGCCATCATCTGCTGGGACACCAGCCATTCCCTTCCCCCTTCTGCTGCCGTGTCTGCCACACGCTGATAATGGTTCAGGGCCTCGTCCAGGTGGTAGTAATCCATGGCAATGTTGCCCAGCACCAGACTGGCCGGCACCACAGCACCCTGTTCAAGGGCATCCTGGGCCAGGGTTTCTGCTTCGGTCAGACGACCCATGCGGTATTCGGCATCGGCCAGATCTGCCTGGGCTTCTGGAAGGTAGGCATAATCCGGGTCACGCAGCACCTGTTGCAAGTTTTCCAGGGCTTCCAGGGGCTGATCGCTGTCCAGATGGGCAATGCCAATTTCATGCAGGCAGTAACTGGCTTCTGTCTCGGTCAAATTGAGGGCATCTTTGAAGTGCACCAGAGCCTCTGCTGGACGGCCAAGCCCCATCAGGGCCTGTCCAAACACCAGGGCCACCCCATAACTGGGGTCTCCCAGTTCTTTTTCCAGACGGTCTGCCTCTTCAATCCATTTCAGGGCATCCGGATAATGGCTCTGGTTCAGGTGCACCTGGGCCAGGGTGTAGGCATATTGCAACTTCTGCTCTGGTGTCACCAGGTCCAGATAGGACTCGATGAATTCCAGCAATTTCTGGGCATCTGAAAGCTCATTCTGGGAAAGCAGCACATTGGACAGATCCAGGCTGAGCACAAACTGGTGCCAGGGGACTTTGACCAGCCTGAGTGCCGAGCGGTATTCCTCTCCCGCAGGTTGAAATTCTCCGGCCTGATCCAGCAATTTGCCATACCAGGCATGAAAACGCCATTTCAGGTGTTCTGGTAACCTGTCCTCTGCCAGAACATGCAAGATGTCACGGGCCTGCTGGTCTTCTCCGAGGTTCATCAGGGTGCATGCCGCAAAAAAACGGCTGGTGTCATCTCCCTGGGTTCCGGCCAGAGCGTCTTCGCTGGCATCTTCTGTGTCTTCGCCATAACTCAGAAAGAAACCCCTCAACACCTGAAAACGGGGCGTCTCTGCCAGGGTTTCATCGAGTTCTGCAGCAGACATCAGGGCACCCAGTCCTTCGTCGATCAACTCAGGGCCGTGCAAAGCGTACAATTCAGCAGCCAGCAGGGCCAGTTGTGCCCGTTCCTGCTCGCTTTTTTTCGGGTAAATCTGATCCAGGGTCTGGAAGGCCAGGTCAAAACGGTCTTCCTGCATCACCTGGTGGATGTAATTGATGGTGTCTTGCAACCCTTCCAACCTATTTCACACTCCCTCAGTTGGGATAGTTTATCTTATATCAGCGTTCAGCAGTCAGCCTTCAGTCAACAGCCAATAGCATGATTTTATTGTGCGTGTTCTTGCACAGGGGATCAAAGGAAGGTTCCAGGGTGGTCTTGCTATTGCAGGTCCTATTTTCACATCAAATGCTCATTTTTTACTGCCAAAACGCTGATCCTGACCTTTGAACAACCCGCACCAGATCTGCAATTGTACCGCTGACCGCTGAAGGCTGGTGTCCACCTGCTGTTTCCTCCCCACCTTTGGGTGTTTTCTAATAATCATCTCTCACTTGAGTCTGGTACACTCAAGTTGTTGGAGGTTCAGTCTTGATACGCATACAGCCCTGGTTTCTGGTTTTGATCGTCCTGATCGCACTCGCGGTCATCACCGGATCAAACGGAGTCTCGAGAACTTCGGAAGTCAGTTACACCACATTCACGCAACTCGTCAAAGACCAAAAAGTTGAATCTGTTGAAATCGATGGCAGTGCCTCAACGGCCTATGTCAAGTTGATTGCACCTGAAGATGTTGCCACTGTGAATGGACAGGACAAGTCCATCAGTGTCTTCAGGGTCAATCTGGTTTCCGATGCCAGCATTCCCGATTCCACCCTCATTCCCGACCTGAAAGAAGCCGGTGTTCAAGTCCACAGGCAGTTGCCCAACCAGTGGTGGGGTTTGCTGCTCTCCTTCGGGCCCGTGCTCTTGCTGGTGGCCCTCTTCTACTTTGTGTTCATGCGGGCACAGGGCGGACAGAGCCAGGTCTTCCAGTTCGGACAGTCCCGTGCCAAACGGTATGGCAAGGAAAACAAGGTTCCCACCAAGTTCTCTGATGTGGCTGGCCATGAAGAAGCCAAACGCGAACTGGTGGAGGTGGTGGATTTCCTGAAAAACCCCACCAAGTATCACCAGATTGGCGCAGAGATCCCCAAGGGCGTCTTGCTGGTGGGCCCTCCCGGAACCGGTAAAACCCTGCTGGCCCGTGCCGTTGCAGGTGAAGCCGATGTTCCTTTCTTCACCGTCAGTGCTTCCGAGTTCATGGAGATGTTCGTCGGGGTGGGTGCCAGCCGTGTGCGCACCCTCTTTGATGAAGCCCGCAAAGGTGCTCCCGCCATCATCTTCATCGACGAGATCGACTCGATTGGCCGCAAACGTGGTGCAGGCATTGGTGGGGGTCACGATGAGCGTGAACAGACCCTCAACCAGATCCTCTCCGAGATGGACGGCTTCGACAAGACCTCCAGTGTGATCGTGCTGGGTGCCACCAACCGTCCTGACATTCTGGACCCTGCCCTGCTGCGTCCCGGACGTTTTGACCGTCAGGTCACCATCGATCTGCCCAACCTCAAAGAGCGTGAAGCCATCCTGAAAGTGCACATGCGCAACAAACCCATTGCTGAAGATGTCAGCCTGGATGAGCTGTCCCGTGCCACCTCTTACTTCAGTGGTGCAGACCTCAAAAACCTGGTGAACGAGGCTGCCCTGGAAGCAGGTCGCGTCAACAAGACCCGCATAGAGATGCACGACTTCTACCGCGCGCTGGACAAGATCACCCTGGGTCTGGAAAACTCCAGCCTCACCATCACCGAAGAAGAGCGCAAAGCCATTGCTTACCACGAAGCCGGGCACGCTGTGGCTGCTGCTGTGCTTCCCGGAACGGACCGCCTGCAGAAAGTCTCCATCATCCCCAGAGGCCGTGCCCTTGGTGCAGCCTTCTACCTGCCTGAAGAGCGCGCCATGGTCAGCCAGGAAAAACTGGAAAACCAGCTGGTGTACACCCTCGGAGGCCGCGCTGCAGAAGAAATCTTCATCGGTCAGATTTCCACTGGTGCTTCCAATGACTTCAAACAGGCCATGACCGTCGCCAAACGCATGGTGCTGGAATGGGGCATGGGCGAGAACTTCCGCAACATGGCCTTCGGGTCAGACTCTGGTCCAGTGTTCCTCGGAGAAGACATTGCCCACCGCAAAGACTTCTCTGACCACACCGCCAGATTGGTGGATGAAGATGTCAAACGCATCCTGGACAATGCTTACGAGCGTGCCAAGAGCGTCTTGAGGGAATACGCCGGAGCCATGCATGAGGTGTCCCGCTTGCTGCTGGAAACCGAAATGATCACCGGAGACACTGTCCGTGAAGCCATCAAACGCAATGGGCTGTCCAAGGAAGCTTACCCTTCCATCTCCTGAACAGGTAAAACCTTAACCATACACAAATGAGGGGGACGCACCCCCTCCATATTTTTTATAGAATACTTGGAGAACCATTGGAGGTAGAAAGTCTTGAACGGAAAAGTGATTGTGGTGACCTCTGGTAAAGGTGGCGTGGGCAAGACCACCACCACTGCCAACATCGGCACAGGACTCGCCAAGCTCGGGCAGAAGGTCGCCATCATTGACGTGGACGTGGGCCTCAGAAACCTGGACGTGGTGATGGGCCTGGAATCCCGCGTGGTTTTTGACCTGGTGGATGTCCTCGAAGGGGCATGCAAAGTCAGACAGGCCCTGATCCGCGACAAGCGCGTGGAGAACCTGTTTCTGCTGCCTGCCGCGCAGACCCGCGACAAGGACTCCCTCAGCCCCGACAAAATGCATGAACTGATCAAGATGATGCTGGAAGAAGAAGGCTTCGACCGCATCCTGATCGACTCCCCTGCAGGCATCGAAATGGGCTTCAAAACCGCTGCTGCACCCGCAGAGGCTGCCCTTGTGGTGGTCAACCCTGAGGTGTCCAGCGTGCGTGACGCCGACCGCATCATCGGACTGCTGGAAGCGCAGCAGGTGCCAGAAATCAAACTGGTGATCAACCGCCTGCGTCCCAAGATGGTCGCCAAGGGCAACATGCTCTCCGTGGAAGACGTGCTGGAAATCCTGGGAACCAAACCCATCGGCATCATTCCAGAAGACGAAAACATCCTGGTGTCCACCAACGTCGGTGAACCCGCCGTGCTGGGAGACTCCAAAGCCGGTCAGGCCTTCATGAACACCGCCCGACGCATCATCGGTGAGGACATCCCCTTCATGAACCTGGAAGAGGACAAGGGACTGATTGCCACCCTGCGCCGCATTTTCGGAGGTGGTCGGTGATGTTCTGGGGCAGAAAAAACCGCACCAAAGAAACCCTTAAAAACCGCCTGGAGCTGGTGCTGGCCTACGACCGCGCCCAGATTCCCCCCGGACGGGTTGAGGCCCTCAGAAAAGAGCTGCTGGAAGTGGTGGAGCGTTACTTCCCCAAAAACACCAGCAAGGTCCAGCCCAACATCGAAGTGGAACAGCGCGGAGACACGGTGGTTCTGACCGCCAGCATCCCTCTGGACAACCAGTAAAGCTTTGAGTTCAGAAGCCCCTGCCTTTTGGGTGGGGGTTTTTGTTTGGTGGGTCTGGGTTTTTCGGTGATGTGTTTCGTAGGGGCGAGGCGTGCCTCGCCCCTACAATCGCTGATAATTTGTTGGCGAGGGAACAGCACGCTGCGTCCCGATACATGGCCTATTCCAAGATCAGATCACTCAATTGTGTTTTTAAATTTTCCATCAGGGCGTCAGACACAGAGTGGGAGTAAATGTTGTTTTCAAGGACATACTTGAGAAGCGCAATAACGATCAAACCCTCCTTTTTATTAAGCACCGTAAAGCCAAATGCATTGATATTCATTCTAAGATCCTCAACCAGATCAAAGGCTTCTACGGGATCACATTTTAAAACCACTTCTTCTAAACCATCAGGAATATAGAACATCAAGCAATCTATAAATGTCCAGATCAGATCATGTGCAACAACCGCATCGATGTCAAGACGTATCAGGCTTCGTTCCATTCTTTTCAACATCATGTCTGTAAAGTAGCACAAAACCCTCAGCCAGATTACAAAACTGAGGGCATCCAGAAAACCAAATTTATGTTTGACAGAATCAGAATTTCCTGATGGTCACTTCCACCTTCAGGTCAGATTTCCCCCCACCTGCATGCACGCCGTTCAGAGGGGCCACATCGGCGTAATCCCGGCCCACAGCAGCCACGATGTGTTCGTCCTGCACCCGGACGCCGTTGGTGGGGTCCCAGCCTGCCCAGCCAATTTCGGGCAGGTAGACTTCGGTCCAGGCATGGGAGGCCTGTGCACCGTTCCAGTTGGCGTGCCGCTCAGAGTAGAGGTAGCCAGAAACGTACCTTGCTGCAATCCCATGTTCCCGCAGCAGGGCAATCATCAGGTGGGCGTAATCCTGACACACGCCTTTTTTGTGTTCGGTGAATTCTTTGAGGGAGGTGAACACATCTGTCACCCCTGGGGTGTACTGGATGGATGCAAAAATCTGCTGGTTGAGGGCATCCAGGAATTGCAGAATGTCCTGTTCTGGCTGAGGTCCAGAGAAATCCATTCTGGTGGTCCACTCCCCTGCTGGCACATGCTGTGAGGGAAGCAGAAATTCCGTCAGGTGGTCAGGAAGCAAACCTGAATAGTTGTGGCATGCACACAGCTGTTCTGGCAAATCCTGGGCAAAGACCTCGATGATGCCTCTGGAGAGAATGACCAGTTCTCTGTGCTGCTGCTCGATGTGGAATTCGTGGGCCACATTGCCGAAGTAATCGGTGTGGAACCTCAGGTGACCGGAAGGTTTGAGCAAAAGGTCATAGTCCAGCAGTTTCTGGGTGTTGCTGGAAGGCTGCAAATGCAGGGTGCCATAACTGTCCCAGGCGTCTTCTTCATAGGTGTACTGGGTGAGGTGCTCGAAGGTGTACCGGGTCACCCTTGTATCTTCGGTGCTGGTTCCCGGCAAATCAAGCCAGGTCATGCGTACCTCGCCAGGAAGTACAGGCGGCCCATGTCGTCGCTGATCTTCCAGAGGGCATCTGCCATGTCCCGGAGCATCTGGGTGTTGCCAGACAACAGGCTGTCCATGGGAACCCCGTAATCCAGCTGTGCGATCAGCCAGCCCAGTTTGCGGGAGATCTCGCGGGAGCTGTGCTGGGTCAGGTCTGCGAGTTCTTCCAGGATGTTCTTCAGGGTCTGCAGATTGTAAATCACGCTTCTTGGAAAAGTCTGGCTCTGCATCAGAAAGGCCGCAATGCGGGCAGGTTCCAGTCTGGACTGGTATTGTTTGCGGTAGCCCTCGTAAGCAGAGACGCTTTTCAGAACAGCCATCCAGTGGTGGTTCTGGATTTCCACCTGGTTCTGGGCAGCGGTGGGAATGTC
This sequence comes from Deinococcus roseus, assembly GCF_014646895.1. Taxonomy (NCBI): domain Bacteria; kingdom Thermotogati; phylum Deinococcota; class Deinococci; order Deinococcales; family Deinococcaceae; genus Deinococcus; species Deinococcus roseus. Next base: position 234,404 of record NZ_BMOD01000004.1, read on the forward strand.
CTGGTAGTATTCCGCCAGCATCCTCAAGACGCTGTCTGCGCGTTCCAGCATGCGCCCGGCCTGCAGGAACAGCCAGCCTTCATCTCTGGGCAGGGTGGCTTCTGCAATCCCAAAGAACAGATGGCTGGCATCTCTGGCCGTGATGCAGTAACTGTGCAGCCCGTCTTCGTTGATGAGTTCCTGGTTGGCAAACCCCAGTTTGAAGTACTCCCGGTTGATGACCTCCCACATTTCGCTGGGGATGCGGTCCCTCAGGCTGCGGGCGTTTTCCCGTGCTGCGGTGATGCAGCCCCGGATGCTGGAGTTGTTGCTGGGGTGAATGGCAAGCCACACCGGAACGTTGTAGGGGGTCACTTCCGGGAAGTGTTCCTGAAAGCTCTCCTGGGAGGTGGTGATTCTTAAAAGCGGCTCCCAGCGCACCGGGAACCATTTGGGGGCTTCCAGGGTGGCGTGGTAATTCACATCAAGAAGGCGGGCAATGTTTTCGGCCCTTTCCACGTACCTGCCCATCCAGAACAGGTTTTCTGCAAGTCTACTCAGCATGGGGCCTCACTGTTGTTGCGCTTCCTGGGCGGCCCGGATCGCTTCCAGGGCCAGGTCAGGTTGGTGGTCTTCAAGGTCGGGGAAACTGACCGGGGATTCCAGCAGGTTTTGCTGCTGTGGGAAATCATCGTCTTCCAGCACCCAGGTGTCTTTTGACCCGCCGCCCTGTGAGCTGTTGACCACCAGTGATCCGCGTTTGAGGGCCACACGTGTGAGGCCTCCGGGAATGATGGTGGTGTCCTGCCCCATCAGAATGAAGGGCCTGAGGTCGATGTGACAGGGTTCAAAGTTGCCCGTGTCCTTGTAGTAACTGGGATGCACGCTCAGGGAGATGGTGGGCTGGGCAATGAAGTTTCTGGGATTGGCTTTGACTTTCTGAAGGTAATCCTGAATCTCCTGTCTGGAAGCCTGAGGGCCAATCAGCATGCCATATCCGCCCGATTCACCCACAGGTTTGAACACCAGGTCCTGGGCGTTTTCCAGCATGTACACCAGGTCCTGACTTTTGGTTCCAGAGAAGGTCTCTACGTTGTCCAGGATGGGCTCTTCGGAGAGGTAGTACCGGATCATCTCTGGCACGTAAGGGTATACAGCCTTGTCGTCTGCGATGCCAGCCCCGGGTGCATTGGCAAGGGCCACGTTTCCTGCCCTCACCGCCTGCATCAGACCAGGAACACCCAGGGCACTGTCTGGCCTGAAAGCTGCTGGGTCCAGAAAGTCATCGTCGATGCGGCGGTAAATCACATCCACTTGCGCCCGTCCATAAGTGGTGCGCATGAACACCTTGCCTTCTGAGACAAAGAGGTCACGGCCTTCCACCAGTTCCACACCCATCTGCTGGGCCAGGAAAGCGTGTTCAAAATAGGCACTGTTGTAGATGCCCGGAGAGAGCACCACAATGGTGGGTTCTTCCATTTGCCTGGGCGAGAGGCTGTGCAAAAGTTCCAGCAATGCGGTGGTGTAATGCTGCACCGGACGCACCCTGTACTGCCTGAACAGTCTGGGAAAAATGCGGGTCATGGCGGTGCGGTTGGCCAGCACATAACTGACCCCACTGGGGCAGCGCAGGTTGTCTTCCAGAATGCGGTAATTCCCCTGCTCATCCCGGATCAGGTCCGACCCGACCACATGGGTGTAAACCCCATAAGGCACCTGAATCCCGAACATCTCGCGCCTGAAGTTGGGGCTGGAATGGATCAGATCGTATGGGACTTTTCTGTCTTTCAAGATGCGCTGGGAGCCATACAGGTCCTGCAGGAACAAATTGATGGCCTTGACCCGTTGCTTCAGACCCCGTTCCAGGGTTTGCCATTCCTGGGCCGGAATGATCCTGGGGAGCATGTCAAACGGGATGGTCCGTTCTGTTCCCTGGGCATCTCCGTACACCGTGAATGTGATGCCCTGGTTGCGAAAGCTCAGGTCACTGAGGCTGGCCCGACGTTCAAACTCCTGCTCTCCCAGTTTGGACAGCTGGTCCATCAGGACATGGTAATGTCCCCGCACCTGATCGGGAGTGGAATACACCTCATTGAACGCCTGTTGCGTGAAAGACACTGCTGGCATGTCACTCCCTTCAGCACCGCTGGCAGGGGCAACCAGCCTGGTCGCATGAATATTCATATATATGACACAATTATGGGCAAATTTCAAGCAAATAAGTGAAATCAATGCATATTAATGGGAGTCAATTTTATATTTTTGCACCCTTAATGCGTCCCCAGCAAGATGTCTAATCACATTTTCACAGACACCTGAGGTGGCACAATAATGGGATGGGCCCGGATTGTATCCACAAAACGAGCGTTGCAGCCCATAACACACATCCTCAGGAAAACCCCTGCTGGTTTTCATTGACAAGGCCCCCTGCAGAGCTTTACTCTCATGCAACAGTCCAAGGTCAAAGTTTTCTCTCAAAACGCACCCCTCCCCCACAGGTACGCGTCAGACCGCCTTTCTTTCCAGGACTGAAGAAGTCAGAAGCGAGAGAACCGCATGCAAGAAGTCAGTATCTATCGGCTCACCGATGAACAATGGGACACCATGCTCCTGGGCGTCCCCAAGCTGAACGTGCGAGACCGCCATGTGTTCGAGGCGATTTTGCATGTCCTCAGCACCGCTCTCCCCTGGCAAGACATGCCCGAGGATTTTGGCATCACCTCGCGCACCGCCTGGAACAGATACCAGAAATGGCAGGAGCAAGCCATCTGGGAAGACCTCCTTTGCAGCTTTCTGGGTTCATTTCCGGTCCACATGCGTCTGGGCTGGGAACGCACCCTGCGGGAAGCCGCCCTGCAGCGTGCCCAGAAGTTCGGCACGCGCAAACGCCCTCTCGTGCACGAGATGGCCGTGGTTCCGGTTTTTGTGGCAGACAACTGAACCGGAACACAAAAGACCCCGAGAATTTCTCGGGGTCTTTTCTTTGGTGTGTCTTTCAGTACTTCAAACCAAACCCATAAGCAAACAGGGGATCGTAGGTCTTGTCTCCCACATTGATGGGCAATTGATCCATGTTTCTGGGCCAGCTGATGGGCAGTTTTCCGGTGAAGTTGAAATCTCCAAACAGCACATCTGCAACGCCCTGGCCTTCAGAACCGGGCAGCCATGCGGCAACCAGAGCGTTCATTTTGGGCAGGTCATCGGTGAGGATCTGGGGACGACCGGACACCACCACCACCACACACTTCATGGCAGCGCAGACGTTCTGGATGGCCCGGCGGTCTCCGTCTCCCAGGCTGAGGTCCATCTTGTCACCCTGACCTTCGGCGTAGGGGCGTTCACCGACCACCACGATGCCCAGATCGTAGCCTTTGGCCTCGTCGGCTTCAGGCCATTTCACGTAATCCACCTTGCTGCTGGCACTGACGGTGCTCTTGATGCCCTGCAAAATGGTGGTTCCGGGAATGATGTCGCCGCTTCTGCCTTGCCAGGTCATGGTCCAGCCACCCGACTGGTTGCCGATGTCATCTGCGTTGCTGCCTGCCACCAGAATTCTGGCGGTGTCTTTCTTGAGGGGCAGCACCTGCTCGTTTTTCAGCAGCACCAGGGATTCCCGCACGGCCTGACGGGCCAGATCGCGGTGCTCCTGGGAGCCAAACTGGTTGAAGTAAGAGCGGTCTGTGAAGGGGTTCTCAAAGAGGCCCAGTTTGAATTTCTGGGTGAGGATGCGGCTCACGGCGTCATCAATGCGGCTCATGGGGATGTTGCCTGCCTTGATTTCAGCTGTGAGGGTGTCGGTGAAACGGACGTAGTTGTTGGGCTCCATCACCATGTCCACGCCTGCGTTGATGGCCTCTCGCACGTTTTTGGCAGGATCAGGGGAAATCTGGTCGATGCCCGCCCAGTCGGAAATCACAAAGCCCTTGAAGCCCAGTTCATTTTTCAGCACATCGGTCAGCAGGTATTTGTGGCCGTGCAGTTTCACCCCGTTGAAGCTGGAGAAAGACGCCATGATGCTGCCCACACCTTTTTCAATGGCAGCCTTGTAAGGGGGCAGGTGAATCTTGCGCAGTTCTTCTTCAGAGATGCGGGTGTCTCCCTGGTCCAGACTGTAGTTTCCGGTGTTGCTGGAGTCCAGGGCTGTGCCCCCATCGCCCACATAGTGCTTGGCGGTGGCAAGAATGGTTCCAGGTTTGCCCAGGTCTCCCTGATAGCCCTCAATGACGGAGGTCATCATGGTGGCAATTTCTGGGTCTTCCCCGAAGGATTCATAGGTGCGGCCCCAGCGTTCATCTCTGGCAATGCACACACAGGGCGAGAAGGTCCAGCGAATCCCGGTGGCATACACTTCTGCTGCGGTGGCTGCGCCGATCTTCTTGACCAGTTCTGGATCGCGGGTGGCCCCCAGTCCGATGTTGTGGGGGAAGATGGTTGCCCCATAAACGTTGTTGTGTCCGTGTACAGCATCAATTCCGTACAGCATAGGGATTTTGAGCGGAGCTTCCAGGGCTTTTCTCTGGAAGGCGTCGATCATGTTGGCCCAGCCTTCAGGAGAGTTGTCTCCGGGAACAGACCCACCACCGCTGAGGATGGAACCAAAACCATAAAACCCAATGTCATCGAGGTTTTTGATGTTGCCCCGTTCGGCCTGGGTCATCTGGCCCACCTTGTCTTCCAGGGACATTCTGGAGAGCAGGTCTTTGACCCGTTCTTCCACGGGCAGTTTGGGGTCCATGTAAGGAACAGCATCCTGGGCTTGAGCGGATGCTGCACTGGTCAATAAAAGGGCAGTGAGAAGCTGGGTGGCGCGGGACTTGAGAAACATCACAACCTCCGGGGTCGAACTTTGTTTTTTAGGTTAACAATGACACTATAGCATTGCGATATCACCCATGCAAGCGCTTTCACAATTGATTGCTTGAACAAACCATTACAGATTCAAATTTTCAACTCATCTGGGCAAAATCAGAAAGGCCCGAACAAGTCGGGCCCGGAAAAACACGTGATTTTCAATTCCAGTCCAGAATGACTTTCCCGGACTGACCGGAAATCATGGTCTGAAAACCTTTTTCATAATCATCAATGGAAAAACGGTGGGTCAGGATGGGGGTCAAATCCAGACCGCTCTGCAAGATGGCCACCATCTTGTACCACGTTTCGAACATCTCGCGCCCATAGATGCCCTTGATCACCAGGCCCTTGAAGATCACATTGTTCCAGTCGATGGTGACGCCACTGGCAGGAATGCCCAGCAAAGCCACCTTGCCCCCATGATTCATGTGGGTGAGCATCTGGTTGAAAGCTGGACCACTGCCACTCATCTCCAGCCCCACATCGAAGCCCTCGTGCATGTCCAGGTCATGCATGATGTCCTGCAGGTTCTCTTTTGCCACATTGACGGCCCTGGTGACGCCAAATTTGCGGGCCAGGTTCAGGCGGTAATCGTTGACATCGGTGATCACCACATTTCTGGCTCCCACGTGTTTTGCCACTGCAGCCGCCATGATGCCGATGGGGCCTGCTCCGGTCACCAGCACATCTTCCCCAACCAGATCGAAGGAAAGCGCAGTGTGCACGGCGTTGCCAAAGGGATCCAGAATCGAAGCGATTTCATCCGGGATGTTGTCTGGCAGCTTAAAGGCATTGAAGGCTGGAATCACCAGGTATTCCGCAAAAGAACCAGGGCGGTTGACCCCAACCCCCAGCGTGTTTCTGCACAGGTGACGTCTGCCTGCCCTGCAGTTGCGGCAGTGCCCGCAGGTGATGTGTCCTTCACCCGAAACCCGGTCTCCAATGGAAAAGCCGCGCACCTCGGAACCCATCTCCTCCACCACACCCATGTATTCATGGCCCACATGCATGGGGACTGGAATGGTTTGCTGGGCCCAGCTGTCCCACTTGTAGATGTGCACATCGGTTCCACAGATGGAGGATTTCCTGATGCGGATGAGGAGGTCGTTGGGACCCACCTCGGGCTTCTGCACCTCGGTCATCCAGATGCCTTCTTTTGCTTCCAGTTTGGCCAGGGCTTTCATAGCAGATGTCATATGGCACCCACCTTTTTGCCTGCCTGCTCAAAGGCTTTCACAGCACGCTCAATGTGTTCGGTTTCATGGCCTGCACTCATCTGGGTGCGAATGCGGGCCTTTCCTCTGGGGACCACCGGGAAACTGAACCCCACCACATACACCCCCAGGTCCAGCATCTCTTTTGCCATGTTGCCTGCCAGCACAGCGTCTCCCAGCATCACGGGAATGATGGGGTGCTCTCCCGGAACCAGATCAAAGCCCAGGGCAGTCATCTCTTTGCGGAAAAGCTGGCTGTTGGCCTGCAGTTTGGCCCTCAGGGCTTTGCCTTCGGTTTCCAGAATGTCCAGGGTGGCAAGGGTGGCAGCCACAATGTTGGGGGCCACCGAATTGGAGAACAGGTAGGGTCTGGAACGCTGGCGCAGCCATTCCACAATTTCCTTGCGACCAGAGGTGTAACCGCCACTGGCTCCTCCCAGGGCTTTGCCAAAAGTCCCGGTGTAGATGTCCACGCGGTCAGACACCCCGCAGAATTCGGGGGTGCCCCGGCCATTTTCTCCGATGAAACCCACAGCGTGGCTGTCGTCCACCATCACGTAGGCATCGTATTTTTCGGCCAGATCGCAGATGCCCTGCAAATTTGCAATGGTGCCGTCCATGCTGAACACCCCATCGGTGGCAATCAGCTTGAAGCGTGCTCCTGCAGCTTCTGCCGCCTGAAGCTGAGCCTCCAGATCCTGCATGTCATTGTTTTTGTACCTGAAACGTCTGGCCTTGCAAAGCCTGACCCCGTCAATGATGGAAGCGTGGTTCAGTTCATCGGAGATGACGGCGTCCTGCTCGGACAGGATGGTCTCGAAGAGGCCGCCGTTGGCATCAAAACAACTGGTGTACAGGATGGTGTCTTCCGTACCCAGAAAAGCACTGACCCGCCGTTCCAGGTCTTTGTGAATGGTCTGGGTACCACAGATGAAGCGCACACTGGCCATGCCAAAACCGTACTCAGAGAGGGCCTGGGCGGCTTTCTCGATGATGCGCCCATCATCTGCCAGACCCAGGTAGTTGTTGGCACAGAAGTTCAGGACGTGGCGTCCGTCTTGCAACTGGATGTCGGCACGCTGGGGGCTTTTGATCTGGTGTTCATTTTTGTAATACCCGGTGTCTTTCAGGGTCTCTGTTTCCTGCTGAAGGTGGGCAAGCAGAGGTCGTGTCATGCATCCATGCTAACTCTTTGTATACTGTATACACAAGATTGATCAATGCATATGGACCCTGTGCAGAAAGCCCTGAGAACTTATGGGGCGTGATCCATCAGACCTGAAAAAGTGTTTTGTTTACACCAAAACCCTGAAACAAAAAGGCAACAAAAAGAAGCCCTTTGCAGGGCCCCTTTTTGATTCGCGTTCTGGGATTACCAGCCACGACCTTTGATGCGGTTGAGGTCGCTTTCCAGTTGCTTCAGGACGGCAGCAGGGGTCTGTTTGCCCGTGAGGGCATTGTGAACAGCGCCGGAGAAGGCCTGGGAGACCTGGTTGTACTTCAGTCCGGTCACGCCGGAAGGACGGGCCACAGCGCTGGTGAACACGTTGTACAGGCTGCCGAAGAAGGGGTTGGCCTTCAGCACGTCTTTGTCCTGGTAAAGAGACTTGATGGTGGGGTTGTAAGAAGCCTCAATCGCACGGCGCTTCTGCTCTTCGGGACCCGCCAGGTAGCGCACCAGTTCGATGGCAGCAGCCTGGTTTTTGCTGTAACTGGACACCGCCAGTTGCCAGCCACCCAGCGTTGCCGCATTCTTGCCGTTGTTGCCTCCTCTGGGCAGCGGAGCAACACCGATCTTGCCTTTGACTTTGCTGTCCTCGCCCTGTCCGAGAGACCAGGCGTAGGGCCAGTTGCGCATGAAAGCAGCGTTGCCGGACTGGAAGATGCCGCGGGCATCTTCTTCAGCGTAGGTGGTCACGCCTTCGGGAGCGATTTTCTTCACCCAGCTGGCAGCCTGTGTCAGGGCTTGACGGGCATACACATTGTTGATGGTCACTTTGCCGTTCTTGTCGACAATGGTGCCACCCCCATAAGAGTAAATCCACTCGAGGGCATCACAGGTGAGGCCTTCGTAGTCTTTGCCCTGGAAGACAAAGCCCTGAAAGCTCTTGTTGGCTTTTCTCTCACCGTTCTGGATCTTGACGGCCATGGTGGCCAGTTCGCTCCAGGTTTTGGGAGCAGACTTGTAGCCATACTTCTGCAGCAGATCGGTGCGGTAATACAGCAGACCGGCATCGGTGAACCAGGGGATGGCCACCAGTTTGCTGCCCACGGTGTTGGCATCGATGATGGCAGGGAAGTGATCGTCGATTTCGCTGGCAGGCACTTTGCCTTTCAGGTCGACGAAGTGGTTGTAGAGAATGCCAGGCCAGACCACGTCAATCTGGTAGACATCGATGGTGTCGCTCTTGGCAGCGAGTTGCTGCTGGTAGAGGGCCAGACGGTCGTTGGTGAGGTTGGGGGATTCAAAGACCTTGACGGTGTTGCCGGTCTTTTTGGCCCATGCGGCCACCCCTGTTTTGCACATTTCCAGTTCCTGGCCGACCGCTCCACATGCAATCGTCAGGGTGACACCTTGAGCAGCAGCCTGACCCAGGGCCAGGGTCAATGAAGCGATTCCAATCATGGACATCCACTTTTTCATGCTTTCTCCTCCTTCAGGTGAGCAAAGCGGCCACACGATTTTGACGGCAGTTGCAAAACCTCGTGGCAGTTTCTGGGATGGTTGCTTTGTTCACCGACATACTAACACTGCCTTTTTGATCCGTCAATTGAGAAACCCCTGTTTCACAAGCAAAGAAAATCCTTTTCATCCGTGCCAAATGGGCTTTTCAGAAAGCATGCTTTTTGATGCAGGCCCACACCTCTGCACCCAAAACGATGCCCACAACAAAAAGTGACGCCCGAAGCGCCACTTTAAAGCAAGCCCTCGGAAATCCAGAAGGGTTACTCTGGGTGTTTTGCACTCAATTCCAGGAAGGCCTTCAGCATGGCCCGGTACTGGGCCAGAAACTGGGCTTTTTCGGACTTGACCTGCTCCAGACCGGTCTGCATTTCCTGCACCCTGGAGTGGGCTTCAGAGTACATGCGGTCCCGCTCCAGGTTGGCCTCCCTGAGGATTTCATCGGCACGCTTGCGGGCCTGGTCCAGGTAAGCCTGGGCATCCCTTTCGGCCTGTTCACGGATGGCTTCCGCTTCACGTTTGATGATTTCCGCCTCACGCTGGGCATTTTCCTTCATCTGGTGGGCAATCTGGCCTGCAGAAATCACGGCACGCTTCAGGTCATCTTCCCCAGAACGCAACTGCCCCAGCTGCACTTCCAGATGCTGGATGCGGGTCTGCAGGTCGTTGGCGTTCACCAGCATCTGTTCATATTCGCCCGAGAGGTTCTCCAGAAACTGTTTGACTTCCCGGCGGTTGTAGCCACTGACGGCACCCGAAAATTCCTGACTGCGAATGTCGAACGGTGTGATGTTCATAGAAAAATGGCACTCCCTATCCGGATGAGCGTAGAACCGGCCTCAATGGCGTGGGGATAATCGTCACTCATGCCCATGCTCAGTTCCCTGAGGCCCAGTTTGGCGTTGAGGTCTGCAACCTGGCGAAACACCTGTCTGGCCGCTTCAGGCTGGTCGTACGGGGCCATCACCATCAGGCCTTCCACGTCCAGACCCAGTTCCCGTGTGGTCTTCAGCAATGCCGGGACTTCAGCGGGAGGACAGCCGTGCTTTTGCACCTCACCATTATGCACCTGAATGAGCAATTTGGGTGCCCTTCCCCATTTTGCAGCATGTCTGGCCAGTTCGGTGGCCTGACTGGCATCCTCCAGGGTGTGAATCATGTGCACCTGGGAAAGGTATTTGATCTTGTTGCTCTGGATCGGACCAATGAAATGCCATTCCAGCTGGGGATCAGGGAGTTCCCTGAGTTTGTCCCGCAGTTCCTGACCCCGGTTTTCTGCCAGAACATGGTGTCCAAACTTCAGCACTTTGTCTCGGATTTCAGCCACAGGCTGGCCTTTGCTGACAGCAATCAGACGCACACTTGCAGGGTCACGGTCCACAGCCCTGGCACAACGTTCAATGTCCTGCAACAAAACAGGCAATTGCAATTTGCACCTCCTGACCACAGCGTGTTCCACCTTGCTGCGCCATGCCCCTTTCCTGGAAAGATGAAAACAGGTGGGATCGGTCCATACCGGTAGTCTACACCAGCTGTCAAGTCCCACTTCATGCAACTGCATGGGGAATTTCCTGGCCTTTCAGCAACAGGGCTGATGATTTTCATGCAAAAACCTATATCCTTCAAAAGGAATGGTTTTGTTTTCTGCAATGCCCACCCCACCAACAAGCTGTCTTTCATCTTCACGGGTGGTTAAGCCTTTGTGAAGTGCCCCTCTCACCCTTCTGGCCCCACCATTCACGCTTCTCACTACACTATTAAGGAATAGTAGATAGAGACATACGGAGGAAGCATGCGCAAACGACTGGCACTCACTCTGGCCTTGCTCAGTGTTCCCGCACTGGCGCAACAGCAGGGAACCATCAGTGAAATTCGTGTTCAAGGGGCAGACGATCTGCTCACCAGCCTGATCAAAATTGAATTGCCTTTCATGGTTGGAGATCCCATCAGCAAAGTGGATCCCAAACTGGCAGAACTTGCAGTGGAAGGGCTGGGGTTTTTCAAGAGTGTTGAAGCCAGCCTGATCGAGGAAAACGGACAGACCATTCTGCTGGTGCAGGTGGTGCCCAATCCCACCATCAGCAAAGTCGAAATCAAAGGCAACACTGCTGTTCAGGAAAGCCAGATTCGTGCGTTGCTGGAAAACCGACTGAACATTGCGGCTGGCACCACCCTTAACACCCTGCGTGTGGATCAATCCAGACAGATTCTTGCCGATGGATACAAACAGGCAGGACTGCCGTTTTCACCCAAAGTGCAAACAGACCTCATCGCAGATGGTGATGAGGTCATTCTCACCTACACCATTGATGAAACAGCTCCTCTGGACAGTGTCAAATTCTCTGGAAACACCCTGGTGACCGAAGAAGAACTGCAACAAGCTGTGGCCCCCCTGGTGCAAGCCAAGACCTTCACCCTGACTGCCTACCAGCAGGCCATGCAAAACATTGCCAACCTGTATTCTCGCAAAGGCTACCAGGGCAGCGGACCCAGCCCCACTGGCGTTGAACTGGTCTCCAATGTGCTGACCATCCCCATTCGGGAACTGAAAATTGGCAACATTGACACCAGCAGCCTGGGCGAAGGGGTGGAGCTCAGCAGCAAACCTGGTGATTTCCTGAACACCAACAAACTGCTGGACGATGTCAGGGTGCAGGGAAACCGACTTGGCAAATACATCAGCGTGCAATACACCCCCAGTGCCCAGAACCCAACCGTGGTCAATGTCAGCTTCAAACTGGAAGACCAGGCCACTGGAAAAATTGAAAAAATCGTCATCAACAACGAAACCGCCCTCACCGAAGAGGAATTGCGGCCCCTGTTGCGCCTTCACACAGGCGACCTGTTCAACCTGGAGCTTGCCCAGAACGACTACCTGGCCATGCAACGGGCCTACCGGGAAAAGGGTTTTGAGCTGGTCACCCAGCCCAACCCCATCGATTTTGATGGCACCACCCTCACTTTCAACCTGCGTGAATTGAAAATCGCAGGATATGAACTGGAATGGAAAGGGGAACACCGCAGCCAGGAGCGTCTGGTGCTGCGTGAGCTTCCTCCTGCAGGCAGTGCTTTCAACAAAGACATCTTCAACAAGAGCCTGGAAAAACTGATTCGCACAGGGTATGTCAGTCCTCCTGAAGTGCTGACCAAAGTCAATCCTGAAGACCCCAACAGTGCCATCTTCGTGCTGAAACTGACAGAAAACAGCAACCGCTATTTCAGTCCAGCCATTGAATACAACAGCCTGGGTGGAGGCTGGAGTGGCAGCGTGGCCTATGAAGACAACAACTTCTTCGGGACTGGACACAGTGCCAGTGCCCAGGTCAGCGCCACCCTCAATGAAGCCAACCAACCCCTCAATGCCCAGCTCAGTTACTCCATTCCCTGGCTGGATTTTGATTTCCTGGATTTTGCCACCACCCCCACCAGTGCTTCGGTTTCTGTGTACACCACGGTGACCCCCAATCTGTCCATCAAGAAACCCGTTCCCAACAGCACCGACAAAGAAGACACCGGCAGGCAGTACTCTGAACGGGCAACAGGCTTCAGTGTCAATGTGGGCCGTCCCCTCACACCCGACCTGCGGGTTTCTCTGGGATACAGCATGGAGTGGACCCAGACTTACCTGGAAAGACGGGCCACAGGAGAAGCTGGCCTTCCAGACAACGACCCGGACCTGCTGGCCAGCTTTCCTCCAAATGGACAGAACAGCCAGATCTACAGCAGCCTGAGCTACGACAATGTCAACCTGCCTGAATTTCCTGGCTCAGGATTCAGGGCCAATCTGGGAGCCTCTTATGGTTTCGGTTATGTGGGCAGCAACCGCCTGAACTGGTGGCAACTGACCGGAGGGGCACGCACCTATTTTGGTTTTGGAGACAAACTGGAAAACGGCTCGGATCAATTTGCTGTGGCCCTCAGGGCCAATGCTGGAACCATTCTGGGAAGTGCTCCGGAATCCCGCACCTTCATCGTGGGGGGCAGCGAACCTTCAGACCGCTACACCCTCAGAGGCTACGACAGCAGGGCCTTCACAGGCAGCAACTACTTCACCGCAGGCACCGAGTTGAGGTACAACACTGGCATTTCCACTGCGTTTTCTCAGGGCCTGTACGGCGTGGCTTTCGTGGATGTGGGCGATGCCTGGACCAAATCCAACGAATTCAAACTCAACTGGGGTTACGGCCTGGGGGTACAGATCAACCTGGGAACCTCCAGTTTCCTGCTGCCCGCCATCCGTCTGGATTATGGTTTCAGTCCTGTCAATCCCACAGGCAAATGGCACTTCCGTCTGGGATCTTTCTTTTAATCCTGACAAACCTGAAACACTGGCAATCCCGAGAAAAAGAGCTCTGGCACAAGTCCAGAGCTTTTCTTTGTTGGTTTTGTTGCCCAGCTTTTCTGGATGGGTCAGCGCAAAATTCTGGGGTAAAGGGTCACTTTGCTGCCTGGCTTCACATCGGAACGGGAAACCATGCCGACCAGCACACTTCCCTTCAGGGTTTTCAGGCTGTTGACCATGTTGACGGTGTCCGCAGTGGTCAAACCCCCTGGAAGGTTTTCCAGCGGAATTCCCTGATCTTGCAAGGCTTTGATGGTGTCCAGGGCCAGGGTTTGCAAAAACTGGGTGAGTTCACGGTTGGTTTTGACCCCTGTGGGACCCACATTGATCAAACGGGAACGGATGGGCTGCTCGCTGGCATACAGCACTTTGTTTTCCAGCACCTGCATTTCTGCGCTGACCGGAAAACCCTTGATCTGGTTGTTGGTGGCCCGAATCACCACCAGCACCTCTCCAGAAATGCCACGCAGGTTCTGGGAAAGATCGGACACCTGATCTTCTCCCACCAGCAAAGCGTCTGGTTTGCCTCTGGCCCCTTTGGAAATGGCTTTCAGTTCGGCCTGCCGGATGGCCCGGTCCAGGGCATCCTTGCCTTCTGTGGCCTGATAAACCCCCTGAAACACCAGGTCGCCCTTCTCAAAAATGGCATCCTGGGTGCGTCTGGCTTCCAGTTCGGTGCGCTGCTGGTCCAGGCTGACTTTCAGGTCAGAAGACTCGGCTTTCAGGGAAGCAATTTCCTGGGTCATCTGTTTCAGGGAAGCCCGCAACTGGTTGTTGTCTTTCTTGAGGTCCTCGGATTCCTTGATCAGTTGGGCCCTCAGGTACTGCAACCCGCTCACCTCACCCTGGGCGGCTTGCCGGGCTTTCTTGAGGGAATCGTTCTCTTTTTTCAGGTTGCGCTGTTCGCCTTTGAGGGCTTCAATGGTGGGGCTGATCTGCTTGACCTGCAACTGGGCAGCCTGATACTGGCTGACCGCTTGCTGGTACTGTCCCTGAATTTTCTGGTACTGCTGGCGCTCTGTGGTCAGGTCACCCACCAGTTTTTCGTAATTGCTGCGCAGTTTCTTGTTCTGGGCTTCCAAATTGGTGCTCTTGATTTCCAGTTCCCGAATGCTCTGCTCAAGTTGCTGTCCCTGCTGAAAAAGGGCATCTGCACGGGAATTCAGCTTCTGGTTCTGGGCCTCCAGGGCCACCCGGTATTCTTTGAGTTCGCTGACCTCACCTTTGAGGGCATCGGATTCCTTCTTCAGGCCATCCCGGGCTTTGAGGGCCTCGCCGCGTTCATTGCTGAGGCGCACCACATTGTCCTGGGTGTCTTTGAGGGCAGCTTCCAGCTCCAGTTTGTTTTTTCTGAGCGGAGCAATCTGGGTTTGCAACTGCTGCAATTCCTTGCGGTACTGCTCAGCCTTGCTGATGGTGATGATGGCCTGCTGGTTGATCAGGGCAAAACCCAGCATGCTGAGAAAACTGATTCCCATGCCGGTGGCCACAGCGTAAATCAGGGCGGTGGTTTTGGGACGCAATCCAAAAAGACGGATGTGACGCCGCCCCACCCGTCTGGCCACGTTGTCTGCAACGTAGGCAATCAGACCGGCAAGCAACACCACAAAAACGAGGAGCACCCAGAGCATTTTGTCCTCCTCTTAGAGTTCGAAGTTCTCACCCAGATAATGCCTGCGGGCACTGTCATCGCGGGCAAATTCCTCGGGGGTTCCCTGGAACCTCACCTGACCGTCGTACATCAGGTAAACCCGGTCACACAGGGCCATGGTTTCACGCACAGCATGGTCGGTGATGAACACACCCAGCCCTCGCCTTTCCCGCAGTTCTTTGACCAGACGCTGGATTTCTGCCACCGACTTGGGATCCACACCGGTAAAAGGCTCATCCAGCAAAATGAAATCCGGGTCGGTGGTCAGGGCACGGGCAATCTCCAGACGGCGGCGCTCTCCTCCAGAAAGCTGGTAAGCGTAAGAAGAGGCCAGTTTGGTGAGGCCAAATTCTTCCAGCAGGGCATCAGCCCGGTTTTCCTGATCCTGACGGGACAAATCCTGAAATTCCAGAATGGCCAGCAGGTTGTCTCTGGCCGTCATTTTCCTGAAAGCACTGGGCTCCTGGGGCAAGTACCCCAGACCTTTCTTGGCACGGTGGTGCATGGCCAGACTGGTGATGTCCTCCCCCTTCAGGGTGATCCGGCCTCCATTGGGACGCACAAAACCCACCATCATGTAAAAAGTGGTGGTTTTGCCTGCACCGTTGGGACCAAACAAAGCAACAATCTCGCCCCGTTTGATGTTGAGGTCCACTCCGCCCACCACAGTTCGTTTTCCGTAAGATTTATAAAGCCCGGAGGCTTTCAGTTCCAGCTGGTTCGATGATGTCATCAGTGTTCACGTTAGCATGCTCACAAATGTGACCCATGAGCAAAAAACCCCGCTTCTCGCGGGGAGGAAGGGCTTCAGACCGGATTTACTGCAGGGTGCTCAGGAAAGCATGCAGGTCTGCCACCTGTTCGTCGCTGACCTGGCTGGCAGGAAACTTTGGCATGGGTGCATTGAGGGTCTTGCCTTCAGGGGTTTTCCCCTCACGCAAAGCCGTTTTGAACCCTTCCAGGCTCCACTTGCCCACCACACCTGCCAGTTTGGGACCAAATCCACCCTCGGCATTGGCTCCGTGGCAACCTGCGCAGTTGTTGAAGACCTCTTTGCCTTTGGTGGCATCTCCGCTGGCCTGGGTTGCAGCACCACCGTTGCTCTCAGGGTTGTTGCCCGTGTTGTTGATGACATCTCCGCTGGCAGGGGTGCCAGGGGTCTGGCGCTCAGGATCATCTTCCTGGGTGCCCACGGTTTCTGCAGGAGCCGTGTCGGGTTTGGACTGGTCGTTGGTGGCGTTGTCGGCGGCCTGATCCTGGGGCTGGTCTGCCTCAGCATGGCCTTCGGTATCGCTTTCCTTGCCGGGATCTTCAGAAGCAGTTTCATCATGCTTGACGGTGGTGCCTGCCTCAGAAGAATCCTGGGCTTCTTCAGGGCTGGGAAGTCCTTTTTCATCGTGGCTGGCTTCCACAGCATGTCCACTGTCACGCACGCCAGACTGATAGGCAACATACCCACCCCCCACCAGCAGCAACGTGAAAATCGTGATGTGTACAGCAAAACGGTTCATATGTCCTCCTATTGACTCCTGCAAAAACAGATGCAGTGCACCTGTCCTGCTGGCTTTCCTGTCTCCAGAAATGCCCATGCATCAAAAAGCCTGGTGCAATACCGAATGTCAGCCTGCTCGCGTTCTCAGGCTACACCATCAGAATGGAATCTGCCATTCCATCCTTTAAGCAACACAGGATCCCACATTCAGACTGTACGAAAGACTGCAAGCCCTCCACAGGGACAGAGGTCCCTGTACACAACTGACCTGTACACAACTGACCTGTACACAACTGACCCACACACAACTCCTGCACACAAGGGACCCAACCCTGCTTTCAGTTCAGGGTCAAGATGGCCTGCATGGCCCGAATGCACTCTTCCCGGTACTGGGTCAGGTCCGCCTGATCGTCAAACAGGAACTGAATGGCCAGACCGTCCAGCACTGCTCGCATCAATTTGGCCTGCTCTGGGGTGCGGGCAATGCCCACCTTGAGCATGTCGGTGTTGTCAAAGAGCAACTGGGTCAGCAGGCGCAGCTCATACACTTTGGTGCTGGCAGAAAGAAAATCCAGGTACACCGTGTAAAACCTGCGGGTGTTCAGCAGCCCATAAAACTGGTTTTCCACAAACACCCTCAGGCGGTCCTCTGTGCTGTCCTGCTGCCGGACAGCACGGGTGGTGGCCACCGTGATGGTGCGCACAAAACGCTGCAGCACCTCTTTGAACAGCACTTCCTTGCTGCCAAAGTAATACACCAGGGTGCCCTTGGCCACCCCGGCTTGCTGGGCAATGTCTGCCAGGGTCACGCTGGCATACCCGCGCTGGTAAATGGCATGGTACGCCGCCTGGATGATGTGGGTGCGTCTCTGTTTTTCGGCTCTGGGATTGACAGTTCTGGCCATAAGATCTCAGTGGTAAACAAAGCCACCATCAAGAAGAGATGGGGCAAAAAGATGGCTGGGCAAAATTGCTTCTGCCCAGCCATGTTAGCACTTCTTTGGATGCTGTTTGGTCCTCAATCCTTCAAACCCGTTTGCAGAACAGATTATTGCTGCTTGCGGTCATAGGTGGACACCAGATAAGGCATGGTGGTCTGGTGGTAACGGCCTTTTTCATCAAACCAGTACACATAACTGCCACTGCTCTGTTCAATCTCTGCACGGGTGACTTTGCCATCCACCACGCCATTGAAAATCTCCTTGCCGTCATAGCTGTACAGGGTGATGTACTGCTTGGTGTTGGCAAAATCCAGCACCTGGCGCCTCAATTGGTTCTGGGTTTCACTGCGGCAGCCGACCAGGGCCAGAGCCACCACTGCAAAAGCAACCATGGTTTTCTTCATCTTGCACCTCTACCCTCTGTTACGCTTCCAGGCATCCAAAAGATCCCAGACGTTCAGGGAGCAGGAGGGGTTTCTTCTTCACCCATGTCCATGTCTTCGCCCATGTCCATGTCTTCGCCCATGTCCATGTCTCCCATGCCATCATCGGTGGCAGGAGCCACGGAAGGATCGGTTTCAGCAGGAGCAGGAGCGTCCACATGGACCACATCTTCATTCAGGTCCACTTCCACCTTGGCAAGCTGGGACTGCATGATTTTGTATGCTGCACGGTCTTTCAAGCTGGCAGCCAGTTCGGTTTTGGCTTCTTCAAAAGGCACCACACCTGCGTCGGTGCGCTTGTCCACCACCAGCAGGTGGGTTCCGAACTGGGTGGTCACCTGTTGCAGCTGTCCAATGGGTCCCTCGAAGGAAGCCTTGTCAAACTCGGGAACGGTTTCACCTTTGGCAAAGCAGCCCAGGTCTCCGCCCTGAGCAGCGCTGCCAGGGTCCTGGGAAACTTCTTTGGCCACTGCAGCAAAATCTTCGCCTTTGTCCAGACGGTCTTTGGTGGTGGCTGCAATTTCAGGGGTTTGCACCAGGATGTGGCGCACACAGGCCTGGGCAGAGCGGTTGAATTTGGCTTTGTCCAGGGTGTACAGGAACATCAGGGCATTGTCAGAAATCTCTGCCCGCTCAGACAGGCTTCTGATCCAGTTCTGGGTGGAAAGATCACGGGCGATCAGTTCTTTCAGGAAGTCTTCGTCGCGGATGCCAGCATCCTTGACGGCCTGCTGGTAAGCAGCCTCATCCTGGAAACCTGCTTTGATTTGCTGGATCTGGGCATCCACAATTGCAGGGTCTGCACCGTAACCCATCTGGTTGGCGAGGTCGGCAGCCACAATTTGCTGCACCACATCTTGCAGGATCTGTTCACGGTAGGCATCAAAGTATCTGAAATTTTCAGGGGTGGCAGCCATGCCCTGCTGGTTGAGCAAACGGCCTGCATAAGCCTGATACTCGTTTTCAAATTCTGCCAGGGTCAATTCCTGATCACCATAGGTGGCAGCCACTGCATTGGGGTCTTTGGGGATTTCCACAGTGGGTGCTGCTGGGGTTTCAGGTGCGGGGGTGGGAGCGGCGTCCTGAGCGAAGCCAAAACCTGCCAAGGCCAGCGTCAATGTGATCAGATGTTTTTTCATTTCACCTCACCTTATCAAAGAAAGATGAGCTTGGAAAGCAGTTTTGGCACCAAATGGATGCTCTGCCCGATCAAGAAGGCAGCAGGGCACCCAAATTCTTCTGTGCTCCCAGAGCAGCACCAGAAAAAAGCACAATCAGAGCACACAAAAACACCTCGTCCTGAACCTTTGGCTTCTCTCACCCGGCTTTGCTACACTCTGGGTCGTGTCCAGTTTGCGTTTGATTGAAGCTCCTTCCCGAGATGCCTATGACGAGGTGGTTGCCACCCTCCCCTACACCAGCCCCCTGCAAACCTGGGGTTTTGGTGAGGCCCGCAAATCCCTGGGGCAAGAAGCCCACCGTTTTTTGATTGAGAAGCAAGGCAAAACCGTGGGGGCCATCCAGTTGCTCAGAAAGCCTCTGGTGGCAGGTTTCAGTTTGCTGTATGTGCCACGTGGTCCGGTGTTTGAAAACCCCGATGACCTGCTGGACCTTCCAAAGGCCATTCGCAGCTTTGCCAGACCCACCGATCTGAGCATCAAAATTGAACCCCC
This sequence comes from Deinococcus roseus, assembly GCF_014646895.1. Classification (NCBI taxonomy): domain Bacteria; kingdom Thermotogati; phylum Deinococcota; class Deinococci; order Deinococcales; family Deinococcaceae; genus Deinococcus; species Deinococcus roseus. The sequence continues at coordinate 253,673 of NZ_BMOD01000004.1, forward strand.
CAAGCCCATTCCCAGCACCGATCCACAGGTCGCCGTGATCCCAGAAAGCCTGGGCATCTGGAAAAGAGGCAAGGTGGAGCAACCCGAGCACACCATCGCTGTGGACTTGCGCCTCAGCGAAGATGAACTGCTGAAAAACCTGCACCAGATGGCCCGCAGAAACGTCAAGACCGCCCAGAAACTGGGCACAGTGGCTGGACGGGACGATGATTTTGATGCGTTCTGGGAGATTTTTGAGGCCACCAACCAGCGGGCCAAGCTGGGGCAATACCCCAAAAAGTACTACACCACCATGCTGCAAAGCATGCAGGGCAAGCACAGTGAGGCTTATGTCGTGCTTGCCCGCCATGAAGGAAAAGCCCTGGCAGGAGGTTTCTTTGTGGCGGTGGGCAAAGGCACCTATTACCTGTATGGAGGCTCCATCCGGGATGACCGCCTGACCCCCGAAGGCGAGCCCTACAAAGATGTCAAAGCCCCCACTGCCTTTTACTGGAATGCCATGCTGGACGCCAAACACCGTGGTTATGAGTTTTTTGACTTCTGGGGCATACCGGCCAAACTGGCCGAAGACAAGCATTCCTTTGGGGTTTACAAAATGAAAGAGAATTTTGGGGGTTTCAAACTGTGGTATCCAGCCTACGAACTGGACCTCAGCCCACTGGCCCCCATGGTGCGCAAAATGCTGCAGGCCAGAAAACGCCGCATCAACCTCAAGATGCGTGGCACGGCTGAAGACGTGCTCTGATGCTCACCCCGCTGAAAGGGGCCAGCTGGCCCTTTTCAGCGTTTGATGCGCCTCCTGCAAAAACAAAGAAAACCCAGCAAAAAGAGCGGAAATCCCTGATAAAGTAAATGCAAATGAAGCCTGTTGCCCTGATTGGCCCCCACCCTGCTGAGCTTTCCGAAGTGCTCAGGCGTGTCTTTGAAGAAAGTCACCTGCAACTGGTGCCCCACACCCTGCCCCAGACCCATCCCAGCAGTGTCCTGCAAAGCCTGTCCACCCTGGGTTATGCGGGTGGCCTGATCAGTGAGGAATTCAGTGAATCTTACTTCCCTTACTGTGCGCGGGTGGGTGTGGAAGCCCGTCATGTGGGCCGCATCGACACCCTCAGCAGTCTGGGAGGTGGATTTGATGCCACCCACACCCTGGAAGACAGCCTCTTTCAGTGGATGGAAAACAGCGGTTACCGTTCTGCAGGGGCCAGATTGATGGTGATTGGCGGGAACTTCAGGGCCAGGGTGGCCCTGCAACTGGCCCGCCTGGGGTTTGTCTCGGTGATGCTGGCCGCCAAGAGCATGTCAGAGTCCGAAGAACTGCTGAAGGTGGTGCCCGCAGGCATTGAAAAATATCCTCTGGTGGTGGGTGGTTACAGTTTTGCCTCTTTCATGGAGCAGCAGGATTTGCTGATCATCACTGAAGATGTGGGGAAACTGCGCTTCCAGCCCTACCATCAGGTGATGGACATTTCAGGTGTGTACGCCCAGACCATTGCACAGGACGGGGCGCACATGTGGGACAGCACTCAACTGGAGGTCCTGAGGCTCAGCCACCAGCTGAAATTCCTCACCGGGCGCAGCATTGCCCCCAGCCTGATCCAGTGGGCCTGGCAGGCGGTTCAGGAGAACCCCTGATGCAACTCAGGCTGTACACCTCTGATGTGCTGTATTCGGGGATGGGCACCCCCCGCAACAATGGGGCCATCGTGCTCTCTGACGAATTGATCGTGGCAACGGGAACCCCTGAAGAGTTGCAACGGATGTATCCCCAGGCGGTGTTTTCCGGGCACCATGCCGTGATTGCGCCAGAACCCGCAAATGCCCACACCCACCTGGACCTGAGTCGCATGCCATACATTGAGAAGCCCTATCCAGCCTGGATTCCGGAGGTCATCTCTTTTTCCAGAAACGGTGGGCGCAACCTGGAGGCAGCCCTGCATGGTCTTTCCCAGACTTCACGCAAAGTCGGAGACATTGTGACCGATGAGCAGGTGATGGAAAGCCTGCTGCAACATGAAACGGCTCAGGGTGTGGCTTACTGGGAAGTCATCGGAGTGAATCCAGAGCATGCAGAAGGCATCTTTCACGCGACTGTGGAACGCCTGAGGAAATGGCGCAAGCTGGAACACTCAGGGGGCATGAAGGTGGGCCTGAGTCCCCACACCCCACACACGGTTTCAGGCAAGCTGATGAAACTGCTGTGTCAATTTGCAGATTCAGAAGGCTTTCCCATGCAAATTCATGTTGCAGAACACCCCAGCGAACTGGAATTTCACACCTCAGGCACCGGAGATCTGGCCCGTGCTGTGGAAGGCTGGTCTGGTCAGAAAAGTGCAGACATTCTGGGACATGCCAGCGGACCCACCATTGTGGAACACCTGCAATTGCTGGATGTGCTGAAATTCCGGCCCACCCTGATTCATGTGGTGAACGTCAATGCATCGGACATTCGCCTGATTGCAGCAGCGGGATGCCCGGTGGTGACCTGTCCCAGAAGCAACCGGGCCCTGGAGTGTGGGGTGTTCAACTGGCCCCTCTTTGCCCAGCATGGTGTGGAGATTGGCCTTGGAACGGACAGCACCGGAAGCGGAAAAACCCTGAACATTCTGGAAGAAATCCAGTTTGCCCGCACCCTCTATGGAGACGACGTTCCGTTGCGTTCCCTGGTGCGGGCTGCGGTCAAAGGCAATTACCGCGTGCTGGGATTGAATGTGCCCTTCCTGCGCAGAGGCGAGCCGGTCAGCAACCTGCAGTTCTGGGATTTCAATTGACCAGCCACCTTTGACCTGAAAGAAATCAAAAGAATGCCCATGCTGCAAACCAAAAACTGCAAAACCACAGGCTGTTTCTTCTTGAACCCAGGTCAAATCTGCTAAATGGCCTATATTCGAGCAGTCCTCTAGGCAGGTTAAACTGTGGGCGTATGTTGACCTTTGAGGACAAATTGCGCAATTACGCCGAGATTGCCGTGAAAATCGGCATCGGCCTGAAACAAGGACAGCGCCTGCTGGTCCTCAGCCCCGTGGACACTGCCCCCCTGGCCCGTCTGGTGGTCGAAGAAGCCTACAAAGCCGGAGCCCGTCTGGTCGATGTGATGTGGACCGATGACGCTGTGCAGCTCAGCCGTTTCCAGCACTCCACCGCCGACAACTTCGATGAAGTGTCCAGCCTGCCCATGAGCGTGCAACTGGAATACGCCCAGGCTGGAGATCCCATCCTGGCCATCCGGGCCACCGATCCCAGCCTGCTCAAAGGCCAGGACCCTGAAAAAGTCAGCAAGTACAATCTGGCCTTCAGCAAGTCCCGCAAACCTTACCTGGAGATGGTGCAGGTCAATGCTTTCAGCTGGACCCTGATCAGCGCACCCATCGCAAGCTGGGCCAATTCTGTTTTCCCGGATGCCCCTGAAGAGGAGCGCCAGGACAAGCTGTGGGATGCCATCTTTGCGGCCACCCGCTCAGACCTGCCCAACGGTCTGGACGCCTGGAAAGAGCACATCAAGGCCCTGGACCACCGCGCCAGAACCCTGAACAGCAAGAACTACACTGCCCTGCACTTCAAGAGCGCAGCCACCGACCTGACGGTGGGCCTGCCAGAAGGCCATTACTGGGAGAGTGCCCAGAACCCCAACCGCGCCGGTGATCCCTTCTGTGCCAACATCCCCACCGAAGAGGTGTTCACCCTCCCCCACCGTGACAAAGTGGATGGGGTGGTCAAGAGCACCAAACCCCTCACCTACATGGGGCAATTGATGGACGGCTTTGAAATCACCTTCAAAGACGGCAAAGTGGTGGACTTCAAGGCCGAACAGGGGGAAGATGCCCTCAGAAAACTGCTGGCCACCGATGAAGGTGCATCCCGCCTGGGAGAAGTGGCCCTGGTGCCCACCTCCAGCCCCATCAACCGTTCTGGCATCTTCTTCTACAATACCCTGTATGACGAAAACGCCGTGTGCCACATTGCGCTGGGCAGCGCCTACCGCCACAACATGCACGGCGGCGTGGACCTCACCACCGAGGAATTCAAGGCCCGTGGCGGCAACGAAAGCCTGATCCACGTGGACTTCATGGTCGGCAGCGACGACATGGATGTGGACGGCATCCTGCCCGATGGCAGCCGTGAACCGGTGATGCGTCAGGGCGAGTTTGTGATCTGATTTCCAACCCACCTCGCTTGCTCACGCTGCGCTTTCCTCCCCTGCCATCAGGGGAGGATTTGTTTTGGAGGGCTGAAGGTCACCAGACTTCGGCTTCCAGTTCTATGCCTTCCAGTTCCAGACCTGCAACGGCTTCCCAGACGGCCTGTTTGTGCACAGGGTGCACCCAGTCGGGCAGGATGTCATGCAGGGGTTTGAGCACAAAAGCCCGTTCCCACATGCGGGGGTGGGGCAAAGTCAGCTGTTCGGTTTGCAAGACCAGATCTCCATAGGCCAGCAAATCCAGATCCAGGGTGCGGGCACCGTTCTTGATGAAACGCTCCCGGCCTCTGGCGTGTTCAATGCTGAGGAGTTCTTCCAGCAGTTCTTCTGCAGAGAGGGTGGTTTCCAGGGAAACCACAGCATTCAGGTAATCTTCCTGGGCGTCTGTCACACCCACAGGCACCGTGCGGTACAAACTGGATTTGCCCTGCACGGTGCCCAGTTCGTCCAGCCAGTCCAGGGCAAACTGGAAGTTGGAGACCACATCTCCCAGGTTGCCTCCCAGAGCAATCAATGCAAGGCTCATCTTCTGCGCTCCACTTCTGCATACACGTCACGGAAGACGCCAGGAAGCGGGGCGTGGGGTTTGTGCACCCGGATCAGCAGTTTCTGCAATTTGGGCTGCTCCATCATCAGGCGGTCTGCAATGCTGTTGGCCAGCACCTCGATCAGGTAGTAGCTTTTGGCCGTCACCTCGTCCTGCACGGTGCGGTAGACCTTTTCATAGTCGATGGTGGAATCAACATGGTCGGGAATGCCAGCGTAATCGAAGCCGAGCTCTGCATCCACCACAAACCGTGCTCCCAGTCGGGTTTCTTCCTGGTAAACGCCATGCCGCCCATGGAACTCCAGCCCGGAGAGCACCACTTTTCCCAGAGGCTGGTTGGACAGCACCGGAGCCACTTTCTCTGCTGAGTAATGGTAGCGGATGGCAGCACGCAGCCCCTCATCGTTGAGGCCGTCAAAGATGGGGCGGTTGTGCAGGGCTTCCAGTGCGCTGATCAACAGGTGTTCGGGCAGGATGTCAGGACTGTTCAGTTCTTTTGCCACCACCGAAGCGGTTTCCATGACCTCACGCACCCCACTGGACATGCTGATGGAGGCCTGGTCCCGCTTCGTGGCAGGTGGGAAAATGCGGGTCAGGCGTTTGCGCAGGATGTCCAGGGTGAAGCCATAATCGGTGAGCAGGGTCTGGAAGGGGTATTTTTCCCGCAGCAATCCCAGCAGCAGGTGTTCCATCAGGACTTCATAATGCCCGAGGGCATGGGCTTCTTCACGGGCATGCTGAAAAGCAGTTCGGGCGGCGTTGGAATACTGCATACACAAGGATTGTATATCAGCGGTCAGGGATCAGCAGTCAGCCGAAGGTTTTGCTTTTTCCACAGACCTTCAAAACCACACCAAAAAGAGAAACCCCTATACCGGGGTTTCTCTGGGGGTTAAGTTTTAGAGGACTTACTTCACCACGTCGTAGAACGCAGTATCGGTGATCCACTTGTCCTGAGGGAGGGGTTTGACGATGATGGAGAGTTTCTGGGCCAGTTGTTTCTGGCCGGTGGCGCTCACATCGGCAAAGCTCTGCTGGGATTCAAACTTGGCAAGGGTGTTGAGGTCCAGGGCGGTCTTGCTGGCCAGGGCCAGCACCTTGTTGCGGCCGTAAGGAGCAGCAATGTCGAAGGTGAAGCCGTCGTTGGCATCAGGGAACACTTTGGTGACGTTGGCTTTGATGAAGTTGGCACCACCGGCGTACTTGTTGGGCAGGATCAGGTCCACGTGACCGGTGGGGTCCACGTTGAACAGGTACACGTAGGCATCCTGGGTGACTTTGGTGTAGATCTTGATCTGGTCGCCAGGGCGGTAGTCAGGATCGGTGCCAGTCTTGTCAGTCCAGACATCCACTTTCAATTCCGTGGGAACGGGGTTGACGATGATGCGCTGGGGGCTGATCATGGGGGCGGCAAGTGCGGTGGTCAGTGCGGTTGCGGCGAGAGCGCCTAATACGAAGGTGTGTCTTTTCATGCCCTCACCTTACCTGCCCACGCCGACACAACCGTGAAAAAACCGGGGAAAATCTTTAATCAAGGTTTGATTTTTCCTGAATTTTTCCTTGGGAAAAGCTGTAGCCACGTTGAGGAAAAAACAAAAATCCTGTCCAGGATGTAATCTATTCTTTCAGTGCATTCCAGACTTTCAGGGCCTGAAGGTGGGATTCTGCATCGTGAACCCGCACCATGGCTGCCCCCTGCTCTGCGCCATACAGGTGCAGGGCAATGCTGCCAGGATCGCGGTCTTTTGCGTCTGGAACACCTGCCAGCACATCAATCAGCTTCTTTCTGGAAGCGCCCAGCAGCACGGGATGAGGGGCAAGCCCAGACAGGGAACGGATCAGGGTGAGGTTGTGTTGCAGGGTCTTGCCAAAACCAATGCCTGGATCCAGCATCACCGAAAGAACACCTTGCTGCAAAGCCTTTTCTGCTTGCTGGAACAAAAAGTCCCGGACCTCCTGCACCACATTCTGGTAGCTGGGATGGTGTTGCATGGTGCGGGGTTTGCCCTGCATGTGCATGATGATGGCTGGAACGCCTCTTTCTGCACACACCCGTATCATCCGGGGATTCTGCAGGCCCGTCACATCATTGACAATGTGCGCTCCTGCCTGCAGGGCAGCTTTTGCCACTTCAGGCTTCATCGTGTCGATGCTGATGAGCACTGGAAAGTCCTGCAGGGCTTCAATCAGGGGCAGCACCCGCCGCAATTCTTCCTGCACATCTACAGGTTCAGCGCCAGGGCGGGTGGATTCTCCACCCACATCCAGCACCTTCACCCCTGCCATCACCATCCTGCGGGCCTGCTCCACAGCAGCTTCCAGTTGAAAGTGCCGTCCTGCATCGCTGAAACTGTCCGGGGTGGCATTCAGGATGCCCATCACAGCGGTCCCGGTCCATGTCACCCTGTGGCTGTTCTGCATGGGAATGCTGCCTGGAACCTGAAACCCAAAGTCAAGGTGGAAGGTGTTCACAGCCTCAGGATAGAGGATCTGGTTTCAGGAAAGCAGCTTGTAGTAAATGGCGTTGGCTTCCAGAACCCCCTGGGTGCTTCTGGCATAAGCAGGGATGGATCCCACAAAGGTGTAGCCTGCAAAGCGGTAAAGCCGTTCTGCGCCGTCTCCCAGCACGGTGTCCAGAAAGAGGGTCTGGCGGTTCAACTTTCTGGCCAGGGCTTCTAAAGCGTCCAGCAGGGCTTTCCCGATTCCTCTGCGGCGGTGGCTGGTCAGCACGATGAGTTTGGCCACCTCTGCACGGTGGTTGCCGTTGCTGCGGCTTTCCAGGTTGAGTTGCACGGTGCCCACCACCTTGCCTTCATCCAGCGCGACCAGCAAACGCTTGCTCCCCGAGGCAACAGCCTCACACACCGAAGTCCAGTACTCCTGCACTTCGGTTTCCGGGAGGGGAAGCACAAACCCGATGGAGCTTCCTGCTTCCACGGCATCCCTGAGCAGGACAGCAAAATCTTTAAGGTGGGCTTTGATCTGGTCGGCATTCCATTCCTGAATCATGGTCACTCCTTGATGCGTTTTCCCAGCAGGGTAAGGCTGCGTTCCTGTCCGTCCAGCACGGCAACTCTGGGAAGTTCTCCGTGTTTCACAAAACCCATGCCTTCAAAGAGTTTCAGGCTGGGCTGGTTGTGGCTGAAAATGAAGGCCAGCAGTGTGTGAAAGTCCAGCACTGGAGCGTGGTTGAGGGCTTCTCTCAGCAGCACCTTGCCCAGTCCTTTTCCACGCTGGTCTGGGTGCAGGTAAATGCTGACCTCGGCGGTGTGGCGGTAGGCTGGTCGTCCATAGAAGGCCGAAAAGCTCAGCCAGCCTGCGATGTGTTCTCCATCCTGCAAAACCCAAAGGGGGTGGTGCTCTGGACTGTGGGCCGCAAACCAGTCTTCCCGGCTTTGCACCGAAACGGGTTCCAGATCCGCAGTCACCATGCGGGAAGCCACGGTGGAGTTGTAGATATCCACGATGTGCGGCAGGTCTTCGCGCAGGGCCTCTCTGATGTGCATGTTCACTCCTTCTTGCACCTTCTCAGCCAAAACGTCAATCAGGAAACGTGATGGACAACTCAAGGATATTCAGCGTCCAGATGTGTTTCAACCCGAAAAAATCGAATTGATGCATCAGCTTTTTCTATGGATGAATGCCTTCACAAAAGCTAACATGAAAGGGTGATCGAGACCGACCAGTTGCTGGCTTTTGAGCGCATCGTGCGGGAAGGAAGTTTCTCCAAGGCGGCATTTGCCCTGGGCATTTCCCAGCCCACCATCAGTGCCCGAATTCAGGCACTGGAAAAAAGCCTGGGTGGGACGGTGTTCACCCGTGGACGCACCGTGCATCTGACCGAGCGGGGCACCAGTTTTCTGCCTTATGCAAAACGTGCCCTGGCCGTTCTGAACGATGGTTTGAACGCTGCAAAACTGGCCGCCAGTGGAGAGCAAGGTGCCCTGCGTGTGGCTGCCCTGCGTTCCCTGACCGTGCATTTGCTGGCCCGGTCCAGCGGGGTGTTCATGGAGCGCTTTCCCGAGGTGCAATGCACCCTCTTTGAAGGGGACCACTGGATGGTCATCGAGCAATTGCACGATGGGGTGGTGGAACTGGGCCTGATCTGTTACCCTCCGCTGGATTACGGGGTGGCAGAAGTGCGGCCCCTGCTGCGCATGGTGGAGCCCATCATTCTGGCGGTGCATCCCGACCATCCGCTCAGCCAGAAAAAACTGTGGTCCAGAGAAGCATTTCTGGAAGCCTGTCCTCTGCTTTTGCAGCAACGCTGGTGGCAGGTGACGCCCATGGCTGTGAACACCCTCAACACCCAGGCCCGCAAAATGGCCGATGTGCCGATGGAGGTGGGCCGGCATCTGGTGCACACCGGTCTGGCTGCAGGTTTCTTTCCCAAAATGCTGGTGCAGCCTGAACTGGATGCGGGTGCCCTGGTGCAACTGGAAATCCAGGGACTCCCTCCCATGCTCAGGGAAACAGCCCTGGTGCAACTGGCCCGCAGGCAGCACACCTCCCCCATTGCCCAGCATTTCACGGGGATTCTGGCGCAGGTGGCCCGCAAACTGGACATTGCCATTTACCGGGAGAAAACCTGAGACAGCAATCAGCCTTCAGCGTTCAGTGTTCAGCAATAGACGACCTGAATCCCCTGCCCATTGCAATGCCAGCCTCTGGAAGGATTCACAGGTCAAAGACATGAATTTGGTGCCTGGTCTGACCTGTGGTTGACAGACCTCCTCAATGTTACGTAATATGTTATCGTTCACAATCAAACAGCCCCCCCAACACCAGACAAGCCTCCAGAGGCTTTTTCTGCAGGTCAGCCTGCGTTTTCAAAGCTCCATCCCGGCAAAGCAGTTTTGAGGAGTTTGTTGTTCAGAAGCACAAATACGCTCTACTTCTCCTGAGACATCTTTTTTCTGCTGATCAGAGCATGGCAGCAAAAAGCCCTTTTTTTACCATTCGTTTTGTTAGCGCTCACATAGCATCTCGCTTCCCGAAAGGAAAATCCTGATGAAACACCCCTGGAACCACACCCACAAATGGAAAACCCGCCTGTCTGCCCTGAGCATGGCCGTGGCCCTGTTTGGACCTTTGAATGGCATGCCAGCACAGGCGGCCCTCCTGCAAACAGCTTCCCAGGACGGCATGCTGCTGCACTACACTTTCGATCAGAACACCCCAGGCAAAGCGACAGATGCTTCCGGGCATGGCAACGATGGCACCCTGGAAGGCCAGGCCTCCTGGACAGATGCAGGAAAGCTGGGCGGGGCCATCGACCTGAACGGCACCTCTGCCTACGTGCGCCTGCCGGACGGCCTGCTGGAAAAACAACACGACCTGACCATTGCCACCTGGGTGCATGCCGACAGTCTGGGCACCTGGGCACGGGTGTTTGATTTCGGATCGGGCACCGACAACTGGATGTTCCTGACCCTGAGTGACTTCATGGGGGTGCCTCGCTTTTCCATTCTTCCCAGAGGCAGCAGCGAAAACCTGCTGACCGGATCACCCTTTCCTGGAACGGGAGACTGGCACCACGTGGCTGTGGTGGTTTCGGGCAACACTTACACCCTTTATCTGGACGGATTGCAGGCAGGCAGCGTCAGCAACATGCAGAACAACCCCGCCAAACTGGGGGCAACAAACCAGAACTTCATCGGGAAATCCCAGTTTGCCCCAGATCCCTTCTTCGATGGCAAAATTGACGATTTCCGCATTTATGACCATGCCCTGTCCGGGAGTGAACTCCTGGCCCTGGTGACTTCAGGGATGACCGATGCCCAGAGCGTGGCCTACACCAGCAAATGGCTGAGTCTGGGCGACACCTCCCAGCAAACAGAGGGGCTGAACCTGCCCACCTCTGGACCTTCTGGGACCACCATCACCTGGGCTTCCTCACAGCCAGAAGTGGTTGCAGCAGATGGCACCGTAAAGCGTCCTGCCCAGGGAAATGCCAACCAGACCGTCACCCTGACCGCCACAGTGCAAAAAGGCACGGCTCAGGAAAGCAAAACCTTTCAGGTGGTGGTGTGGGCCATGGGTGCATCTGCTTACACCCTGAACGTGCAGGCAGACCAGCCCTCTCATGCTGTCCCCTCCACCCTGTATGGCATTTTCTTTGAGGACATCAACGAGGCAGCCGATGGGGGCGTTTACGCCGAACTGGTGAAAAACCGCTCTTTTGAATTCGATCCCCAGCTCACGGCCTGGACGGTGGTGACGGAATCGGGAGGGGCAGGAAAGGTTTCTGGACAATCAGATCAGCCCCTGAACGAGCACAACCCGCAATATGTGCGCCTGAACGTCACGGCTGCAGGTGCAGGACTGGCCAATTCAGGTTTCGGGGGGATTGCGGTGCAGAAAGATGCCCGCTACAACTTCTCTGTGTATCTCCGCAGTTCTGCTCCCCTGTCCAGACCCCTGCAGGCGCAACTGCAGGGAGCGGATGGCAAGGTGTACGGCAGTTGCGAGGTGCAAGGGGTGGGTGCACAGTGGCAGAAATTCAATTGCGACCTGACTTCAAGCACCACCGACCCGGAGGCCCGTCTGGTCCTGCTGGTCTCTGAAACGGCCACCCTGGATTTGGACATGGTTTCCCTGTTCCCTGAAAACACCTTCAAGAACCGTCCCAATGGCCTGCGAGACGACCTGACCCGGACCCTGGAAAACCTGCAACCAGGCTTCCTGCGTTTCCCTGGCGGGTGCATCGTGGAAGGCGGCTCTTTCTTCAACCGCTACCGCTGGAAAAACACCATTGGAGACGTTGCAGAACGGGAAATTCAGCCCAACCAGTGGGCACCAGGTTACTACCAGTCTTTTGGTCTGGGCTTTGGGGAGTACTTCCAGCTTGCAGCAGACATCGGGGCAGAACCCCTTCCCATCCTGTATGCAGGGCAAACCTCCTGCACCGGAAGCCCGGACATGGTGGCTTTAGAAGACCTGGGGCCTTACATTCAGGACGCACTGGACCTGATCGAGTACGCCAATGGAGATGTCAGCACCAGATGGGGCGCTGTCCGTGCCGCCCAGGGCCACCCCGAACCCTTCAACATGAAATACCTGGGGGTGGGGAACGAACTTTGGGGCCAGGACTACCTGAACCGTTACGAGAAGTTCTACGACGTTTTAAAGCAGAAACACCCTGAAATCAAACTGGTGCTGAGTGCTGGCGCGTTCCCCTCTGACTTCAACTTTCAGCTGGCCTGGGACTGGGTGAAAAAGAACCATAAAGCCGACCTGATTGATGAACACATGTACCAGTCTCCACAGTGGTTCTACGACAACGTGACCCGCTACGACAACTACGACCGCACTGGCCCGAAAGTGTTTGTGGGAGAATACGCCGCCCACGGAACCGGCAAGCGCAACAACATGGAGAGCGCCCTGGCAGAAGCGGCTTTCATGACCGGACTGGAGCGCAATTCGGATGTGGTGGAAATGGCTTCCTTCGCGCCACTGCTGGCCAAAGAAAACCGCACCCAGTGGACCACCGACCTGATCTGGTTCAACAACCAGCAGGTGTACCTGACCCCCAATTACCATGTGCAGCAGATGTTCAAGCACAACCTGGGCCAGCAACTCATTCCCACCACCCTGGTCAAAGAGGTGCAGACCCAGAGTGCTGCCCAGCCCATCACCGGATCCATCCTGCTGGGATCCTGGAGCACAGCAGTCAGCTTTGACGATGTGAAAATCACCCCTGCAGATCAGAACCAGCTTTACAACAACGACTTTGCAGACCCCACCAGCATTGCCCAGTGGAACACTTACCGCGGTGACTGGAGCATTGAAGATGGCGTGCTGAAACAGAGCAGTGCCACCCTCACCGATGCCCGATTGCTGCTGGGCCAGGGCGAGGACTGGAACAATTACACCCTGACCCTGAAAGCCTGCAAAGACAGCGGTGCAGAGGGTTTCCTGATCGGGTTTGGCAGCAAAAACACCAACGATTATTACTGGTGGAACCTGGGAGGCTGGGGCAACACCGCCACCGCCGTGGAAAAATCCGTGGGTGGGGTCAAAACCACACTGGGCAACGCCACCCCCATCACCATTGAAAAAGGCCGCTGGTACGACATCAAGGTCGAGGTGCAGCAAAACCACATCAAACTTTACCTGGATGGCACCCTGATCCATGACCTTGTGGATGCCCCTTCCTCTGCCGGACCCCTTTACAGCGCCAGCACCCTGGACCAGCACACCGGGGATGTGATCCTGAAAGTGGTCAACACCTCAGGCAACGCCCAGACCACCCAGATCAACCTGAACGGCATGGCCAACCTGCAACCCGAAGCGGATGTGATCGAACTGGCCTCAGCATCCGGTCAGGACGAGAACTCTTTTGCAGCACCCGATCAGGTCAAACCCGTGACCAAAAGGCTTTCCGGGGTGGGAGAGCACTTCAGTTATGATTTCCCGGCTTACTCCGTCACCATTCTGCTCCTGCACACCAGCCAGAATGCCCAGATTGCAAGCGTCCAGCCCGTGACCCTGAACGTTCCGGTGGGCAAAGCCCCTGAACTGCCTGCCACTGTCAGCGTGAAGAAACACGATGGCCGCACCGAGGAAGTCAAAGTGCTCTGGAAGAACGTGGACGCTGTGCAATACAGCACCCCTGGCACTTTTGAAGTGAAGGGCACCCTGGAAGGCACAGACCTGCACGCCGTGGCACAGGTGACCGTCACTCCTTGAGCCCCTGAGTTCCCTGCAGAACCCCGCCGGTCACAAGCTGGTGGGGTTTTTCTCTGAACTTGACTTCTCCCTCTGCAGGGCAAAGAGTGAGGGCATGCTTGACCTTTCGATGTTTGAAACCTTTCCCATTCTGGAAACCGAACGCCTGATTTTGCGTGAAATTCAAGCCACAGACGCCCCCGCCATTTACAAACTCTTCTCCAACCCCGAAGTGACCCGCTATCACGGCACCAGCACCTTTCAGGACCCGGAACAGGCCGATGATTTCGTGCACTTCGTACAGGCCCGCTACCAGCAAAAAGGCGGCATCCGCTGGGCCATTGAACTGAAAGCCACAGGAGAACTGCTGGGCACGCTGGGGCTCAACAGCATCGTGCAGCAGAGAACCGTGATTGGTTATGACCTCTCAGAAGCACACTGGGGCAAAGGCTACATGCCCGAAGCCGTACAGGCCATGCTGGATTACGCTTTTCAGATTGGACTGTATCGGGTGCAGGCCCTGGTGATCCCGGGAAACCACGGCTCTGTGCGGGTGCTGGAAAAACTGGGGTTCCAGCAGGAGGGCCTGCTGCGTGCGTGGTACCACTGGGAAGGGCGGTACTGGGACATGCTGAGTTTTTCTTTGCTCAGGACGGACAGGCAAAAGGGCGCAGAAGGCTGAGGGTCGAGGGCAGAAAGCAGAAGGCAAAAAGCACAAGAACCGAGGACCGAGAGCCAAGGGCTAAAAGCCAAAGGCTGAGGATCGAGGGCAAAAACACAGATGGACCTCAGACCATTGCCCGATGCCTCTACACTTTTTCTTGCTCCAACCCTGGGCAGGAGAGGTGAAGCACCTGAAAATGTATGCCCATCTGTTCTGAGGGGTCAGTGGTCCACAGGGCAAACAGCACCTGTTCCCAGGTTCTGAGATCCAGGCCAGACACCGCACAATGGAGCGCTGGATGGTCTTGCAGGGCGTTCAGCTGGTTTTCTGCCTCGTGAATGGCTTCTGACAGGTCTTTTCCTGCAGCAATTGGGATTCTGAGCAAGGTGGCCCACACTGGAGATTTCCCAAAAACTTTTCCCTTCTGGAACTGCATCTCCATCCAGTGTTCCACAGAAGGGCGACCAAAATCCTGGCTCAGGCCAGCAAATCCCGGTCCCAGCAGAAATTCACGCATGGCATGTTCTGAATGCCACAGGTAAAAAGGAGAATAGGAGTTGACGGTGGATCCTGCTTTGCCGGATTCTCGCAACAGGTAGGCTTTGAAGGTCAATCCGGGAAGCTGGTCCAGGGCATGTCCACGGGTGCGGACCCTTTCCCGGATGGTTTCCATGTTGTGATCTCCGGGCAAATGGATGTCATAGTGCATCAGACCCATGATTGGACCTCCAGCATCTGGGCCAGCCCACAACCAAACGACCAGTCTTCCCGGGTGTTGATCTGCACAATCACCATCACGTCTTCAGGACGCACCTGCAGGTCCTGTAAAAGCCTGGAGGCCAGGGTCTGGTAAAGCAAGGTTTTGGTGGCTGTGCTTCTGGGGCGACCAGCAACAATCTCAATCAGGATCAGGTCATGGCTGCGCTGAATGTCCAGGTAATCCGGACTGAAGTAAAAGTGACCTTCTGACAGAGTATGAATCACCTGAAAGCGGTCTTTGGTGGGCACTTCAAAGGTGTCCACCAGGGTGTGGTGGATGGTGTCTGCAAGGGTCTGGAGAAAAGTCGGGGTTTTTCCCTGATGCAGGGAAATGCGAACAAAAGGCATGCTTTTCACCTCCTGGGTCAGCAAGCTGATTGCAGTGTAGGTCCCGGGCATTCTTCTGTCCATCAGAACTTTTTGCACAAACCCTTTGATAAAATCGAAGCATGCCACGCAAACACGTTCACCTGGAACTTGATGTCCTGCGCACCTTTGTCACCGGGGTGGATCTGGGAAACTTTGGGCGTGCAGCAGAGCGCCTTTCCCGTTCTCCATCGGCCATCAGCAGCCAGTTGAAGAAACTGGAACAGCAGGCGGGCACCCCCATTTTTCAGAAATCAGGACGGGGCCTCGCCCTCACCGAAGCAGGAGAGGTGCTGCTGGGACAGGCCCGCAAACTGCTGGACCTCAACGATGAAACCGTAAATCGCCTGAGGGGAATGGAGCTGCAGGGAGAGGTGCGTCTGGGCATCCAGGAAGATTTTGCCGAGGGCATCCTCTCGGATGTGCTGGCCCGTTTTGCCCGCAGCCATCCCCGCATTCACATGCAAGCAAAAGTGGCCCGCAACAGGGACCTCAAAACCGCTGTGGAAACAGATGACCTGGACCTCGCCCTGCTGTGGGACGATGGCACAGCTCCCCTCCACATGCAAAGGCTGTTAGAGGTGCCGATGGTCTGGATTGGTCCAGCTGCACCCAGAACCCTGATCTGGTCTACGGAAGATCCACTGCCTCTGGCGGCTTTCGAGGCCCCCTGTCTGTTCCGGTCAGAAGGGACAGCCCATCTGGATGCTGCAGATCAACCATGGAGAATGACCTTCACCAGCCCCAGCCTTGCAGGTCTGTGGGCCGCAGTTTCTGCAGGTCTTGGCGTGACCATCCGCACCCCACTGGGACTGCCAGACAGCGTTCAGGTGATCCGGGATGGGTCTTTGCCAGAGTTGCCCCGAATTCCACTCGCCCTTTACCGTGTGAATCCTGCACCTGATGCCAGTGTCTTGCGTTTGCAGGAGATCCTGCAGGAGGTTTTACAGGACATTCTGCAGCCCTGAATCAGTACATGCGTTCCCGGTAGCTTTCTTCAAGCCCTTGCTGAACGCTTTCACGGGTGGCTCCACTGTTGCGGGCATGAGCAGCAATCATGGCCGGGATGTCCACCTCTGGAGCGGTGTCTTCCCGGTCTCCCCAGAGTTTGGAGCGCAGCACGGCCTTGCCGCAATGGGCAAAGCACTCCTCCACCGTCACGGCCAGGGCAAGTTTAGGCACCTTGCCCTGCACCTGCATGGTTTCCAGATGCTCAGGATCGGTGATGATTCTGGCGCTGCCATTGACCCGGAAGGTCTCGCTTTTGCCAGGGATGAAGAAAATCAGGCCCACATGGGGATTGGACAGCACATTGCGGTAACCATCCGCCAGACGGTTGCCCGGACGCTCAGGAATCAAGAGGGTGTGGTCGTCCAGCACCTGCACAAAACCCGGTGCATCCCCTTTGGGTGAGGCGTCGCACAGGCCGTCCTGATCAGAGGTGCTGAGCACCAGAAAAGGTGAGTGGGCAATGAAGTTTCTGGCGTGTTCGTCCAGGGCCGTGCGCTTCTTGTTTTTCACCAGTGGGCTGGGCTCTCCGCCCAGCAATACGGTCAATTCCGCTTCGGTGGTCAGCACCTGTTTAAAGTCAGGTTTAAAGTCGGGCATGCTTCCAGTATGGAGGACACACCCGACCCCTAAACCATCTGGCTTATTTCTGTTTACTCCTGTGGGACTTCCCCACGGTATTCCAGCAAACCTGCATTGCTCAGGTAAACCGGGCCTTTTTGCAACATGGTGGTGATGGCAATGAATTCCAGCGGATCATTGACGGTCAAGAGTTGCCACGACCCATCATCAAGCTGCACGCTGATCTGGTGGGTATTGGTGGGGTAATGCCATTGCAGGGTGTAGGACTTGATGGCTCTGGAGGACACTTCCACATCGTTCAAATTCAGTTCATCTGCCATGGGCTCTCCTGAGGGCAACACAATTTTGGGTGTCCTCATCGTACTGCAAGAGCATCGGGTCAGGTGTGAGGCCAGGTGAGCTGGTCGGATTGCTGGTCAGCTCAAAAGGCTGAAAGCAGACACCCATCTGCTATACACTACACAGCATGCACCTGCAGAAAGCCCTTCCCGATGACGCTTCAGAACTGGCGAAGTACAACCGGGATTTGATCCAGGACGAAGGACACCGCAACCCCATGAGCCTGCGCGAGCTCACCGAGCGCATGCAGAGCTTTTTTCTGGATGAATGGGAAGCGGTCTTTTTGGTGAACGAAGACCAGAAGGTGGGCTATGCCCTGTATAAATTTGGCACCGACGCTTTCGATGCCCGCATTCAAACGGTTTACCTGAGGCAATTTTTCATCGCCCACCCTTTTCGCAGACAGGGTCTGGGCAGACAGGCCTTTGAAACCCTCAAAAAAGCAGTGTTTCAGGACGCCCGCATCCACGTGGAGGTCCTGACCAGCAACGAACGGGGTGTGGCCTTCTGGAAAGCGGTGGGGTTCAAGCCTTACAGCCTGCATTTGCACACTTAAAGCTCATATACATCTTGTTTCATATTGCTGCCAATAGGGCGCAGCACGCTGCGCCCCTACAGGTCTCGTTTGAGATTTCTTCCATTGGGCGAGGCACGCCGTCTTGTGCAGAACGAGGGACCGCGAGATGGTCCCTCTGCACGCTCGCCCCTACAGACCCATTGAAGGTGTTGACCTTTGATTTTTTGCCCTCGGCTCTCGGCCCCTGGCTTTCTGTCTTCTGCTTTTTCGCAGTAAGATGTTTGGCGTGTATTTGGTCACTGAAGGTCTCATTGGTGTGGGCAAGACGAGCCTGAGCCGCTTGCTGGCACAGAAGTATCAGGCGTCCCTGACGCTGGAAGTCGTGGAAGACAACCCCTTTCTGGGTGGATTTTATGCAGACATGGAGCGTTATGCGTTTCAGGTGCAGGTGTTTTTTCTGCTGTCCCGCTTCAAGCAGTTGCAGCATGTCACCCAGGGGGATCTGTTTCACCTCAACCACGTGTCGGATTACATGTTCGACAAGGATTTCGTGTTTGCCAGCATGAACCTCAAAGACCATGAGTTCGATCTGTACCAGGAGCTGTATTCGCAGCTGAAACCCAAACTGGCCCATCCGGATCTGGTGGTGTACCTGCGGGCTGATCCGGAGTTTGTGAAAGAGCGCATTTTAAAGCGGGGCCGGGAATTCGAGCTGGACATGCCACTGGATTACCTGCAGAACCTCTCTGAGCACTACGACCGCTATTTTGAGACCTACCCGGGTCGGGTGCTGTGCATCAATGCTGCCGATTACGATTTTGTGGGCAAACCCGAAGATGCCCTGAAAATCCTCTCGGAAATTGAGGAGGCCCTGCAATGTACCTTGCCGTGAGTGGCAACATCGGGAGCGGCAAGAGCACCCTCACCCGACTGCTGTCCGAACGGCTGAAACTCACCCCGGTGTTTGAAACCGTGGATGAGAACCCGTACCTGGCGGATTTTTACCAGGACATGGCCCGTTATGCTTTTCACTCGCAGGTGTTTTTTCTGTCCCGGCGTCTGGAGCAACACCTGAAGGTGGTGAATGCCACACTGGATGTGGTGCAGGACCGCACCATCTTTGAAGATGCCTGGGTGTTTGCCAGAAACCTGTACCAGCAGGGCCACATGAGCAGGCGTGACTGGGAAACCTACCAGAGCCTGTTGCAAGGCATCCTGCCAGCACTCCGCATGCCAGATGTGTTGATCCACATTGAGGCCAGCCTGCCCACCCTGAAAAAACGCATTGCGTTGCGGGGCCGGGATTACGAGAAAGCCCTGCCTGACCAGTACCTGCAAAACCTCTCAGACCTGTACCAGTCTTTCATCGGGGAGTACACGGCTTCCAAGATCTACCTGCTGAATGGGGACGCCCTGGATTTTGTGGAAAACCCCGGCATCATCGAGAAGCTCTGTGAGGACATCGATGATGTGGTGGTGGGAGGGCTGTTTTGAAGCTCAGCCTGCTGCTTTCCCAGCTGGGTTTGTCTGCACACCCTGAAGCAGACCCTGAGGTTTCTGCGGTCACCCACAACAGTTCCTGGGTGAAGCCCGGTGCGGTGTTCGTGGCGGTGCGTGGCCTCAAGACCGATGGGCACAAATTCATTCCGCAAGCCCTGGAAAAAGGTGCTGTGGCGATTGTGGGCGAGGGCTTTGAGGGTGACTTGCCTGTTCCCTACATCAAAGTTGAACATGCCCGTCATGCTCTGGCAGATTTTGCCTGTGTGCTGCAGGGCCATCCCAGCAGGGCGTTGACCGTGGTGGGCATCACGGGAACGGATGGCAAGAGCACCACCAGCTGGATCACCTACCATTTGCTGCAATCTGCCGGAAAACCTTCGGGCTTGCTGTCCACAGTGGGATACCGGACCCCGGATGGGGTGCTGCACCATTTCCCGCAGCACCTGACCACCCCGGACAGCCCGGAAATCCAGAGCCTGCTGCGTGAACTGCTGGATGCAGGCGCCACGCACTGCGTGCTGGAAACCAGTTCCCATGCGCTGGAACTGGACCGGGTGCGTGGGGTGGAGTATGGGGTGGGCATCTTCACCAACCTGACCCCGGAGCATCTGGATTTCCATGGGGACATGGAAGGATACTTTCAGGCCAAGCGCAAGCTGATTGACCGCAGCCGTTTTGCCGTGCTGAATCAGGATGATCCCTATGCCAGACGCCTGACCGACCACCCCAGCCACACCACTTTTGGGTTCTCGGCAGAGGCGCAGTGGCGGGCCACCAACCTTCAAGAGGAGGCCTCTGGTCTGAATTTCACGGTGGTCTCCCCTGCTGGCACCTTTGATGTGGTGCTTCCCATGATTGGGCAGTTCAATGTGCTGAACGCCCTGGCGGCCATGGCGACCGCCCATCATCTGGGCCTGTCCATCCCTGAACTGCAAAAAGGACTGGCTTCTTTTCAGGGGATCCCTGGACGGATGCAACTCCTGAGCAGCCACCCACGGGTGATGGTGGATTTTGCCCACACCCCGCCCAGCCTGGAAAAAGCCCTGGAAGTGCTGCGTCCCAGCACCACCGGAAAACTCTGGGTGGTGGTGGGTTCCGCCGGAGGCAACCGGGATCCTTTGAAACGTGCCCCTCTGGGTGAGGTCGCATCCCGGCTCTCCGATCAGGCGATCTTCACAGAGGAGGACTGCCGGGACACCCCCATCCAGGAGATCTTGCAGGAAATGGAACGGGGGGCCAGCAGCACTGGAAACCAGAATTACCGTTCCATTGCAGACCGCAGGACAGCCATTCAGGAAGCCATCCATCAGGCTGGTCCTGAAGACACCGTGCTTCTGGCAGGCAAAGGTCCAGAAGACACCCTGGAACGCGCCAGTGAAACCCTCCCCTGGGATGAGGTGGCAGAGGCACTGCAAGCTCTGGGCACCAGAAAGCCCTCCTGAGTTTGTGCACAGAACAGGCCTTCAGCACACCCTGGAAGCCCGTTTTTTGCCTGAGGATGGACCAGAAAGTTCTTGTTGATACAGTTTAACCTTGAACTGTAACATTTGTCTGATTTTTTCTGTGGTTTCTCGGAAAAACTGAGGGCGACCATCCGGTCAAATTCAGGAGGTGTTTACAGGTGACGAAGGGACTCACTCGCCGCAACACACTTAAAATTCTGGGAGGAACATCCATGCTGCTCGCCGCAGGGATGCACTCAGGGGCCAGAGCACAGGAGAACCGTGTGACCTTACCAAACGGTGCTGGTTTCTACCGTTTCAAACTCGGAGATTTCACTTTCGTGGTGGTCAGCGATGGACAGGCCACCGGAGGAAACGCCCTTCCCAACTGGGGGGCCAATCCAGGCAGGCAGGAAGAATTCGCCGCTGTCCTGAAGGCCAACTTTGCCCCCGTTGAGCCTTTCACCAACAACTTCAACCCCATGCTCATTGACACCGGGAAAAACAAGGTCCTGATTGATACAGGTCGTGGAGGTGCAGCAGGGCAGCTTGTGCAGAACCTCAAGAATGCCGGG
This sequence comes from Deinococcus roseus, assembly GCF_014646895.1. NCBI lineage: Bacteria > Thermotogati > Deinococcota > Deinococci > Deinococcales > Deinococcaceae > Deinococcus > Deinococcus roseus. Next base: position 274,837 of record NZ_BMOD01000004.1, read on the forward strand.
TATTCCCCGGACGACATCGACACCGTGTTCATCACCCACGGACACGGCGATCACATCGGAGGCATGTCAGACGCCGAAGGCAAATCGGTGTTCAAGAATGCAAAATTCGTGATGGGCCAGAGCGAGTTTGACTTCTGGGCCAGCCAGAACAATGCAGGCTTCAACAAGAACATCGTGGCCTTCAAAGACCGCTTCACTTTCATTCAGGATGGCGGGGAGATCGTTCCCGGTCTGTTGGGGGTGCTGACCCCCGGTCACACCGTGGGGCACATGTCGGTGCTGGCCACCTCTGGCACCGAAAAACTCATGCACTTTGCAGATGCCGGAGGACACTACATCCTGTCTCTGATGTTCCCCGAGCACTATCTGGGTTTTGACTCCAACCCGGAAAATGCCACTGCCACCCGCAAGAAAATCTTTGCGCAGGCCGCCAGTGAAAACCTGACCGTGGTGGGCTACCACTACGCCTGGCCTGGTGTGGGGCACATCCGAACCAAAGACGCCGCCTACGAGTTCGTGCCCATCTTCTTCAAATTCTGAGCATCCCACAAACAGATCCGGAAGTCCTGCTTCCGGGTCTTCTGCTGTCTCTTTTTCTGTCTCTGCTCACACTCCAAATGTTTTTCAGAGGTCTTCTCCCTATAATTGCAGTGTTTGGAGGAAACCCATGTTAAATCGCCTGTGGTTCTTGGGGGTTCTGTTGCTGGGGGCCTGTGCGCCCACCGCCAGTGGCCCCCAGGGGGAAAGCATCCCCCGCATCAAAAATTATTACCCGTTTGTGGCCGTGCAAGAAGACCAGCAGCGCACTTTCAAAGTGGAAATCTCTGGCAATGAAGCGGCTGTCCTGATGGGCAGAAACCTGGCCATTGATGGAACAAAACTTTCCAGTCAGCTGTATGCCCTTTACAAGAAGGGCACCTACGCTGTCACAGTGCAGGAGGGGGGCATTGTGTACATGCCCATCAGCAAGCTGATCGAGGTCAAGGGGTTTTACCCGGAGGTCAAGGAGCAGTCCACCGAACAGTTCTACAAATTCTGCTTCCTCAAGGAATACGGTGACAAATGCACCAGCAACATCCTGTCTGGTGGTGTCGCCCTGTACTTCAACCCTCTGGAAGAAACCCCGGTCTTTCAGGTGTATGGAGATGCAGGCATGCGCAGTTTCAACGAAATTCAAGGCAATGGCTTTCTGGTCACCACCAGCATCAGCAACTTCAAGACCTTTCTGAACCAGTTGCCCTGAGTCTGGTGCAAAGGTTCTGATGCAAAAAGGGCCGTGTGTCTGTCATGAAGTTACGCTTTTGACGGCAGAAACGGTTGATTCGTTCGCACAAGTCATTTAGTGTACCTGATACACAGCACTTAAAGTAAGCCCTACGGAGGTTTCATTCATGTCAAAGATTCAGGTTCCCACTGAAGGCACCAAAGTCACCCTGCAAGACGGCAAACTGCAGGTCCCCAACAACCCCATCATTCCTTTCATTGAAGGTGACGGCACCGGTCCTGACATCTGGCAGGCTTCTGTGCGCGTGCTGGACGCTGCTGTGGAAAAAGCCTACAACGGCGAGAAGAAAATCGTCTGGATGGAAGTCTACGCTGGTGACAAGGCCAACGAAGTCTACGGCGACAACAACCTCTGGCTCCCTGATGAAACAAACGAGGCTTTCCGTGAATTCCTGGTGGGCATCAAAGGCCCCCTGACCACCCCCGTGGGTGGCGGCATCCGTTCCATCAACGTGGCCCTGCGCCAGATTCTGGATCTGTACGCCTGCGTGCGCCCCGTGACCTACTTCGACGGCGTGCCCAGCCCCGTCAAGCAACCCGAACTGGTGGACATGGTGATCTTCCGTGAAAACACCGAAGACATCTACGCTGGCATCGAGTACAAAGCGGGCAGTGCTGAAGTCAAGAAACTGATCGACTTCCTGCAAACCGAATTCAAGGTCAACAAAATCCGCTTCCCCGAATCCAGCAGCCTGGGCATCAAGCCTGTCTCTGAAGAAGGCACCAAGCGTCTGGTGCGTGCTGCCATCCAGTACGCCATCGACAACAACCGCAAGAGCGTCACCCTGGTGCACAAGGGCAACATCATGAAGTTCACCGAGGGCGCTTTCCGCGACTGGGGTTACGAACTGGCCAAAGAAGAGTTCGGCGCTGTGGAAATTGACGGCGGTCCCTGGTGCAAACTCCCCAATGGCATCATCATCAAAGATGCCATTGCAGACGCCTTCCTGCAGCAAATCATCCTGCGTCCCGCCGAGTACGATGTGGTCGCCACCCTCAACCTCAACGGCGACTACCTGAGCGACGCCCTGGCTGCCCAGGTGGGCGGAATTGGCATTGCTCCCGGTGCCAACATCAACTACGTGACCGGACACGCCATCTTCGAGGCCACCCACGGCACCGCACCCAAATACGCTGGCCAGGACAAAGTGAACCCCTCCAGCGTGATCCTCTCGGGCGAAATGCTGCTGCGTCACCTTGGCTGGAACGAAGCTGCGGATCTGATCCTCAAGTCCATGAGCAAAACCATCTCCCAGAAAACCGTGACCTACGACTTTGCCCGCCTGATGGACGGAGCCACCGAGGTCAAGTGCTCTGAATTTGCAGACGCACTGATCGCCAACCTGTAAATCCTGCCCAAAAATCAACCCCGGATGAATTTCCGGGGTTTTTTCTGTTCTGGGGTTGATGTTGCGTGATCACTTCTTCTTGAGCAAATTGACGATCAGGTAGGCAATTCCGCCCACGATGCCTGCAATGATCAGGAACCGCAGGAGCCCCTTGAGGAGCGCCACCAGTCCGATGAAGATGCCTCCCAGCAGCTGGAACAGAAGGCCCAGCAACCACAAAACGATGATCGCAGCAATGACGATCCCGATGATTTTCACGATGTTTTCGGTCAGATTTCCTTGCATGGTCCAAACCTCACTGTTTCAGGGTACGAGGGAAACCCCTCAAGGGTTTCCAGCAGAAAGGGCACAGGCTTTCGAAGCTGTGCCCTTTCTGCTGTTTTTGTTTACTCCCACTCGATGGTGGCTGGGGGTTTGGAGGTGATGTCGTAGACCACGCGGTTGATCTCGTGCACGTGGTTAACGATGCGGTTGGAGATGGTGGCCAGGAATTCATAAGGCAGGAAAGCCCATTCGGCCGTCATGAAGTCTGCACTGGTCACGGCACGCAAAGCCACGGTATAAGAGTAGGTGCGCTCGTCGCCCATCACGCCCACAGACTGGATGGGGGTCAGGACGGCCAGGGCCTGCGCAGTCTGGTTGTACAGGTCATATTCCCTGAGGCCCGAGATGAAGATGTCATCCACACGCTGCAAGATGTTGATTTTCTCACGGGTGATGGCTCCGATGATGCGGATGGCGAGACCAGGACCGGGGAAAGGGTGACGCAGGCGGATGTGGTCGGGGAGGCCCAGCAGGCGGGCAATTTCACGCACTTCGTCTTTGAAGAGGGTGCGGAAAGGTTCCACCAGTTTGAAGGCGAGGTCTTCGGGCAGACCACCCACGTTGTGGTGGCTCTTGATGTTGGCTGCCCCTTCTCCACCTGCGGATTCGATCACGTCGGGGTAAAGGGTGCCCTGGGCCAGAAACTCGAATGGACCATATTCACGGGCTTCCCGTTCAAAGGCCCGGATGAATTCACGCCCGATGATCTTGCGCTTCTCTTCGGGATCGCTGACCCCATCCAGGGCACCAAGGAATTCATTGGAAGCATCCACGACCACCAGGTTCACACCGAGGGGACGCAGGGCTTGCTCGACCTGTTCCCGCTCTCCCAGACGCAGCAGACCGTGATCAATGAACACGGCGGTCAGTTGCTCGCCCACGGCCTTGGCCAGCAGCAGGGCCAGGGTGCTGGAATCCACGCCTCCAGAAATGCCCAGCAGCACCTTGCCAGTGCCCACTTTTGCACGCACATCGGCAATGAGTTCTTCCACGATGTGTTCTGCCGTCCAGTCGCGGGCCACACCACACACTTCCAGGAAGTTGAGGAGCACCTGGGTGCCTTTGGGGGTGTGCACCACTTCAGGGTGAAATTGCACCCCATAGCGGCGGGTTTCATTGTTCTCGATGGCAGTGACAGGGGTATCGATGGTTTCTGCAACCACATCGTAGCCCTGGGGCAGGGTGATCACAGAGTCGCTGTGGCTCATCCAGGCGATGAATTCACCCTGCACGCCTGCAAAAAGGGTGCCCGAGTACTTGCTCAATTCGGCCTTGCCGTACTCGCGTTTGCCAGCCCGTTTGACTTCTCCTCCGGCGGTGTGTGCGAGGTACTGCATCCCGTAACAGATGCCCAGAATGGGAACATCCAGATCCAGCACGCCCTGGGCAGGCTTTGGGGCATTCTCGTCGTAAACGCTGCTGGGACCGCCCGAGAGCACCACACCCTGGGGTTTTTCCTGCAGGATGCGCTCTAAAGAAGCACTTCCGGGCAGAATCACACTGTACACACCCAGTTCACGGAAACGTCTGGCAATCAGACGGGTGAACTGGCTACCGAAATCAAGAATCACGATGCTCACAGGAGCCTCCTGGTTTTATGCGGCCCGAAACAGCTGTTTCAGCCCTTGAAAAAATGAGTCGGGACCTTTTGAAACCCCTGTTCCCTGACTGCGCCTGAAAAGAACCAAACCGACATTCTGTGGTGCAAGACCATCAGAAATTCCGTTTGATTATACGGGAAAGGTGAGGGAGGGGTAGGGAGAGGGTTAGGTGGGAAGCCTGGTGCCGAGCGACCCAGCGGTCACAAACCGTTTTGGACCGCGTTGTAGGGTCAAGAAGCGACCCAGCGGTCACAAACCGTTTTGGACCGCGTTGTAGGGTCAAGACAGGGCTGAGCGCCGAGAGCCAGGGGCAAACCTGATCCATTGAGAACAAAATTTCCCCAATAAACTTTGGGGAAATCAGGCTCAAAAGCAGCATTTTAAGGCTTACTGCAAATCAATGGTCATGGGGCCAGAGGTGGGCATGCTCAGAGGGAAAGGCGCAGTGCGCAAACCAGGAACTTCCACTTTCAGCATGTAATCTCCTTTGACCGAGGGAAACCGCACGGTTCCGGGCACCAGTCCGAGGGTGTCACCCGCTTTGTAACTGCTGCCTTCCGGGACTTTGACCGCGATCAATTTGGCCTGGGAGTTGTAAGGCTGACCTTTGCGAGACAGGGAGAAATCCACCACGCAACAGGTGATGGTTCCGGTGTCTGGGGCGGCTTGCTGCTGTCTGGCAGCGTACCACCAGCCTGCACCTGCACCCGCCAGCAACAGCACCGCAATGCCAATGGTGGCAAGGTAACGCATGAAACCTGGAGCATTCTGGGCATTGGCCTGTTGTGGGCTGGCCGGGGCCTGCACCTGTCTCCAGGATTCATCGTCGTCCCAGCCGATGCGAACCACCACCGGAGGGGCTTCAGGCTCCACCGGGGTGGTTTCTTCGATTTTGATTTCGGGTTCGGGTTCTTCAAAGTGCACTTCTGGCTGGGGAAGCGGGTTCACTTTCACGCTTTGCAGCACACTCTGGGTGGGCGTTTTGGGCTTGGCCTGCAAATCACGCAGCAGGTGCGCAGCACTGATGAAGTGGTTTTGCATCAGGCGCTCCAGCTGGTTGCGCATGATGGTGCTGAGTTCCGAGGAGGACTGCCCTCCCATCAGTTGCATCACCAGTTTGGCCAGGTTGCGGATGTCGGTTTTTTCGCTGCCAGAGGTCAGGGCAGCACCCGAAAACAGCACTTCCCTGCCATTCAAGAGGCAGTTGTGGGCGGTCAGGCGACCAAAGGTCTTTCCTGCTTCATGCAGGCCTTGCAGCATTTGCAGCCCAGATTCCCAGAGGTCTTCCAGCAGTTCTCTGGGAACGGTTTTGGGCAGGGTTCTGAAGGTCAGGGGCAAACCTGCCGTCAGGTAATGGTCACGCCCTTCCCTACCTGAATCCAGAAAAGGCAGCAGGTGGGGGGCAGAAAGTTCAGTCAGGGTCAGGGGTTGCTCACTGAGGTACAGCAGGACCGGCATACCGGTGATGGTGTCCGTACCCAGGTAGGTTCGGATGTCGCCGTCCTCCAGCAGGAGTTCAGGCAGGTAAGGACCACACGCGGGAATCACGGGCTGATTATAGCGCCTTTTGCGAAAAAAGGCATGACAGACATTTGGAAATGCCGCAAAGACAGCCGAGCGCCGAGAGCCCAGAGCCGAGAGCCAAAAACCACTTGCAGGAAAACCAGAAATCCAATTTCAAACTGCTCTTTTCAAGTCATTGTTGAATCCACAACTGCATTTCAGAAATCCCAAAAACATCTTGCTGTTTGCCCTCGGCCCTCGGCTCTGGGCCCTCGGCGCTTTCAAACCACTCCCCAAAAACCTTCAAAGGGCAAAACAATAGCGACCAATGCACAAATGACCTCTTTCACAGCATCCCACCAGCGTACTTCAGCAAGGCTTAAGTATTGTGACCCGCATCCTTGAGCAAAATGGCTTAGGGGTGCTACCCTGCTTGCTATGCCTGTGGTCACTGAAGACATCGTGTTGAAAGCCCTGAGCCTCGTGAACGACCCCGAGTTGCATCAGGATCTGGTTTCTCTGGGAATGGTGGAACGGGTTGCAGTGAGCGGAACGCAAGTTCATGTGAAGATCAACCTCACCACCCCTGCCTGTCCCCTCAAAGGGGTGATCGAGGCAGACGTTCGCCGGGCCATCGAAACCGTCGGTGCCAGCAGTGTGAATGTGGAATTTGGCGCAACGGTTCGCGCCAGCAACAAGCCTGCCCTTCCCGGCATCCAGCATGTGATTCTGGTCGGGAGCGGCAAGGGAGGCGTGGGCAAATCCAGCGTCTCCACCAATCTGGCCATCGCCCTCGCGCAGAGCGGGGCGCAGGTCGGTCTGATGGATGCAGACATTTACGGTCCCAGCATTGCGCACATGCTGGGCAACACTGAGGACCGCATCAAAGCCAACCAGAACAAGCAGATGCTGCCTCTGGAGCGCTTCGGCGTGAAGTTCCTCTCCATGGCCAACCTGGTGCCTGCAGGTCAGGCGCTGGTGTGGCGCGGTCCCATGCTGCACGGGGCCATCCAGCAGTTCCTCAAAGAAGCCCTGTGGGGAGAACTGGATTACCTGATCATCGATCTGCCCCCGGGAACAGGAGATGTGCAGCTTTCTCTGGCCCAGTCGGTGAGCATCACCGGGGCTGTGATTGTGACCACCCCTCAGGATGTGGCCCTGATCGACGCTGCCCGTGCCATGGACATGTTCAAGAAGAGCAGCATTCCCATGCTGGGTGTCATCGAGAACATGAGTTACTTCATTGCACCGGACACCGGAACCCGCTACGACATCTTCGGACACGGAGGCGGCAAACGCAAAGCCGAGCAAATGTCCCTGCATTTCCTCGGTGAAGTGCCCCTGGACATGCCCCTGCGTGAAGCCTCCGACCAGGGAACCCCTGTGGTGATTTCCCATCCTGAAAGCACTTCCGCACAAGCCCTCGTGAAAATCAGCCAGAACCTGGCAGGCCGCATCAGCGTGCAGAGCCTGCAATCTCTGCCCATGCTTTAACCAATATGCTGCCCAACCCTGACCACACCAAAAGAAAAATCCTCTCCCACCTGAAAGAGCACTGCGGGGCCACCACCCAGGACCTCGCAGCCTCTCTGGGAGTGACCGTTCCAGCCATCCGCAAACACCTGATGGACCTGGAGGAAGACAAGTACATCACCCAGCAACTGGAGAAACGCTGTGGCAAAGGGCGGCCACAGTATGTCTACCACCTCACCCACAAGGGCGAGGAAGCCTTTCCCAAGAACTACTCGGGATTGTGCCTGGATGTGCTTGGGCACCTGGAGGAACTGTGTGGTCAGCAGATGGTGTTGCAAGTGTTCAGCGCCCGCGAGGAATCCCTCTACCAGCAACTGGCCCCCCAGATGGACCACCTGGATCTGGACGAAAAAGTACGGAAGTTGTCAGAGTTGTTGTGCGAAGCTGGATATCAGGCAGCCCTTACCGAAGACGGTGGGTGGTTGCTGGAACAACGCAACTGCCCCAGTATCGCTGTCGCACGGCGGTACAAGGCAATTTGTCAGTGCGAGATGAGCCTTTACGAAAGGCTGCTGGGGGTTCCCATAGTGCGCGTTAGTCAGATTGCTTCCGGTGCAGGGGCTTGCCGATATAAAATAGCGAAGGCTTGAGTCCTATGACCTTATACGGCGTTCTGGTTTGGCCCCACCCCGAGTTGATGCGTTTCATTCGGGCGTTTCAGCGAGATCATCAGTTGGCAGGATACGGAGTCCCTCACATCAACTTGCGTTCTCCGTTTTTCTGGCAGGGCAGCGAAGAGGAATTGAAAGAGAAGTTTCATGACCTTTCCCGCAACCTCTCCACACTGAACCTCAGCTCCTGCGGGTGGAAAAGGTTCCCGAATGTGCTTTACGTCTCTCTGGAGAGCACCCCGAGTTTCCGGGAAGCCCACCAGTTGTGCAGGACCCTGGGCGGGGAACCGTTCAAACCAGTGGATGGTGCAGATTACCTTCCACACATCACTGTGGGTCTTGGCATTGTGCCCTGGGAAGAGGAAGCCGTCTGGCAACTGGCCCAGCAAACCTACATCCCCCACCTGTCCTGGACCTGCTCCGAACTGATCCTCACCAAGGATGTCTGTGGAGAGTTCACCATCGTGGATTCGGTGTCTTTGCAGCCCAAAGTGCTGGTGGACCACTGAACCTGCAAAAGTTCACCTGTTGATCATGTGCCTGTGTTGATCATGTGTACAGCAGTTCGCGCGAGGGCAGCAAAAATGTCCTCGCGCAACTTCTGGTCTGGCACGGTGTCCCTTAAAGCCTGACGCATGCATTCCAGCCATGCACGGGCTTCGGTCTCTCCAATGGGAAATTTCAGGTGGCGCATCCTCAGTCTGGGATGGCCATATTTCTCCATGTACAGGGAGGGACCTCCAAAAAATCCGCTCAGGAAGGCAAATTGTTTTTCCCTGGTTTCCGTGAGGTCCGGGGGAAAGATCTCTTTCAGCACCACATGCTGGTGAACCAGGTCATAGAATTTGTTGACCAGACGGGAAAGCCCCTCTTCGGTCAGGCGGTCGTAGAGGGTGGCTTCTTCCAGGGGTCTCAGGTCCACTTTTACAACTCCTCAACGTGCACATTAAACGCCAGTCGTCTGGAACGCCCCTTGGGCAAATCCAGATCAAAGACGGGCATGAACACGCTGGACTGGTAGAGGGGGCGTTTGCGGTCACACACCACAGGGTGGTGCCAGATGGTGGCCTCACGGCCTTCAAATTCAAAGACCACCCGGATGCCCAGCCATTCGTCCACAATGCCTGCATGGGTGACTTCGCGGTGCTCCTGGGTGGAGCCCAGACTGCCCACCTTGCGGCCATTGATGTAGAAATAGCGGTCCGGGGAGTCTCCGGCCAGCAGGCCAAAATTCCATTTGCTGCCAAAGCGGGTGATGATGTCCCAGTCCCCGTGGTTGGTGATGCGGTATTCCAGTTCGATCTGGTGTTCTTTGGGCAGGATCTTCAGGCTCTTTTTGAGTTCCACTGGAACCGGAATGCCAGCAGGTCCCCGCACAATGCCCATGCGGCTCAGGGTCACCCGGTTGCGGTATTTCCCGGCGTCGAAGAGGCCCGTGGAGAAATCGCCAAGTTCCAGGTATTGCCCGCTTGCAAATGACCTCAGGCTGACCTCTCCCCCAAAAAAATGCTCCACCAGGGTTCTGGGGTGCGTTCTGGGATGGTCACTGTAGGAGTCCACCAGATTGACCGCTTTTTCGCGGTAATCCCACTCCTGCAGGCTTCCTCCCTCTGTAGGAGAAAAGTGCAGGTTCATGGTGTGGCTCTCTGCGATGAGTTCCTGCACGCCGTCTCCGTTGGTGTCCCGGTAATCGATCTCCAACCAGCTGTATTTTCTGGGCTCAATTTCGTTCTCGGCACGGATCAGGTTGCGGTAGGCCTCGAAGCGCACAAAGTTGTACTCGGCACTGGTGGGCCAGTAAGCATCTCCGGTCTGTCCTCGCCACAAATGCTCGTAGGCCTGCTGGGAGGCCCTGGGGGTCATGTCCAGTTTCAGACTGGTGTAACGCATGCGTTTGTGCAGGTTGTTGATGCCTGCATACTTGGCCATGGCCTGACGGAAATAACCATCTGGAGCAGCAAAAGAACTGCTGGGCACATACACCAGACCGCTGCAGGGCTGCTTGAGTTCTTCAGAGAGGTGCACCAGTTGGATGTCCTTGTTCTGCTCTAAAGCCACAAAGAAATTCTTCAGCCAGCCTTCCACGTAACAGCGCTGGTAGGTGTCCCCCAGGAGTCCCAGGTTTTCCCCGTCCTCTCCAAGGACCACCAGTTGCTTCTGTGCCCGGATGTTCTCGATGAGGGTGGCAGGCTGGGCGTAGGGCATCTGGTTGTGAAGCTGGTGCTGCATCACAAAAACCCGCACGTTGTGACCATCGTGCTCGGTCAGGTAGTAGGTGGCAGGAAGGGCCTGCTCGGGGATCTGGGTGTCGTCCAGCAGTGTGTATTCCACCTGGCACTCTGAGAGGGTTTCGGGGAGGTCCGTGTCCCAGGCGCACTCGGCCAGCCAGACCCCTTTGCTGCGGGCACCCAGGTGCTGGGCCATCCAGTCCCGGTGGGAAGAAATCTGGGCGATGCGGTCCCGTTTGGGAATCAGGGGCAAAAGGGGTTCGTGCATCCCTCCTCCCAGCAGTTCCACCTGTCCGCGTTCCACCAGTTGCTTCAAAAGCTGCAGGGTGGAGGGATGGTTTTTCTGCATCCACTGCAGCAGTGTGCCTGAATAATGCAGGTTGATCTTGATTCTGGGGTGTTCCTGCAACACCTTCAAAAAAGGAAGGTAAGCCGTCTGGTGCGCTCTTTCGAACAGATCAGGCAGGTTTCCGTTGGGTTGATGGTTGTGCAGTACAAGTGCTAAACGGCTCACAGGATCACTCCCCAAATTTTGCTTTTATAGATTATAACGTAAGTCCTGAAAATTAAAGCCACCCCTCTGGTTTTTCCCTCTGCTGGCAAGGGTGGGCACCCTGAAAAGCAAACACAAAAAAGTAGAATTCTACAGAAAATTTACAGTTCTGATCCCAGAACTTTGCATTTTGTGACTTCAAAAGCCCTGAAAGTGCAAACAAACGCTCATTCTTCCGTAAAAAGCAGCCCCTGGGCCACCGGAGCAAAAGTTTTTCGGTGCTCTGGGGTCACCCCATGTTTCTGCAAAGCCTGCACATGCTCCTGGGTGCCGTACCCCTTGTGGCCCGCAAAACCGTACTCTGGGTGCTTTTCATGCAGGTCAATCATGTACTGGTCTCTGGCGGTTTTGGCCAGCAAACTCGCAGCAGCCACGGTGTAAGAGTTGCCATCTGCTTTTGGCACCGCCAGCAAGGGCAAGTCGGTCTTGACCTTCAAATAATCGGTGATGACGGCCTCGGGCTGCAGTTCCTGAAGGATCTGCTCGCTGGCCCGGATCACCACTTTCAGAATGCCCGTGGAATCAATCTCTGCGGCTGGAACCAGTTTGACGGCATATTTCACTGCATAAGACTTCACATGCTCTGCGAGTTCCATGCGGCGGTCAAACTTCAGGGTCTTGGAATCCCGATAAGGCAGTTCAATGCGCTCTGCAGGCAAAATCACACCTGCCACAGCCACAGGTCCAGCCAGTGCCCCACGTCCTGCCTCATCAATGCCCAGAATCAGCTTGAAATCCCCAATCTGGGTTTCCAGGGTCCAGGAGGGGGTCATTCGGGGTTCCTTGTACTGGGAACCTGTTGTCTGACCCCCAGCAACCTCAGCATGGGTGTTCCCCCAAACCTTTCAAATCCACAGTCCAGATTCAGCATAACGAGTACACTATAGTGCTGATGTATTCTGACCTCAAAATTGCCAAACTTCCCCCCAAGCTGCCCGAACGGGGCATCCTCACCAAAGCGGGGGTGCGGGGGTATCCGGGTCTGGACGATGCCCAGGCATTGTTGCTGGAGGTGCTGTTGCATCCTCCTGTGGACCTCGGAGAAAAAATTCTGGACCTCACTGCGCAGAACGGGGCTGTGGCCCTTTACCTCCCAGAACACCAGGTGACCCTGACCGAGCGCTCCAGGGCAGCCCTGGAAGTGCTGGAACGCCAGTTTGCAGACGATCCCAGGGTGCAGGTGCAGGCGGCGCTTCCTCTGGAAACCACAGGAGAATTTGACACCGTGCTGGCCGTGCTTCCTGCCGACAAAGGCAACGAAGCTGTTCGGGAATACCTGCAGGCTGCTTTTGAGCGCACCCGCAAGGGCGGTCTGTGCCTGATTGCCGGAGACAAGGACAAGGGCTTTGAGCGCTATTTCAAATGGTTCAAAGCGGCTTTCGGAGAAGGTGAAATTCTGGAGCGCCACAAGGGCATGCGGGTGGCAGGCTTCATCAAGGAGAATTCCGAGGCTCAGCTCGAAGCCGCAAAAACCCACCAGTACACTTTTGAAGGGCTGCACATCACCTCTTTGCCCGGTGTGTTCAGTGCCAGCAAAATCGACGAAGCCAGCCAGCTGTTGCTGTCCCATCTGCCCTCTCCTGCTGGAAAACGGGTGCTGGACATCGGGGCGGGAGCAGGCGTACTGGGTCTGAAGTGTGCCCAGCTGGGTGCAAACGTGACCTTGCTGGAAGAAGATCTGGCTGCTGTGCGCAGCATCGAAAAGAATGCCCAGCAGGCACATTTGAATGTGCAGGCGCTCCACAGCGATGTGGGGAGCGCCCTCCCTGTAAAACCAGACCCTACAAAAGCAGAATTTGATCTGGTCCTGATGAATCCCCCTTTCCACGTGGGAAGCGATGTGATTCTGGAGGTGGCCGAGGAGTTCATCCGGGTGGCCTACCAGCAGGTGCGGCACATGGGAGAGGTGTGGGTGGTGGCCAACCAGTTCTTGCCCTATGAGGCCCTGATGCAGCGGTACGGCAAGGTGCAATTGGTGGTGAAAAACAAGAGCTACAAGGTCCTGAAGGGAATCCGGGAACGAATCTGAACAACCTCTCGTAAGAGGTTAGGCGTGAAGCAAATTTGAGATGTCTCCCAGACTTCTCGCAGGAAATTTGCTACACTTCTACGATGCGGTATTCTTGCCGTGAGGGAGTGATACATGACTGAAAAACGCACACGCTCCAAGAAGACCAGCGAGACCCTTGAAGTTGCCCCAGAAAACACTCCTGTGTCCCAGAGCGCCGCAAAAGTGCGGACCCGCAAGAAAGCCACGGTAGAAGAAGCCCCAAAAACCAAAGGCCGTCGGGCAGCAGCAGAACCTGACGACAGCACCCCCAGACCCGACAAACCCTACATCCAGCATCAGGCCATTCAGGACCTGATCCGGGTGGGCAAGACCATGGGCATGCTCTCCACCGAGGAGATCGCCACCGCCCTGAGCGCCGCACTGGAAGGCAGTGGCACCTCTGAGGCCGATCTGCTGGAAGAAGTGGATGACCTGCAGGTGTTCATCCAGCGTCAGGGCATCGAAATCAGCGACCTCGCAGATGACGATGACGACGCCCTGGAAGAAGAAGACGACGATGACGAGGAAGAAGACGAATTTTTCGACGACATTCCCAAAACCGTTTCCAATGACCCTGTTCGCCAGTACCTGCATGAAATTGGCCGGGTGCCCCTGCTGACCCTCGACGAGGAAATCGATCTGGCCCGCCGCATTGAAGAGGGTGAAGAGGCCCGCAAGCGCCTGGAAGCCGGAGAGAACAGCGACGACGAGCGCAAACAGCGCCGCCTGCAGCGCCTCACCGAAGACGGACAGTACGCCCGCCAGCAACTGATCGAGGCCAACCTGCGTCTGGTGGTGTCCATCGCCAAGAAGTACACCGGTCGTGGTCTGGGCTTCCTGGATTTGATTCAGGAAGGCAACCAGGGCCTGATCCGCGCCGTGGAGAAGTTCGAGTACAAGCGCCGCTACAAGTTCTCCACTTATGCCACCTGGTGGATCCGTCAGGCCATCAACCGCGCCATTGCCGACCAGGCCCGCACCATCCGCATTCCCGTGCACATGGTGGAAACCATCAACAAGCTGACCCGCACCGCCAGACAGCTCCAGCAGGAACTGTCCCGCGAGCCCAGCTACGAAGAAATCGCTGAAGCCATGGGTCCCGGCTGGGACGCTGCCAAGGTGGAGGAAGTGCAGAAGGTTTCCCAGGAACCCGTGTCCCTGGAAACCCCCATCGGGGACGAGAAGGACAGCTTCTACGGGGACTTCATCCCCGACGAGAACCTGGACAGCCCTGTGGAGAACGCCGCCAAGACCCTGCTCAGTGAGGAGCTGGAAAAAGCCCTCTCCAAGCTGACCGAGCGTGAAGCCATGGTGCTGAAACTGCGCAAAGGCCTGGTGGACGGACGTGAGCACACCCTGGAAGAGGTGGGCCAGTACTTCAACGTCACCCGTGAACGCATCCGCCAGATTGAGAACAAGGCGCTGCGCAAACTGAAGTACCACGAATCCAGAACCCGCAAACTGCGCGACTTTTTGGATTAAACCCTGCTGAAACAAACAAAAAAGACAGCCCCGGAAAGGGCTGTCTTTTTGATTTCTGGTGATATTTTTAAAGCTTAAACTTTTTCCTGCACGTCATTTCTGGGTTTCAGCAAACGCAGACCCAGAGGGATCAGGGGCACCAGGAATGCACACAGGATGATGATCAAGATGTATTTGTCCAGGGTTTTGGGATCAATGCCCAGCATAGGCACCACATAATAGGCCAGCAATGGAAGTGTAACGGTCCAGAGGGCTGCACTGACGATGTTGAGCAGCATGAACATGCCGTAATTCATGCGCACCATGCCTGCGAGGGTGGGCACAATGGCCCGCACTCCGGGGACAAAACGGGAAAGCACGATGGCCAGTGCACCATATTTCTGGTAAAACTGCTCTGCTTTGGTGATGTTCTCGGGTTTGAACAGGCGGCTGTTCTGGTTGCTGAACACCGCACGGCCATATTTGGCTCCCACCCAGTATCCGATGGCGTTGCCCAGCACGGCACCCAGGAAGGCAGCCAGGATGGTGGTGCCAATGTTGAGGGTTCCGGTGGAGGCAATGGTGCCCACGGCCAGCAGCAGGGTGTCTCCGGGAAGAAAAAAGAAAATCAGAAATCCAGTTTCCAGCATCAGGGTGGCAGCAATCCCGATGTAACCAAATTTCAAGATGATGTCCTGCAGGTGCTCCAACAAAGTGAGTTCTCCTTTGGTTCAGCTGAATCTTGGCAGATCAGTCTGAAACGGTACCCTTCACAGGGTAATCGGTTTTGATGTACTACGACTGAGAGGCCCAAAAAGTTGCACCAGATCCAGAAACAGGCCGGTGGTGCCTGGGTGGTGTACAATCAAACTAACAAGTTTAGTAAACAAGGACATCGCATGACTGAACCATTGCCCCAGAACCCCATCCAGCCCGTCAGCCTATGGATCTACCCCATCAAATCCTGTGCAGGAATTGAAGTTTCCTCCGCCCACATCACCCCCGAATCTGGCCTTGCAGGCGATCGGGACTGGATCATCGTGGACCATGAAGACCAGCAAATCTGGATGGGAGGCAACCACCAAATGGCCCTGATTCAGCCTCATTTTGACGGGTCAGAGATGGTTCTCAGGGCTTCAGGCAAAAGCGATCTCCGGGTGCCCCTGAACCCAGCAGGACAGCCCTGTCAGGCCAGAATCTGGAATGACATCGACAAGGTGAACGAGACGTTTTCCGGACAAGAGGCAGGAGAGAAAGCAGCACTCTGGCTTTCAGAGGTGCTGGGGCAAACAGCACGTCTGGTCAAACTGGGAGAGGAAGGCATCACCCGCAAAGCCCTGCTTCCCTTGCATGTGGTTTCACTGGCCTCCCTGCGCAAACTGAACCAGCAACTCTCTGAGAAAGGGCATCCTGCTGTAGAACACCAGCGTTTCCGGGCCAATCTGGTGATCGACCATCCAGAACTGGAACCTTTCGCGGAAGAAGGGTTTTCTGAATTGCACTGGTCTGAAGGTTCCCTGATTCTGGAAATGACTGGCAACTGCATCCGCTGCATCATGCCCAACGTGAATCCAGAAGATGCCACTGCAGGCCGTGAACCACTGGCTTCTGTCACCGCCCTCAGCAGGGAACGGCAACAAAAAAACCCCATCTTTGGGGTTTATGCAAAAGCAAAGTCTGCAGGTGTGCTGACCAGAGGACAGCCGGGAACAGCCACAACAAAGCCAATCAGTTCTGACTTTCCCCCTGCCTGAGGGCCTCGTCTAAAGTGGTCCAGGGCAAAGAGGCACACTTCACACGGGCATGGATCTTGCTGATGCCCTGCAAGGCAGAGAGTTCTCCCAGTTCTGGGTGTGCAGTTCCGGTTCTCAGCATGTTTTTGAAGTAGCTGCTGAGGTCCTGCACTTCAGAGATTTTCTTGCCCTTGATGGCCTCGGTCATCAGGCTTGCAGTGGCCTGCGAGATGGCACATCCATGCCCTTTGAATCGGGCCTCCCGAATGACCCCATTTTCGATGGTGAGGTCCAGAACCAGTTCATCGCCACAAGAAGAGTTTTTGCCCTCCTGGCGGTGGGTGTGGGGGTCCAGTTCCCCATAATTTCTGGGCTTCTTGTAGTGCTCCAGAATGATCTGTTTGTAGAGGTCTTCCAGTAAACTCATGTCACTCCTTGAAGAAGGCCACAATTTCTCTCAGGGCCTGAACGAGGGCATCAATGTCTTCACGGGTATTGTACAGATAGAAACTGGCCCTGGCGGTGGAACCCACCTTCAAAGCCCGCATCAGGGGCTGTGCGCAGTGGTGGCCACTGCGCACACAGATGCCCCGCTCGTCCAGAAAACCCGCCACATCGTGGGCATGCACACCCTGCAAATTGAAACTGAGCACTCCTGCCCGGTCCTCTCCGAGGGGTCCATACTGGGTCAGTTCAGGGATTTCAGCGATCCGGTCCAGGGCGTAAGCCATCAGGTCTTTTTCGTGTTGCCAGATGCGCTCCATTCCCAGATCCTGCAGGTACTGTGCAGCCACACCCAGCGCCACCACTTCTGCAATGGCAGGGGTTCCCGCCTCAAATTTGCGGGGCAAATCTGCGTAAGTGGAGTGGTCAATGTAGACCTGATCGATCATCTCCCCTCCTCCCAGAAAAGGAGACATCTCTTCCAGCAGCTCAGGTCTGGCATACAGCACCCCTGCCCCGGTGGGACCACACATCTTGTGCCCACTGAACGCAAAGAAATCTGCCCCCAGTTCCTGCACATTCACAGGCAGATGGGGCACGCTCTGGGCTCCATCGATGAGCACCAGCGCACCTGCCTGATGGGCCTGTTCGGTCATCTGCTGCACCGGGTTGAGGGTTCCCAGCGCATTGGAAATGTGGGCCACAGCCACCAGTTTCACCTTGCCAGAAGCCAGTTTTTGCAGGTAATCCTGCTGGTCCAGTCTGCCTTCCGGCGTGACCCTCACCCCGATGACCTCTGCTCCTGTGGCTTTTGCAGCGATGTGCCAGGGCACCAGATTGGAATGGTGCTCCATTTCGGTCACCAGGATCTGGTCGCCAGGTTTCAGGTGATCCAGTGCCCAGGTGCGGGCCACCAGGTTGATCGCCTCGGTGGTGTTGCGGGTGAAGATGATGCCCTGTTCTGGAGCCTGAATCAGACGTGCCACCCTGGAACGGGCCTCCTCGTAGGCCTCCGTGGATTCGATGGACAGGGAGTAGGCTCCCCGGTGAATGTTGGCATTGGTGTGCTCGTAAAAGTGCGACAGGGCATCGATGACAGCCCTGGGTTTCTGGGCGGTGGCGGTGGAATCCAGATACACCAGCTTTTTGCCGTTCACCGTGCGTTGCAGAATGGGAAAGTCCTCCCGGACCTGGGACCAGTTGCGGGTCATCATGGTTTCAGTTTAGGCCGAATGGACAGGGACATTGGTAACGTTGTTTCCTGTAGGGCACAGCAGGTGCGCCCTGCCGAGAGCCAAGCGCCGAGGGCCGAGGGCGAAAAGCAGAATCAATGGTGTTGGGTTCAAGAGATCGTGTTCAGAGCAACCGGGTTGGTTGTCACAAAACGCTGCTTGAAAACAAGGCCAGAGCAAAGCTTTTCAGAAGCCCTCGGCGCTCGGCCCTCAGCCCTCGGCGCTTTCCCAGCATCAAGACAACACTGTTCACCCCCGACAAAACGCTATACAATGTCATCTCAGTGTGTCCTGATCCCGCCCGGTGCAGGAAAAGGAGCAAAATAAGCAGGAAAGTTCGGACAGGTGCTGGATGTACGGTTACGAAGAACTCGTTTACGCCCTTGACTATCTCACTGACGAAGAACGCCAGAAGGTGGACCGTGCTTTTGTGCTGGCTGAAAAAGCCCACAGGGGCATGAACCGCAAGAGCGGCGAGCCTTACATCACCCACCCGGTGGCCGTGGCCATGATTCTGGCCGAATTGAAAATGGACACCGATGGCATCTGTGCAGGCCTCCTCCACGACACCGTGGAAGACACCGATGTCACCTTCGAGGAAATCGAAGAGGGCTTTGGCAGCGATGTGCGCAAGATTGTGGAAGGGGAAACCAAGGTTTCCAAACTGACCAAGCTCTCCAAGAACCTGCAGGACGAGCAGGCCGAAAACCTGCGCCAGATGCTGATGGCCATGACCGGGGATCTGCGCATCATCATTGTGAAACTGGCAGACCGCCTGCACAACATGCGCACCCTGGGCAGCATGCCCGAACACAAGCAGAAACGCATCTCCAGAGAAACCCTGGAAATTTTTGCTCCGCTGGCCCACCGTCTGGGGATCGGGCAGATCAAGTGGGAACTGGAAGACCTGTGCTTCAAGTACCTGTACCCGGAGGCGTTCGAGAGCCTGGTGGGTGCCCTCAACATGCGCAAATCCGAGCGTGAGGGTCACATTCAGGCCGCCATTGAGCAAATCAAATTCACCCTGGGAGACGATCAGGAACTGACCCGCTGGGTGATCAAGATCGAGATCAGCGGGCGCAGCAAGCACCTGTATTCCATCCACAACAAGATGGTGCATGAGCACAAAACCATCGAGCAGATTTTTGATTTGCTGGCCATTCGGGTGATCCTGACCCCCAAACCCGTCACCGCCAGTGAAATCAATTTCGATTCCCCTGAGGAGTACCAGCGGGCAATGGAACTGGCCGAACTGGGACGGGAAAAACGGGTCTGCTACCACACACTGGGCATTGTGCACAGCATGTGGACCCCGATTCCTGGGCGCTTCAAGGATTACATCGCGGTGCCCAAACCCAACGGTTACCAGAGCCTGCACACCACCGTGATCAGCCTCTCGGGGCTTCCCATCGAGGTGCAGATCCGCTCTGCCCGCATGCACTACATTGCAGAATACGGGGTGGCAGCACACTGGCTGTACAAACAGGACCAGGAAGGCAAGGCCACCACCGAACAGAAGGTCAACTGGCTGAACCAGCTGGAACAACTGCAGCAGGAAATCACCGATGCCAGTGATTTCATTGACGCGGTGAAAAACGACCTGCTCTCAGGCCGGGTTTTTGTGTTCACCCCCAAAGGGGACACCGTGAACCTGCCCAAAGGGGCCACCCCCATTGATTTTGCCTACCACATCCACACCCGTGTGGGCGACACCTGTGTGGGGTCCATTGTGAACGGTCAGATTGTGCCGCTGAATTATGAGTTGCAAAATGGGGACCGTCTGGAGATCCTCACCAGCAAAAATGCCACCCCCAGCAAGGACTGGATGAATTTTGCGGTGACGCGCTCTGCACGCACCAAAATCCGGCATTATTTCCGCACCAAAGAGCGCCAGGATGCCCTGCAAAACGGGCATGACCAGCTGGAAAACTACCTGCGCAAACGCAATTTGCCTGTTCGCCAGCTGATGCGCACCAAACTGCTGGAAGATGTGGCTGAGAAACTGCTGGGCTCCCGCAACCCCGACGAGCTTTACCTGGCCATTCATTCGTCCAGAATGAACCCGGCCAATGTGGCAAAGGTGCTGGCCCCTCAACTTGAAGCCGAGCAGGCCCCTGCAGCCAACAAAGCACCACCCAAACGCAAAGCGCCACCCAAACAGAAAGATGGAGCCATCATCATCGATGGGGTGATCACCGATGCCAAGGTGGCCCACTGCTGCAATCCCATTGTGGGAGATGACATCATGGGGTACTTGACCCGTGGGCGTGGGGTGTCGGTGCACCGGGCAGACTGTCCCAATTTGCAGCGTCTTTTGCGGGAAGAACCCGACCGCTGTGTGCATGCCACCTGGTCCACTTCCAACGAGGTGGAGCAACTGGTGGACCTGGACATCATCTGCACCGACCGACCCAACCTGCTGGCAGAGGTGCTGCAGGTGATTTCTGAGCAGCGGCGCAATGTGCTGCACGTCACCGCCGGGGTGGGTTCCGGGGGCATTGCCCACATTTACCTGAGAACCACCGTCAAGGGCAACAACGACCTGAGTTTGCTGGCCGATGCCCTGAAACGCAACAAGGACATCCAGACCGTGCTGCGCATGTCTGGCAGCAAGGGGGGCATGACCATTCCCTCCAAGGGCAGCCTGAAAAGTTGATTTCAATTTACCGCTGGGAACAGTTTGCAGGCTGAAAGCCCTGTAGACTGTTCCCAGCGTGTTTCCTCTGGAGAAAACCCATGAAAGAACTGAATTTTGCCAAAAGCATCCTGCAGGACCGCCCCTGGAAAGATGTTCCTGCCGATGAAGTGCTGGAGCGTTCAAAAGCCTTGCTGACAGAATGGATGGCCGGAGAGCAGCGTCTGGAGCGTCCAAAACTCTATGATCACTACGCCATTTTGCTGGTGGCCCTGATTGACCGTGTTGAGCGATTGGAAGAAGAACTGCAAATTTTAAAAAATAAAACCTGAGTTAACAACACTCAACTTTGCTTAGCTTTGGTGTATACTCGGTCATGCCACTCACCCTTGCTGCAGTGACCCCCGAGAACTGGGAAAAACTGATTGAACTGAAATTGCCTGCAGAACAGGAAACCGCCAATCCTCCCAACTGGTACGCCCTGCTGCAAGCCAACCAGTTGCAATACCTGGCTTATGGCATCCACAACGACGGAAAATTGATTGGGCTGGTCACCATTGGCTGGGTCAACGACACCCGCAGTTACTGGATCCACCACCTGATGCTCGATGCAGACCACAACGAACCCGACCATGCTTTAGAAGCCATGAAGCTGACCGTGCGTTACATCCGGGGCCTTCCCGTGGGCACCAACATCACCTATCCCCTCCCCACCACGCTCTACCACCCTGTGACCAACCAGCAACTGCAAGAGCTGGGCTTTGTTCCTCTGGGAGAATTCAGGGGACAGGTGATTTATGGGCTTCAGGCCCCTCCCCTGCCTCCTCTGCCCATCGAGGCACCCGTTCAGGCTGCTCCCACAGATGAGAAGAAGGAGATAAATTGGGAAAGAATTCTGCTGGGCATCATTCTGATTCTGCTCACCCTGTACGGGTACTTTGAAGTGTATGTGCCCCGTTTGCCTGCGCCAAGTGACCTTCCCATCACCTGACGCAGTTGTTTTTCGCCCCCATTCACACCTGGAGGAAACGACCCATGAAAAAATGGCTGATTGCCACCGCACTTCTCTTTGGACAGGGCCTCGCCCAGCAAAACCTCTCGGAGCTGCAAACCGAATACCAGCAGGCCCTGCAAACCGCGCCCAAAACCACCGGCAACTCCACCTGGAAAAGCCTGATGGACCGCGTGGAAACCCTCAAAAACCAGAACCCCACCCCCGATGTGCTGTTGCTCAGGGCCAACATCTACAGCGATGTGAAATGGTGGATCCGGGCCAAAACCGCCTGGGAGGACTTCCAGAAAGTGGGACAACTGGGATCGCAGGAAAAACAGCGTTACACCGAAGCCCTGCACAACCTGGCATTCACTGCAGCCCACCGCAGCGAACCTGACCTCAAAGAAGCGCTGCAATATGCCCAGAAAGCCATAGAGGTCACCCCGGATTACTACCCTGCCCGCTACCTGCTGGCCGAAACCTACCAGGACCTCGGAGATTACAGCAATGCCAAGAACGCCTGGAAACAGGTGCTGGACCTCAATCCCAAAGACGCCAAGGCGCTGTACTTCATTCAGGTGGAAGACCGACTGGCGAAATTCGGGCCGGAAGTCAATCAGGCTTTCACCCGTGGCTATGCCGCCTACGCCGAGAACCAGAAGAGCGACGCCCTGGCTCTCTTCAAGAAGACCACCGAACTGGGGCCGGAATTCTCGGAAGGCTGGCGCTATTATGCCCGCACCGCTTTTGAGCTGGGAGATGCAAAAGCTGCCCTGGAAGGCTACCAGAAACTCACCGAAATTGAAGGCCAGACCCCGGAAAACACCTTCTGGCTGAATTACGCCACCGAGGCCAACCAGTACGGTCTGGAAGCCGTCAAAATCTACCGTTCAGGCTACACCACATACCAGCAGAAAAACCTCAAAGAAGCCGAAAGCCTCTTCAAACAGGCCACCACCCTGAGCCCCGGTTACCAGAAAGCCTGGGCCTGGCTGGGCCGCGTCAGGTACGAGCAGAAAAATTACTCGGGCGCTGTGCAGGCCTACATGCAGGCCGTCACCCTCGACCCGGACGATGACAGCAGCGAGTATTACCTGAAACTGGCCAAAAACCGCAAATAAAACTCCAGTCCCATGATTCCCTTCCAGCTGGAAGGGAATTTTTTTGTCTTTTCGCCTTCTGCTTTCTGCCCTCGGCACCCGGCCCTCGGCATCCGGCCTGACTGCTGAAAGCTGAGCGCTGAATGCTGAGCGCTGAATGCTTTGATGGGACATCTGTAAGTGCAGTTCTGATATATTTAGCATGCAATCCACACAGGAGCCTCCATGCTTTTCGCACTCGACAAAGATCCCAAACTGCAGGCCTTCCAGCAGAGCCTTTCCAAGTTTTACGTCAACAACAGCGACCCCCAGAAGGCAAAAGACCTGGGCAAGATGCTGGGCAACCTGTACTACCATGACCTGTACCAGGACAAGGCTTTTTATGCGTCTGCCCGTGAGGTCTCCGAAAAACTCTGCAGTCAGGATGCTCTGGCCCACCAGAGCGTCCGGCGTTCCTGGGTGCGTGCCCTGAATGCCCTGGAGCCGCAAGGGGAACTCGATGAAGTGGTCAGTCAGATTTACTGGAGTCGCAAATCCCGCTGGGAACGGCTGGCAAAACAGCTGAAGATGGCTGTACCAAAAAAGTTTCTGGCTTACCGTGCAGTCAAAGGCAGTGCTTTTGTTGAGGCGGTTTCCCGGGCCTGGGAAGAGGAGGACCGTCCGCTGATGTCCGTGTGGCAGGAATCTCTGGCCTCCTGGTCCCTGACGGAAAAGGCTGCCCGACAGTTCTTTGGAGAGCCTTTTGAAGAAGAGGATGCTGTGCTGTTTGTGGCCGAGATCCCGTTCGAGCAGACCTTCATGGACAAGTTTCTGGATGGCGGCACCCTGGTGCTTCATCACTCGGAAGAAGACCTGATTTATGCCGGAGGGTACAAATCGGGTGAAATTTACGCCCTCAAAGAGCGCACCATCGTAAAGTACCGGGGCTTTGAATACACCTTCGAGCAGCGCAAACTGCTGGGGAACATCCTGAAGGCAGGCATCTGAAATGGCCCGAAAAAACACCCCTGAAGTCAAAAAGCCCGAAACGGTGCTGAAGATCATCCAGCAACTGCGGGAACAGGCCACCCTTTTGCATGTGCAGGCCCGTCCCATCAGCATGTATCCAGAGGATGATCCTGAAATCCATCTTAAGCTCGGAAAAAGGTCCTCTTAAGAGGGGGAATAAGAAATCCTACAAAGCAAAATGAGAGCAGGACTTAACCTGATCTCAGATGATTTCACCTGTTGTGGATGCCCACCTGGGACACACAACAGGGCATCCTGTGCACATTCTGCAACCCTTTTGCTCTCTTTGCCCTCTTTGTTTCACCTGCTGGTCGCTGTTTCAAGGCAAAAACACACAGGGCACCCGAGCAAACCCCGGATACCCTGGCATCAAGAAGACATTTGGATGGTCACGCTGAAAGTGCTGTTGGAGCCTGGTGCGTGCAACACGCAACGGATTGGAGGCTTACTCTTCGTGCTCATCGTCCAGCGTAGAGATGTATTCTTTGAGGCTCTCCGTGTCTCCCGCTGAAAGATCCTGAGCAATTTTCTCAATCGCCAGACGAACCACCTCACTCTTGGAAATGAGACGTTCGGGGCTGGAGAGCTCGTACGCAGTCTTGGTGAGAAGTGCGTCCTGCTCTTCAGAGATGACGACTTGCAGACGCTTTTTTTCTTTCTTCGGCACGGTCACTCCTTTAGGAATATTTTAGCATCCCGAAATACACACCAACAACACTATCAGATATTGGACTTCCATGAGTCAAGTGTGTAAGATACTCCTAGGGCAATCGCCTGACACTCTGGTTACAACTCAGCGACCGCTGATCTGAAAGGACACTATGCTTCTGGACACCCCCATTACCATTTTCGGTGGCTCCCGCCTGAGCGGCGAATTCAAGGCTCAACCCTCCAAGAACGCCGCGCTGCCCATCATTGTGGCCAGCCTGCTCAGCAAAGAGCCCGTTGTTTTGCACGGGATTCCCAGACTCGCAGACATCTACACCATTCTTGAACTGATGACCGGCCTCGGCACCAAATACCGCTGGCTCGGACCCAATACTTTAGAGCTGCACACCCCTGAACTGACCTCCACCGTGGCCCCTTACGCTCTTGTGAGCAAGATGCGGGCTTCTTTCATTCTGATGGGCGCCCTGCTCTCCCGTGCTGGACATGCCGAAGTGAGCATGCCCGGCGGTTGCGCCTTTGGTCAGCGCCCCGTGGACCAGCACATCAAGGCCTTCCGCGCCATGGGTGCAGAAGTGGACGAGGAGGGCGGCAACTTCATCGCCACCCGCAACCAGACCTTCACCGGTTCCTACGTGTTTGAAATCCTCACTGTGGGCGGCACCCAGAACGCCATTCTGGCCGCCGTGCTGGGTGAAGGCACCGTGATTCTGGACAACGCCAGCATCGACACCGACGTGGTGGACATGGTGCGTTTCCTCAACTCCCTGGGTGCCCAGATTGAAGGGTTTGGAACCAATACCATCGTGATTCATGGGGTGAAAGAGCTGCGCGGTGGCGAGTACACCGTGATCCCTGACCGCATTGAGGCCAGCACCATGTTGATCGCTGCAGTTGCCACCAGAAGCCAGCTGACGGTCACCAACGTGGTTCCCGGCCACCTGCGCGCCGTGACCTCCAAACTGGTGGAAATGGGCGCACACATCCTGGAACTGGACCACAACACCCTTTCCATCGATGCCCGCCACGGCGACCTGCGTCCTGTGAACCTCACCACCAGCGAATTCCCCGGCTTCCCCACCGATGTGCAGCCCCAGATGAGCGCCCTGCTGGCCACCATCCCCGGAACCAGCATCGTGATGGACAAGGTTTACCCCGAGCGCCTCACCCACGTGGTGGAACTGCGCCGCATGGGAGCCAACATCGAAGTGCCCGAGCACACCCAGGTCATCCAGGGCAAAAAGCTGCACGGTGCACCTGTTCGCGCTGCAGACATCCGCGCTGGAGCCGCACTGGTCATTGCTGCCATGGCCTCCGAAGGCAAGTCCGTCATCGATGGCGTGCGCTTCCTGAACCGTGGCTACGAGCGCCTCACCGAGCGCCTGCAGGGCATCGGCGTGCACATCGAGCAGAACCAGCAACTCGTTGCTGCTGCAATGGACTGAACCCCAGCCTCACCACGACCCTCTCCTCGCTGCGCTTTCCTCTCCCTGACAGGGAGAGGATTTTTTTGTGTCACACACTGGATCAGGTGTCAGTGTACATTCCCTTCCACATTCACTGTCACAGTCGAGTAAACTGGTTTCATTATGTCCGCTGAACAAGTCCTTCTCTTCATGAAGCGAAGCGAGGTGCGTTTCGACCCGTGATCGCTGAAAAATTAATAGACCTCGAGCGCGAGTACCGCAGTCTGGAGCGCGAGATGAGCAATCCCGAAGTGTTCGGGAACAACGACGCTTACCTCAAACTGAACCGGAGACATGCCGAACTCACGCCCATCATCCAGCTCTGGGAGGAGTACAAACGCCTCTCGGAGTCCAGACAGCAAGCCGAAGAATTGCTTTCCGATCCTGACATGCGAGAACTGGCAGAACTCGATCTGCAATCTGCCCAGGCACGCATCCCAGAAATCGAGCAGGAGCTGGATGTTCTTCTGCTGCCCAGAGATCCCAGAGATGAACGCAACGTCATCCTGGAAATCCGTTCTGGCGCAGGAGGGGATGAAGCCGGACTCTTTGCTGCCGATCTGCTGCGCATGTATGAACGGTACTGCGTGAGAGCAGGTCTGAAACTGGAACTGCTGGACTCCAATCCCAGTGACCTGGGAGGTTTCTCCAAGGTGGTGGTGGAACTGTCTGGAGACAGAGCCTACCGTCACTTCAAATTCGAGGGGGGTGTTCACCGGGTTCAGCGGGTGCCTGCCACCGAATCGCAGGGGCGCATCCACACCAGCACCGTCACCGTGGCCGTGATGCCCGAAGTGGAAGAATCCGAAGTGAACCTCAACATGCAAGAGGTGCGCATTGATGTGTTCCGCTCTCAGGGTGCCGGAGGCCAGGGCGTGAACACCACCGATTCTGCTGTGCGGGTGGTGTACAGGCCCGGAACCCCCGATGAAATCATTGTGGTGTGTCAGGATGCCCGCAGCCAGATCAAGAACCGCGAGAAAGCCCTGAACGTACTGAGAAGCCGCCTTGCCGAAATGAAACGGCAGGAAGAGGAAGAAAAAATCCGCAGTGAACGCCAGAGCATGATTGGCTCCGGGGACCGCAGCGAAAAAATCCGCACCTACAACTACCCCCAGAACCGCGTGACCGACCACCGCCTGACTGGAGAGGACAAAAACCATCCCCTGGACGTGGTGATGAACGGTGCCCTGGAAAACCTGCTGGAAGCCCTGCAACGCCTGCAACGTGAAGAACTGCTGGCAGAAATGGCCGAGGCCGCAGAGTGAGGGGGCAACATGGCAAGGCGTGAACTGCTGGTCACCGCAGCCATCCTGAGGGACAAACAGGGCCGCATTCTGCTGGTGGGCAACGACTGGCAGCGCTCTGGACGGGTGCGCTACACCCTGCCCGGAGGCGTGGTGGAACACGGCGAAACGGCTCCTCAGGCCCTGGTCCGGGAAATTCTGGAAGAAACCGGTCTCAAACTCAAGAAGATTCACCACCTGGCGTACTGCGTGCACATTGAAGACGTGCGCCGCCACGACCGGGCCATCAGCCTGGTGTTTGAAGCCGACTGGGAGGGGTTGCTGAACCCCCGTGACCCTGACGGTTTCATTGTGGAGGCCCGCTTTTTCACCGCAGAAGAAATCACCCGCATGCTGGATTCTCCTCCCATCCGCGATCCCCTGACCGATTACCTGACTTCAGGGATTCCAGGGCTGTTTTATGCTTTCTCTGGCTGGGATGGCAAAGGGGGAATTCGCATTCCAACCATGCGCAAAGAGGGGTAAATCTCCTGGGAGGGCGCAGCACGCTGCGCCCCTACATCTGCCTCAGGTCCCAGTCACCAGCCCCCAGAAATACCCACCTGTCCAGATTTCCCCACCAGAGAAGTGCAGCAACTCCTCTCTGGTGGGGAAATTTTTGAGCACTTCATAGGTCTGGCCGTTGTCCAATTTGCGGTTCTGGTAGGTGTTGCCCTCGCTGTCTGTGCGTGAAATGGGGGTGCTGTTGCCCTCCACACACAGGTTGTCAATCAGGATCAACTTTTTTCCTGGTCCAACGGCATTTCTGATGCCTGCCAGAAACTCCAGTCTTCTGGAAATGGGCACATGGGAGAACCAGAACCCGGCAAAAACCATTTCTGCCTCTGTGGGATCAGGATGGTAAGCATCTCCCAGACTGAAATCCACAGGGCAACCGTATTTTTTGCTTCTCGCCACATCCAGAACCTCTTTGCCAATGTCGTTGGCCTGGATGCTCAGGGCTGTTGCAGAGAGCCTTTCCGTCCAGAATCCGGTGCCGCAGGCAAGTTCCAGCACAGAAAAACGCTGCACCTCCTGTTGCAGGTGCAGCGTGAAATCCTTGATGTCCTGTTGCCGTTCGGGTCTGGTGTAAATGCGTTCGTACTCCCTTGCCCGTCTGGCGTAATACTTTTGCAGGTCTGTCATGTCAGAAACCCAGCGTTCAGTGTATCACTCATCCCGGTTGGTGATGCGCTCCAGCCAGGAGCGCACCTGACGTTCGTTCAGCACACGGGTGACTTTGAGGTCTGCTTTGAGGGCATCGAACATGCGCATGCTGTTCCAGGTTCTGCGGTAGGTGGGAGGCCCCAGCAGAATCACCCGGCGGTCCTCCAGAATGGGAATGTCTGCTGGGGTGCCTTCGCCCCAGATCCAGTTTTCGCTGGCCTCACTGAGGCTCAAATCTGCGAGCAGGGCCTGATGGGTGTACAGGTTCCATGCCCCCTCCACCGACTCCTCTGCTGTTTGTGGACCTTCGCCTTTTGCAACAGCAATGATGCGGTCTGAGGTGCGTTTGCGTTTGAACAGGCCTTTCTGGGGAAAGGTGTCCATCAGCAGCACATGCAATTGAAAATTGTCCACCACGCCACTGAGGGTGCCTTCAATGCCCAGACCTGTGGCCGGTTCCAGCACCACCACTGGCTCCTCGTGCAAAACGGGAATGATCTTGCTGAGCCAGTGCGCTCCTTCGTGCTGTTCTGCAAGTGAATTGAAAGCAGGCAGCAATGGAGCAGCTTCTCTTCTGGCCTCAGGACTGACAGAGAACAGGGCAATGGCAGGCCGCCAGAAAAGTTCCAGATCGTCCAGTGCAGCCACGCAGTCCTCAGAAAGGGCTTCTGGGTCGGGGCACTCTTGCATCAAGGCTTCTGCACGATGAAGCACCTCACCCAGACGGGACAGGATGGGACCCTGCACCTCTTTTGGAGAACAACCTCCCTCCAGAAAAGCACCAATGCACATCCCAATCACGCCCGCTTTTCCTGCATGGGACAGGGCCAGGCCAGCTGCCAGATCCCGCAGGGCTTCTTCCACACTGGCTCTGGAATGCTTGCGGGCCTCATCAAAAACCGTCTGGGCCAGAGGGTAAAGGTCATCTGGGGTGCTGCTGTCATCCTGCGCAGAAACCATCAACTGTTCAACAGCTTTCTTCAAGGTCAACTCTCACCCCTCGCTCTCATGATAAAGGTTTGAAGGTTGTTGCGCTGACTTTTTTGTCGCTGGTTGAACAGATTGGACCGCAAAAGGGCGCAGCACGCTGCGCCCCTACAGGGTAGATTCAGCATTTCTGCCTCCTGCCCTCAATGGTGATGATGATGCCCTTCACCCTCTTTGGGAGCAGGCAGGCGGTCATACTGGTAGGCCATGCAGGCAATGAAAGTCGCCAGAGGCACCGCCAGAATCAGACCGATGGAGCCCACCAGACTCTGCACGATGGCACTGGACACCACTTCCATGTTGAGGGCACCTTTTAAGCTGGTGTTTCCTGCCTGGAACAGCACAAACAGCGAGAGGCTGCTGCCTGCATAAGCCAGCACCAGGGTGTTCACCAGACTGCCAATGTGGTCCATGCCCACCCTCATGCTGGCCGCAAAGAGGGATTGCCAGCTTTGTTTCGGGTGGTCGTGTCCCGCATGCAGGTGGGCCAGTTCACGCACCACGGCCACCTGGGGAATGGTGGAATCCACCAGTGCTCCCAGTGCCCCGATGATCATGCCGCCCAGCAAAAGGCCCCTCAGGTCGGTGATGCCCATTTGCTTGAGGAACATGGTTTCCTCATCCATCAGGCCGGTCAGGTGCGTGAAATGCATGGAGAGGGCCGCCAGCCCCACCGAGACCGCTGCAGTCAGCAAGGTGGCCAGCAGTGCTGCAGTGGTGGTCCAGTTGAAACCGTGCACAAAATAAACGCTGAACAGCAAAATGCCTGCACTGCCCAGCAAGGCCACAAAGGCTGGATTCCAGCCTGCCAGGATCAGGGGAATCACCATCAGTAAAATCACGGCAACAGACAGGAACATGCCCAGCACGGCCCGGATGCCCTTGCCTTTGCCCACCACTCCGGCCACCACCACAAAGAGCAGGGTGAGACCCAGCAAATAAGGCCAGCGCACGAAATCCGCCAGATAATACACCGTATTTCCTGCAGGATCGAGGGTCTGGAACACTTGCACCAGATCCCCCAGTTTCACAGTCAGGTTGCCATCGTGGGTCAGGGGGAGCACATCCTGACCCACTTTCACCATCAGGGGATCCAGCTGGCTGATGGTGCCTTCCAGGGTCTGGGACTGGGATTGCAACTGTGCAGCAGAAGCTTCAGGGGGGGTGTCCTGGGCAAACCCTGCACCCATCCAGCACAACAACAACGAAAAAAGAACGAGCAGGAACTTCATGCTGCCACATTAGCAAACCAGCATGAAAGCACTGCCCGGTTCTGAAAACCATGTCTTTATCTGGTGCGCAGCCACAGCACAAAATAGGCGATCAGGTAAATGGTCGTGGTTGCTGTGATCAGCACACCCAGGTTGGGCTGTGGAAGGGCTGGATTGATGCCAGACATCATCATGTAAGCCATTCCTCCACCCATGATCACGGTAAAGGTGAGGCGGGCAGCTTCAGCATTGCGCAGCCGCACCATTTCATCCAGCAATTTCTGGTACTTCTCAAAATAGTAAATGACCAGGCCTGAATAAAGCAGAATCGATCCCAGCAGCACATTGCGCCAGACGGGATCGTGGGACCTCTCAACGAAGTTGGACAGGGCAATCACTGCAAAAGCACCCATCATCACCACCACGGTTCCCCACATGGAAAAATTTTTAACCCTGTATTCTCGTGACTGTTGTTTCATGACCTGAACCTCCTACCAGACATGCACTCTTGCATTCGCTGCAGGATGGCCTGATGTTCCTCAAGGATAACAAGTTTTGAAGGGGGGTTCTGCTCTGGTTTTCCCTGATCAGGCACAAATCCATGTCCTGCAAAAGAAAAAGAGGAGCTTTTCAGCTCCCCTTGCATGATGCGTTTGTGGCTTACTCGACGGTCACGCTCTTGGCAAGGTTGCGGGGCTTGTCCACATCCCGGTTCAGGGCAGTGGCCGTGAAGTAGGCCAGCAGTTGCATGGCCACAGCATTCACCACAGGAGAAACCATTTCGGCAGCTCTGGGCACGTAAATCACATCGTCGGCGTGGCGTGCAGCGTCGGTGTCTCCATCGCTGACCACGGCGATGACCTTGCCGCTTCTGGCTTTGACTTCCTGGATGTTGGAGATGGTTTTCTCCAGCAGGAAACTCTCGGTGGCGATCACCACCACGGGCAGGTGCTCATCAATCAGGGCGATGGGGCCGTGCTTCATCTCCCCTGCTGCGTAAGCTTCAGCATGGATGTAGCTGATCTCCTTGAGTTTCAGGGCACCTTCGAAGGCGGTGGGAGAGTTCACGCCACGGCCCAGGAACAGGTAATCGCGGGCCTGGTGGTACTTCTGGGCAATGCGCTGGATGTTCTCCACACGCTCGGGTTGCAGGCATTCTTCCACCAGACGGGGCAGTTCGCGTGCACCTTGCAGCAGTTCCCGGCCCAGTTCCTCGTTGAGGGTGCCACGGGCACGACCCAGCCACAAAGCCAGCATCAGCATGCCACTGACCATGGCGGTGTAGGCCTTGGTGGAGGCCACCCCGATTTCCGGTCCAGCGTGGATGTAGAGCACATCGTCCACTTCGCGGGTCATGCTGGACCCCTTGGCGTTGATCACCCCGAGGGTTTTGGCCCCCTGTTTCTTGGCTTCACGCAGGGCTTCCAGGGTGTCAATGGTCTCTCCGGACTGGGAAATCACGATGGCGAGGGTGTTTTCGCTGACCAGGGGGGAACGGTAGCGGTACTCGGAGGCCACATCCACTTCCACGGGAATGCGGGCCAGTTGCTCGATCAGGTATTCTCCGACCAGACCGGCATAGAAGGCCGTTCCGCAGGCAATGATGGAGATGCGCTTGAAGCTGGCAGGATCCAGGTTGATGTCGAGGTTCACCTCGCCCGTGTCGTCATGGAGGCGGCCAATCAGGGTGTTGGTGAGGGCCTGGGGTTGCTCGTAGATTTCTTTGAGCATGTAGGTGTCGAAGCCGCCTTTTTCTGCAGCTTCAGCGTCCCATTCGATCAGGGTTTCATCACGCTTCACAGGGGTGCCCTGCAAATCGGTGATCCGGTAGCCCTCTTTGTTGAGGACCACCATGTCTCCATCGTGCAGGAACACCATGGTGCGGGTGTAGGGCAAGAGGGCGGGCACATCACTTGCCAGGAACATCTCGCCCTGGCCAACCCCCATCACCAGAGGACTGACGGTTCTGGCAGCCACAATTTCATCGTGGTCGATGTGGGTGACCACAATGCCATAAGCGCCGCGCACTTCTGCTAGAGCTTCACGCACTGCCACTTCCAGGTTGCCTTTGTATTTTTCTTCGATCAGGTGGGCCAGCACTTCACTGTCGGTTTCACTGCGAAAGACGTGCCCTCTGGCGGTCAGGGCATCTTTGAGGTGCAGGTAGTTCTCGATGATCCCGTTGTGGATGATCACCAGTTTGCCGTCCTCGGTGGCGTGGGGGTGGGCGTTGGTGTCGTTGGGCAGACCGTGGGTGGCCCACCGGGTGTGCCCAATGCCCAGGCAGCCCTTGAGGGGCTCTTTTTCCAGTTCTCCAGCCAGAATGGCCAGTTTTCCGGCTTTCTTTCTGACTTCAATGCCATTCTCAGTGCGAATGGCCACCCCTGCACTGTCGTAACCACGGTATTCCAGTTTGGCGAGACCCGAAATCAAAACGTCCTGGGCATCACGAGGACCAATGTAACCAACAATTCCGCACATGTTTGTCTCCTGTAAAAGGCACGTCCTTCTGGCTTTGCAGAAGCACGGGAGGGGCCAGTCTGGGGCCTCAGGATCAGAACAGAGCCAGCCCTTTACATCAGAACACTGCTCTGGACTTGCAAGTCTGGGCCAGATCACAGAATTCAGGCAAAAACAAAACCCAAAATCAGGGGTCAGACCTCTGAGACCTCTAAAATACTTTCTCTTGTTTTGTGGGTTCAGGCTGGTGTGGCCTTCTGGTCCTGTCCGGGGTTATGCCCACGTTGCCGTGGGGTTTAGTTCCAGACTTGATTGCTGTGAGCAATCCGGGGAGGGTGGGACTGTCACCCTGGAGGCATCCGCAGATGTGTTCGCTGACCTCCACCTCGTATTCCTGAAGCCTTCAAAAGCTTTCAGGACCTTGCGCTTCCCTGTTGTCCTGCTGGTCTTGCTGTGCTCTGTGGTGACCCTGCACCTCCTTTTGACAGACTATAGCATACACATCATCAGCAAGATGTGTAGTGATGGGAACTTTTTTTCGCAAATCTGTCCAGATGAATTTGCGCTTCAGGGCAGGGATCTGTAGCACACTTTGCCAAATCCAGCATTGCAGAAGTCACGGTGAGAGGGACATGGCAGAAAGCTCCGGGTATTTTCATCAAGCTTCTGTTACCATGTTTTGTGGCGTTTTCCCTGGCCCCTCATGCAAGCTCTGCAACCAGAGAAAAGGTCCAGCAAAACATCAGAAATGAACCCAGGGAGGTGGCGGTCAATGCCCACATACCAGTACAAAAACCTCAACACCGGTGAAACCTTCGAAGTCTCCCAGCGCATCACTGAAAAGGCCTGGACCGTGCACCCCGAAACCGGGGATCCGGTCAAGCGCCTGATCAGCAAGCCGGGCATCGCCTTCAAAGGCTCGGGATTTTATGTCAACGACAGCCGTCCCAGCAGCAGTTCGGAGGGGTAATTGAAACTCAGGGGAATTGCGCGCATTTCACTGGCCATTGCCGCCCTGGGGGCCGTCAGTCTGACCGGCTTCTGGCTGGGGCGTTTTCAGGCTGCCAGCCCACTGGTCACCAGCGATGAAATCAACACCGTGGAGGTCACCAACAAGAACCTCAAGGCACTGGTGCGGGTCATTGCACGCATTCCCAAAGCCCAGCTGCAGCCCGGAGAATCCCCGGATGAAATTGGCAGCGGGTTCTTCTACAAATCCAACCGCATCATCACCAATTACCACGTGGTGCAGTACGCAGAGAGCATCCAGGTGGAACTGGCCGATGGTCGCATCGTGACGGCCAAACTGGACGGCATTGACCCCGGCATCGACATCGCCATCCTGGCGGTTTCCGGGGTGCAGGCTCCAGCCACCATGCGTTTTGGAACCAGCGACAAGCTGATCATCGGGCAGAAGCTGATCATTTTCGGATCTCCTTTCGGGGTGAAAAGCTTTGTGAGCACCGGAGAACTGGCCGCCGTGGAGCGCACGGCTCCTCCAGCAGATGACATCGGCCAGGAAGTCCCGGCCATGATGATGACCACTGCTTTCCTGCAACGTGGCAACAGCGGGGGTCCCATCCTCAACTCCCGTGGCGTGGTGGTCGGGGTGGCCGATGCCATGATGGCCTCCAACACCTTCGCAGCAGATGGGTCCATTGGTCTGGCCATCCCCATTGATCTGGTCAAAGAATCCATCCAGGACCTGGAACAGATTGGCATCTCCCAGCGTGGCTCTCTTGGAATCACCATGAGCAACCTGGGCGACCTGGAACCCATCATCCGCAAACAGGCTGGCATCACCACCACCGATGGTGCCGTGGTGGAAGAAGTTCCTGCAGGATCTCTGGGCCAGCGGGCAGGTCTGCGCGGAGCCATCCGGGACAACAACCGTGCACTGGTCTCTCTGGGAGACGTGATTGTCGCCATCGACAGCCAGCGGGTCAAGGACCAGTACGACGTGGTGCGCCTGGTGGCCGCCAAACGCCCTGGCCAGAAGCTGACCATCAAGGTCTGGCGCAACAAAAAAGAAGTCACTTTGACAGCAACTGTGGTGAAGAGACAGCGTTAGATCTCCCTGCTTTATTGAGGTGGGCGTTTTAGTGCACTGCGGGTCAGATCCCCCTGCGCATCGCTGACGCTCTGTGGTTCCCCCTTAACGAAGGGGGATTTCTGTCGTCCTACACCCATCCCCCAACGCTGACGGGGGACAGTGCAAGCGCAGCGAGCACAGGGGGATCTGACCCGCAGTGTTCCCAGAAGAACATTCCAACCAATCAGGGGGATCTGACCCCCAGTGCTCCCAGACCGCCATTCCAAACAAAACCTGATGCAAAACCCCTTTCCCAGGTTTCACCAGTCCCCAAACCGAAACCAGCGCCCAGACCCCTTCCAGCAGCACAAATCCCCATTCTTGCATCAGCAGGGCATCGATGGCCAGAATGCCTGAGCCTGCGGCGTTGAGGATCAGGTAGATGCGGCTGGCGGGGTCCAGTTTTCTGGCCTGCACCAGAATGAATGCTGCAAGAACCATGAGTGCACCGGTGATCTGAATGACCTGTTCCACGAGAAAACCTCCTCGCGTCGTCTTGTCTTGACCGGGTACGGCGCACCTCGTCCGAACGGGTCAGGCCCGCAAGCATGAAATTAACACACTCCGATGAGCAGATCAGGAGCAAACCACAGGCTTTTGAAAAGCAAAAGTGCTCCCAAAAGAGCACTTTTTGATCAGAGGGCAGGTTTACACCAGTTCTTCGTGGGTGGGCATGCAGGCGGTGACTTCCTCGGAAACGCCCGATTCGAAACGTTTGAAGTTGTCCCTGAACATGCGGGCCAGCCTGCGGGCGGTGCGGTCGTATTCGGGTTTGTCCTGCCAGGTGTCTCTGGGGTTCAGGATGTCTCTGGGCACACCAGGAACGCGGGTGGGGATGGAGAGGTTGAAGAAAGGCTCGGTCACGAACTCCACATCGTCCAGATCCCCGTTCAGGGCAGCGTTGATCATGTTGCGGGTGTAGGAGATGCTCATGCGTTTGCCCTGACCGTATTTGCCGCCGCTCCATCCGGTGTTGACCAGCCAGACTTTGGCTCCGGTTTCTTCCACGCGGCGGGCCAGCAGTTCTGCGTACACACCCGGGTGACGGGGCATGAAGGGGGCTCCGAAGCAGGTGGAGAAGGTGGGGATGGGTTCGGTCACGCCCTGTTCGGTTCCAGGGATCTTGGCGGTGAAGCCAGAGATGAACTGGTACATCATCTGCTCGCGCGTGAGGCGGGAGATGGGAGGCAGCACCCCGTAAGCATCTGCGGTCAGGAACACGATGTTTTTGGGCCTTGTGCCCCGTCCGCCGGGTGCAATGTTATCGATGTGGGTGATGGGATAGGCACTGCGGGTGTTTTCGGTGATGCGTCCATCGTCGAGGTCGAGGGTGCGGTCTGCACGCATCACCACGTTTTCCAGCACGGTGCCATACATGCGGGTGGTTTTGAAGATGGCGGGTTCTGCAGCGGGGTTCAGGTTGATGACTTTGGCATAACAACCTCCCTCGAAGTTGAAGATGCCGTGGTCGGTCCAGCCATGCTCGTCGTCTCCGATCAGGGCACGTTTGGGGTCTGCCGAGAGGGTGGTCTTTCCTGTTCCAGACAACCCGAAGAACAGTGCGGTGTCTCCAGCAGGTCCGATGTTGGCCGAGCAGTGCATGGGCATCACACCAAGATCCGGGAGTTCAAAGTTCAGCACCCCGAAGATGCCTTTTTTGTTCTCTCCGGCGTATTTGGTGCCTCCGACCAGGATGGTGCGTTTTGAAAAATTCACGATGATGAAGGTTTCGGTGCGGGTGCCGTCAATGGCAGGATCGGCTTTGAAACTGGGCAGGTTGATGACCGTGAAGGAGGGGGCAAAACCGCGCAATTCCACTTTGGTGGGGCGCACAAACATGTTGCGCACAAAGAGGCTGTGGTAGGCCATCTCGGTGATGAAGCGCACAGGCATGTGGTAATCGGGGTCGGTGCCTGCGAACAGGTTCTGCACAAAGATTTCCTTGCCTTCCATGTGGGCAATCATCTTGTCGTGCAGGCGGTCAAAAACCTCTGCAGAGATGGGGGTGTTGAAACCGCCCCACCAGACCCGGTCCCGGGTGTTCTCGTCTTCCACAATGAAGCGGTCTTTTGGGCTGCGTCCGGTGTGGGGGGTGGTTTCCACCAGCAGGGGGCCACCTTCCACGATGTGGCCTTCTCCCAGTCTCACTGCAGCTTCGTAGAGTTCGGCAACACCGGGATTCCAGTGCAGGTTGACATTTTTTGCTCCCAGGTAACTCAGGTCTTCTGTGCCCATGATCGCCTCCGTGCGGGTCATACAACCCCTTTTGCGTTGTGTTTTCAGGTGGGGTTGGAAATTTCCTTAACTGTAGCAAAATACTTTTTTTCACGGACCTGCAATCATCTCATCTGTCAAGTCATTTGAATGAACAAAGTCCTTTTTACCTGTTCTGCAGAGAAATTTCAGTTCGATTTGCACCGTGTGAAGTGCCTTTGAATTAGGTGTAGTGTATACACTTAACTCAGGTTAAGTGATTTCAACAAACAAAGTCCTTTTCATCCCGCATCCCCTGCTGCACGAAAATTACGGCAAATCTGACTGACGGCTGAAAAAAGGACTGCGTAAAAACATTCCTTCCTGTTTAGTTCTCAGGGTCCACCCGCAGGCCAAACCGGAAAACATGCGATAGAATGAAGCAAATTTAAAGCAAGGTGGTTGAAAGTGGCGAAACGAGTATTAGGAATGATTCTGGCAGGCGGACAAGGCACACGACTCAGCCCCCTCACCGCCAAACGGTCCAAACCCGCAGTGCCCTTCGGCAGCAAATACCGCATCATTGACTTTGCGCTGAACAATTTCATCAACTCGGGCATCTTCAGCATTTACGTCCTGACCCAGTTCAAAGCCCAATCCCTCACCGAGCACATCCAGCGCGGCTGGCGTTTCGGAACATTTCTCTCGGACTACTTCATCACCCTGGTGCCTGCCCAGATGTACCGCTACGAGGAACTCGGACCCGTGTGGTACCGCGGAACCGCAGATGCCGTTTACCAGAACCTCCACCTTGTGCAGAACTACCACGCCGATTATGTGGCCGTGTTCTCTGGAGACCACATCTACAAAATGAATGTGGCCCACATGATCGAAATGCACGAAGACACCCGTGCAGACATCACCATCGCCGCCTACCCCATGCCTGTGTCCCAGGCCAGCCGTTTCGGGGTCATGCAGGTGGACGAGCGGTACCGCATCATCGGCTTTGAGGAGAAACCCAAAGAACCCAAGGGCCTCCCTGACAAACCCGACACTGCACTCACCAGCATGGGCAACTACATCTTCAGTGCCAAAGCCCTGGAAGAGTTGCTGCACGAAGCCGAACGTGAAGGCGGCTACGACTTCGGGAAAGACATCATTCCCAAGGCCATCCGCGATGGTTACCACGTGCAGGCCTACGACTTCGCACGCAACCCCATCCCTGGCCAGACCGGACCCAACACCTACTGGCGCGATGTGGGAACCCTGGACGCTTACTTTGAAGCCAGCATGGACCTGGTGAGCGCCAAACCCGAATTCGACCTCTACAACCCCGAATTTCCCCTGCGAACCGCCATGGAATTCAGCCCTCCTGCCAAATTTGTGCACGAGGCCGGAGACCGCACTGGTCGGGCCCTCAACAGCCTGCTGGCTGGAGGCGTGATTGTCTCGGGTGGCACCGTGCGCGAGAGCGTGGTGTCCCGCCGCGTGCGCGTCAACAGTTACGCTGAAATCAACCGCAGCGTGATTCTGGACGAGGTGGAAATTGGACGGCACACCCGCATCCAGAACGCCATCGTTGACAAGAACGTGCACATTCCCCCAGGAACCCAGATCGGTTACGACCTGGAGGCCGACAAGGCCAGAGGCTTCATCATCACCGAAAACGGTGTTGTGGTGGTGCCCAAATCCTACAACTTCAAATAAGATTTCAGCAAAAAAGTCCCCTCCTCCGCAAAGGGTGAGGGGATTTTGCTGTGCGTCTTACAGGGCTTGCTGGAAAGCTTTTTCCTTTTCTGTCCAGGCGATTTCCGCTTTCAGGTAGGTGCTCAGGTCTTCAGTGTTGCCTTCTGCGTAAGCCAGGATGCGGTCCCGGTCCAGAAGTTTCTGCATGGGAATCCAGCCTGCACCATGTCTGGCCCCCAGAATGCCCCCTGCAATGGCAGCCACGGTGTCCGTATCAAACCCCAGACGCACAATTTCATCCAGCAAGTCCAGAGGATCCTGGGGCTGCAGGGCCATCAGGATGCCGTGCAAACCACCCAGCAAACCATAACCCTGGTTGGGATGGGCACGGGTGAAATCATCTGCCAGATGGGGCTTTGCTGTTTCGCTGATCCAATCCCCGAGGCTTTTGTGGTCCCTGAAATTCTGCCTGAACGCTGCCTGCAGGGTGTCTGAAACAAGATGCCCATCTGTGCGGTCAAAAGACCAGTCTGGTCTGGACAGCCAGATTTCCTCTGCATTGCGCACCCAGATGGGGAGTTTTTGCTGAACCTCTGCCACACCCAGCCCTTGCAGGAAGCCAAAAGCGCAAGCCGCAACAGCATAGGCCGTGAATGCTGCCACCCCGTGGGCATGGGTCATCAGGCTGGAAGCCACCACCACCTCTGAAAGTTCTTCAGGGGTGGAATACAGGGCAGCCAACGGAGCCACCCGCATGGCAGCACCCATTCCAGCAGAAGGACTGCCACTGCTCCTGAAGTCCTTGCCTTTGCGCAGGGCATGCACCGCTGCACTGAAATGGCGTCCATAGCCCCTGAAGGCTCCAGAACGCAAGCCCTCAATCAGCCATCTGGACCAGCGTTCGGGGGTGAACCCTTCCCGGCACACGTTGATCAGGGCCATGGCCTGCTGGGTGTCATCCGAGTGGATGCCCAGGGGCCTGAGCCGCCTGAGTTGCTGGGGAAACTGTTGCCGGATTTCCTGCATGGGGTGCTGCTCAGGCAGCCCCTGATACACCCCATAAATGCTGCGGATTTGCACCGCACTCCAGGTTTCAATGGGGCAACCCAGCGCATCTCCATAAGCCAGTCCGGGCAAAATGCCTGCTGCAGTCATGTCACCACCCCAGCACTTTCCGGGCAATCCGGGCGATGTTGAAAGCATCATCCCCGCCCCGATGATGGGTGCCCTGCAATTCCAGGTTCTCAAAGCGCAAGGCCTGTCCCATGCCCAGGGCTTTAGGCAGGCCCCGTTCAGCAGCGTGTTGCTGTTTGATGTTCAGGTGATGGTCCTTGCGCAGTTCCTGCTCACCAAAGGTCTTGACCAGCATCTTGAAGTCGTAATCTCCCCAGGACCCCCACTGGCAGGATTTGAAGTTGTGCCAGCCGTGCCTGCGGGTCAGGGCATTGAGTTGTTCCAGAAGGTCTGAACGCTGCACCACCTTTTCTGCTTCCAGAACAAAAGTCTCTGGGCTGATGGTGGTGAGTTCTGTGCAAAACGCACTGATTTCACTGTGTCTGGGAGGGATCAGAAATGATCCCCATTCCAGCACGCCCTCTCCTTCTTGCAGGATGGCGTAACCCAGTTCAATCACTTCACTGGACATGCCAGCAGGGATTTTCCCCTGCCAGCACGTGGATTCCACATCGATGATCAGGATGTTTTTCATGTGTCTGCTTTCTGTGTTTCATCAGTTGAATTCTTCCCCGGTTTCCTTGTAGGCCGGGTTGATCACTTTCAGTTTGAGCCACTCACCGTCTTCGGCCTTGCGGTCCAGGTGGGGACGCACCACCACACCTTCACGGATGTGCAGGGCCTGACCGGAAACCAGCTCTTTTCCCTTGCTGAGGGCGTAAAGATCGGCCTTGCCAAACTTTCCGTCGTAAACCACGGGCACCCACAACTCCCGGAAAGGTGTGAGTTCAGGGGCATCATAGGGCAGAATCACCCCATCCACCCGCACTTCAAACACCCGGAGGGTCACCCGGTTCTGGCCATAGTTGTAGCCTTTCTGCACAGGGATCACCTCGGTGAAGATCTGGATGCTGTTTCCAGGCAGGGTTTGCACTTTCTCTGCCAGACCCGAGTTTTTCAGGGCCTGCCAGTAGACGTTTCCCTCAGAGGGTTTCAGGACCAGTCCTTTTCTGAGCATCCCTTTGGAGGACACCCGGATTTCCCATTCGGAATCTGCACGGGCGGCGTCTGCACGGGTGAACAGGAAAATACCCTGAGATCCGTGCAGTTTTTCGGTCACGACCACCCGTTCAGAAAAGTCCAGTTCGTCCCGGTAGGTGCCGTACTGGTTGCAGTCGTGGTGGCTGTAATACACATGTATTGGCACGGGATCCACTTCGCCCTGCATGTGGTAAGGGATCTGGGGTTCGTATTTCTCTATTTGCAACAGGCTGGAAACGTCCTCTCCCAGCTCTGCCAGATTCAGCAAGTCCTGGATGTCTTCACCAAAAAAATTTGAAACGTCCTGCAAGGAAAGCGCAATTCCCATGGAGATTTCCCCCCGCAGTTGCACACTGCGCACCCGGCCTTCCCTGGCATAAGGAAAAGCGGCCTGCAGCACTTCTGGAAGCAGGGAATCTTTGGGGATGAACACCACCTCATCGCCATCTCGCATCTCCCCTTTTTTGACCACCAGCTGGTTCGCGCCCACTTTGGCGATTTCCAGGCTGTCTGCATTGGAGTGGGGTTTGATGGAAACAAGGTGTTTGGCAACGGACCAGAGCATAAAAATCCTCTCAGACCCAGATGATTCTGGGTTTTTGGTATGTGAATTTGGACCTGTTTTGCGCAAAGGCTTTGGAGGAGCCCGAACACTTCTTTTATAGTTCAGCAGTCCCAAACAGGCATCTGCTAAACAGCCATTTCTGGGTAGGCCACAAGGCCCATGCTGCAATCTTCAAAATCAATTTCATTTTGTACTCGCTCTAAATACCCAGGTTTCTTTGCAACTTTTTTTGATGCCTTGCGTATTTTAGATTGGCCTTCACACACTCCGGGGCCACCCAGGATCAAAATTGAGCGACAGACTTTTTCTTTTTGGACCCTTCATCAATGCATTGAAGACACAACATATTTTTCAGAGCAACAGAAGGAATTTTCCTTCCGTTGCTTTTTGATTTTCAACCCACCTTTTCCAGGTTCTGCACCCGACCTTCGCCAATTTCTTCCAGCAGATTCTCAAAACGTTGCACGGCCAGCACAGCACTGCGTTTGTATTTGCTGAAAAACACCTGCAACTGGGCAGGAGAGTACAGTCCGTCTGTAAAAACCGCCCGAAAGGCTTCCAGATGCTCTTCTCCGTAAAAAGCCAGGAACATTTTTCTGGCTGCAGGCCACCCCATGCGTCCAATCAGGAATTTGCGGTCAATTCTGCCCGGACGTTCCAGTGCCGCATCGAAAACCTCGCGGTGGTTGGCGGTCACAAAAAGCAACATCCCCTTTTTGACTTCCAGACCGTCCAGTTGATTGAGCAGGGCATTCAGGGAAAACTGCTTGCCTCTGGCCCTGATCACCCGGTCCAGATCTTCCATCACCAGAATGGCCCCTTCCGGGATGTGCCGCAGGGCTTTCCCCAGACCATCGTTGCCCAGCAGCGCCTCATTGATGATGTACACGGGGCGGTTCAGGTGTGAGGCGAGGCCCTTGATCAGGCTGGTTTTCCCTGTTCCAGGAGGACCATACAGCATGTAACCCCGCTTGTAGGGAATGTTGAGGCGGGCATACCACTGCTCGTCCTGCCTGAACTGTTCGATGTCAGAAAGCAGCTCCTGCACCATCACTTCATCGAAGTACAGGGTGTCCAGATGGCGTTTGGTGGTGGTGGT
The DNA here is from genome assembly GCF_014646895.1 of Deinococcus roseus. NCBI lineage: Bacteria > Thermotogati > Deinococcota > Deinococci > Deinococcales > Deinococcaceae > Deinococcus > Deinococcus roseus. The sequence continues at coordinate 317,572 of NZ_BMOD01000004.1, forward strand.
GCGGACCATGTACCCGTGGGTGTTCTCCACGTTGTAGATGAGGAGGTCTTCGGGGTTCACCCCGGTGATGCGCTCGTTGAGGTGCTGGATCAGGGCCTGCATGGCCGCTCTGGCCTTCCAGTAGGTGTAGACCTTGTAGCTGTACATCATGGCCCCACCCTTGTAACCTGCCACCCCCTTGGTGCTTTCCTCGGAGTAATCCACAAAGTACCTGTGCCCCTGAAAAATGAACGAAAACACATCGGCATTGGAGATGGTCTGGACTTTGCCATCCTTGTTGTCCTCGTCTTCTTCGGATTCCAGGTAGGTCAGGCGGTACTGTTTGTTTTTCAGTTTGATGGTGCTGCTGGACAGCAGCCGGATGAATTCCTCGTAGACCACTTCGTCGTTGGAGTCGATGGTGATGCCGTGAACCAGACGCTCTTTCAGGTAGGTGTAGATCTTGTCCGGGACTGCTCTGAGCTGGGTGCCAAAAAAACCCAGCAGTCCAATCACCAGACCTCCCCTGAAAAAATCATTGTCGTGACCCACAAAATTCTGGATGGTTTGCAAAATGTCCAAAGTGCTCCTTGCAGCATCAAAGCTGCAGACTTCCGGGCAACTGCGCCCAGAAATCAAAAACATGGGAACTGTTCCCCCTGAGAACTCCAGGGGGATGGTGCTTTAAACCTGTGCTTCAAAACGGTCTTATCAACGGTCCTGTCAAATGCAAGAACCTTCTGGATCTTGCTGTGAACTGTGAACTGTAAACTTTGGACTGCTCAAGCGACACCTGGCCTTGATCCTTCTGACCAGCGCCTCAAGGCAGACCCAACCTCTGTCAGATGTCTTCGTTCCCGGAGTCCATGCGTACGATTCTGGGCTGGAAGGAGGCGATGGGCTTCACCAGGTCTTTCTGGGCGGCCATCACCGTGGCAACATCTTTGTAGCAGTAAGGGCCTTCGTCCACACCTGCACCGATCACCTCTACACCTGCGTCCTTTGCAGCCTTGATCAGGTCTTTCTGCTCATAGGTGCGTTCAGCGGCGCGGCGACCAATTTTGCGTCCGGCACCGTGGCTGGCACTGGCGAGGCTTTTTTCCTCTCCTTTGCCGACCACAATGTAAGCAGGCTGGGTCATGCTGCCGGGAATCACCCCTAGCTGTCCTGCGGCTGCAGGGGTTGCCCCCTTGCGGTGCACAATCAGTTCTTTCCCGTTGTGCTGTTCTTTCCAGGCAAAATTGTGGTGGTTTTCCACATGGGAAATGATCTCCGAGCCCAGATCCTCTGCAATGCGCTCGTGGATGATGTGGTGGTTGGCACTGGCGTAATCCCCCATCAGGTTCATGGCCTCCCAGTACTCCTGACCGTCTTCGGTGTTGAGGTCCAGCCAGGCCAATGCCTTGTAGGGCAGATCCAGGTTGGGCAGGTTTTTCTCGGCGCGTTTCATGTACTCGGTGGCGATCTTGTGACCCACCCCGCGAGAACCGCTGTGGCTCATCAGGGCGAGGTATTCACCCGCATCCAGTCCCAGTTCCTGGGAGAATTCCTCCAGGGTCAGGATGCCAAACTCCACAAAGTGGTTGCCACTGCCGGAAGTGCCAATCTGGATGCGGGCCCTGTCCTTGAGCTGTTTGGCAATCGCGATGCTGTTCCAGCGGGGATCGTCCAGCACAGCATGGTCGGGGGCCTCGTTTTTGGACCAGCCTTCGCCCGCCCCGAAACGGGTGTTGTTCAGCAGGATTTTGCGCAGTTTTTCGTTTTTCAGGGTCTTCTTGCCCGAGAGTTCATCAAACACGCTGATGCGCACCCGGCAGGCAATGTCGTAACCGATCATGGCAGGGCTGACGGCATTTTCCAGTCCTGCCACACCCCCAATGGGCATGCCATACCCCAGGTGGGCATCGGGCATCATGGCTCCAGCCACCGTGGGGGCCAGGCTCATCACATTGACCATCTGGGCAAAAGCACTTTCCTCGATGTTTTCGCGGCCCCAGATGGTGTAGTTCACGGGGTCCTTGATCAACTGGGCCTGGTCGCGCTTCTGGTGCATCAGTGCGGCCAGATGTTTGTAAATGGCATGGTCAAGGTAAGGGGTGGGATCTGCCATCAGGGCGGTCAGGTCCTGCAGGATTCTGGCTTTGGGGTGCTTGTGGTTCTTGGCGACCTCTGCTGCACGCAGGGCCTCCTTGATTTCACGGTTCTGGTAACCGATTTCGATCACTTCTCTGGGGATCATCATAAAATACCTTCTTTGCAGGAGCCATCAGCGATCAGCACTCAGCTGTCAGCAGCAGGGCACCGGGAATGGAAAAACAGGGTCAGCTCCACTTATAAGGCTGATTCCAGTGGCTTTCTGCTCCAAATCACTCACAATTCAAGGGTTGCTCACGCCATCATGCGGATTGAGTTTATTGTAGCCAGATGCACACTGGCCCACATGCTAACTTTCACTTACCTCTTCACCTGTATCAGGTAAGCCATCCATAGTAAAAGCAGCTTCCATTCCCTGCTTTGCCGTCTCTGTGGCAACCTCAGGAGCATAACTGAGGGCCAGGGTGGCCTGATAGGCTTTGATGGCATTGTCCCGGTCTCCCAGAGCATCCCGCACCTGCCCCAGACGGGCAAAAATCAGGCCAGGAAGGTATCTGGGGTCGTCTTTGACCCCATGGGCGGCATCAAAAAGCAGGCTTCTGGCGCTTTCCAGGTCTCCGACAGCCAGATAAATGTTGGCGGCTGCATATTGCAATTCAGATTTCGGGGTGAGGAGGTCCCCCTCTTCACGCAGCAAACTGGTCACCAGGGTTTCCAGATCATCGTCTTCTTCAATGAGGGCTGCACGGTCTGCCAGAGCACGAAGCCTGGAACTTTCACCGGGTCTGAAATTTGTAAGGTCTGCAACCTGTGTGTCAGGAACAAGGTCCAACAGATCGGGGATGTCATCGAGGGCAGCCAGCACCACGCCATCGGGAATTTGCTGAAGTTTTGCAGCCAGCCTGTCCAGACGCTGCTTGCGGTAAGCGGTGGCTGGCCCCTCCTCCAGCAATTGACCCACGTTGGTGTGGTACTGCTGCATGTGCCGCAAGGTGTCTGCACTGTGGGTGCTCTGGGCCGTGAAAGGCTGCCTCAAAAATTCCAGCAAACCTGCATCCAGACGCTGCCTCTGCTGAATCAGTTTTTTTCCCTGGGCATACTGGTTCAGGTAATCGTACATCCTGGCCTGGTCCTGCTGGGCCTGGGTGTCGTCTTCTGCCAGCACTGTGCAGGCGACTCCAGCCGTTTCCAGTGCAAATTTCAGGGGGTGTTCTGGTCCCATGAAGACGGTGCTGTACACCTCTCTGACCCCAAGGTGCCTGAGGACTTCAATGACGGTGCTGGTGTTGTAGGCCGCATGCAGGCGGTGGAGTTCCCCGAGGTCAGCAATGAATTGCATCATGGGAACAGTTTAAGGGATGCCGGGTGCCTTGGAGGAGCCAGTCATGTCCTTTGCCGAGAGCCGAGGGCCGAGGGCAAAAAGCTCCTTGTGGCCAAAGCTCTGAGGCGTTGTGTTTTCGCTAAAGCCTTTGCATTGCATGCTCTCGGCTCTGGGCCCTCAGCCCTCGGCATCTATGCCATATGGCTTAAACCTTCACACTCCCCTGCTAAAAATGGCCTAATTCCAGGATCCAGCAGTAGGATTGCGTTGTTAAGGGCTGCGCCGCTTTTGAACGGTCAAGTGCGGGCAGCCTTTTCATGCCCGATCCCATCTGAAACACAGTGCCATGGCTCGGGCCGGGAGTCAAAGGTGTTGTGGCGACAGCGGATGCGGGAAAACAATTTCAGGTTTGGTGTGTACAACGGATGGCTGGTTCTGCTGGCTGACGGGATGATGAATCCCAGCATTGTGATTGCAGCCTTTGCCACCCAGCTCGGGGCCAGCAACGTGACCATCGGGCTGATTCCAGCGCTCAGTGCCGGAATGTGGTTTCTGCCGCAGCTTTATGTGGCCTCCATTGTGCGCAGCTACCCCAGAAAACTCCCGGTGTACAACCGGATGGCCAACATTCGCACCACCATGTACATGTGTCTGGCCCTGACCAGTTTTCTGTTCATCGGGCATCCCAATGTTTTGCTGACGGTGTTTCTGCTGTGCATTGCCGGGAGTGCGCTGGCTGCAGGGATCACGGGGCTTCCCTGGCTTGAGGTGGTCTCCAAGGTCATTCCCCAGCAGGAGCGCCCCCTGTTCTTTGGAATCCGCAACCTGGGAGGAGGAATCCTGGCTTTTGGGGCAGGCATTTTGATCCGTTTCATCATGGGTTCGGGACTGCCTTTTCCCTACAATTATTCCCTGATTTTCTTTCTGGGAGGGCTGATTTACACAGCCGGGTACGCCCTGTTCGGGCACATCAAGGAACCTGAAGAACCGGTGCAGCCCAGAACCAATGTGCTGGAAGACATCCGCAACATTCCCAACATGCTCAGGGCAGACCCGGATTTGCGGCGCTTTCTGGTGGCCCGTGCTTTTGTGGCCATCGCCGGAATTGCAGAGCCTTTCTTTGCCGTGTATGCCCTGAAGCAGTTGCACATGGAATCAAATTTCATCGGGTATTTCCTGATGGTGATTGCAGGGGTGGTGCCCCTCTCCAACCTGTTCTGGACCTGGATCGGGACCGACAAGGGGAACAGACGGGTCATGCGCATTGCCACTTCCATTGCGGTGCTCGCTCCAGTGGTGGCCTTGCTGACCCCACCAGAGTTGCCCATCATGTATTTGCTGGTGTTCGTGCTGTACAGCATGGCACAGCAGGGGTACGGTCTGGCCTTTGGAAGTTACACCCTCAACATCTCCCCTGCCCATGACCGCAGCCGTTACCTGGGCACCATGAACACCCTGATGGCCTTCATGGTGTTTGCTCCGGCCTTCGGGGGTGCACTGGCAGACCATCAGGGCTTCAAAGCTGTGTTTTATGTGTCCATTTGCGCTTTTGTGCTGGCCTGGCTGTTCCTGAGCAAACTGCGCAAGGATGCCTGACCCTCAGGTTTCCATTCAGGTCTCAATGCTGAGGGTTTCCAGACCCACCACCCGGCCTCCCACCAAGGCCACAATGTAGATGTGCACCTGGATTTCTCCGATGCGGTACACAGCCAGCTTTTTGCTGTGTTTCTCATAGATTTTTTGCAGGTTCTGCATGTCCAGAACAAAAGCCTGTTGACCCTCATCCATCCAGGGCTCCAGGTGGGTGAAGCGGGCAAAGAAAGCAGAAAAATCGAGCCGCTGCGAGGTTTCTCCAGCATGGCCCACAACCGCAGCAAAAGTCTCTGCATCTGGCAAAGCATGCAAAGGAAGTTCAAAAGCTGTGAAGGGAAAATCAGACTCGCTGGGAAAAAGCATGCCCTCTGAGGCTTGCAGGATTTCGCTCTGGAACGATTGGGCCACACGGGTCTGCACAATGGTGGGCATCAGGCTTTGATGTCCACAGGAAACAGTTGCAAAAGACAGCAAAACGGGCAAAGCAAGACGTAAACTTTTCACGGTCCAAGTTTAGGTCTTGCTGCTTTTTCTGGCTTCAGGAAAAAGACGGAGCTGCTGTTAAGCACTCATCCAGCGGAGGGACCTGGGGATTTCTCCAGTCTCTGCGAAACTGAGGAACACCTCTTCGGCCAGTTCAAACGGCACAGTGAACCTCAGGTCAATTTCGCTGAGGTGGCCATCGTCAATGAAAGCCATGCATCTTTCGGATCGGATTTCAGATCGGGAAGCACTGGTTTTGATGTCGTCTGATTTGAGTTCATCGGCCACATGACAGAACGGTCCGTTTTCGGGCTTGTAGACCAGGTAACTGCGTTCTGCACCCACCAGGATGCTCATGGCACCACTGTTGATCACCCGCAACTCCACCGAGAGAGGCACCCCTTGCTGGGCAGCCACTTTGCGGGCCTGCTCGATGGCACGGATCAGGTCCGCCTTGGACGTCACCTGTAAGGCTTGCAAAATTCCCTGCCAGACCACTGTTCCAACTGGAGTCATGGACCACCTCCCACCCTGCTCACATTGCAGAAGACCAGTAGGGTGAATCTATCCTGCACCCCCTGAAAGGCAATCACAAGGGGCAAAGCCCCCCTTGAAGGGGATCTGGAAGCGTTTCATTGAGCAAAATGTACACATCCGATCAGCCGGAAAGGGATGACTGGGTGAACAGGCTGGGGAGGGTCAGAAAACTTCTGGTTTTGCCGAGGGCGCAGAGCCGAGGGCCAAAAGCAAAAATCTGCACAGGCTCCGGTGGCCTCCTGTTTCAGACAAACGGGCCTATCTTTGTCCTCAAATCTTATGGGTCAAAACCTCAGTGCCCGAGGATCTGGGAAAGAAAGAGTTTAGAGCGCTCATGCTGCGGGTTGTTGTAAAACTCCTCCGGGGTGGCCTCCTCCACAATTGCCCCCTTGTCAAAGAACACCACCCGGTCCG